>CAZVRI010000076.1:0-10201 GCA_964629855.1 uncultured Thermoleophilaceae bacterium
CGGCCGCTCGTCGGTGATCCAGCCGGTGTCGACCGCGGTCATCAGGATGCCGTCGCTCTCCAGCATCTCCTGGGCGCTGGTCCGGGTCAGCATGTTGAGCGCCGCCTTCGCCATGTTCGTGTGAGGGTGACCCGGTCCCTTGTAACCGCGGGAGAACTGGCCTTCCATGGCCGAGACGTTGACCACGTAGGTCCGCCGGGCGGGAGAGTCGGCCAGGGCCTGCCGGAGCCTGCCGATCAGGATGAAGGGAGCGGTCATGTTGCAGAGCTGGACCTCGAGCATCTCGACGGCGTCGACCTCGTCGACGGTCTGGCTCCAGCTGTTCTCGGCGTGCTGGTCGGGGACGAGACCGCCGGCGTCGATCGCCTGGTTGCTGGCGATCCGCTCGGGCGAGGCCGAGCGTGCGGTCAGCGCGAGCGAGGTCAGCGCCTCCGGGGTCGGAGCCCAGTGCCCAGCGGGTGCGGCGGGCACCTCCCCCGCACTGTCGCTCGCCCCGGCGCCGACCGCGTACTGGACCTTGCCGGCGCGGCCGAAGGTCGTCAGCTCCGGCAGCGCCCCGGCGGGTAGCGGAGCCGCCTCCGCGTCGGCCAGCAGCGCGTAGGACTCTGCCGAGCGCCGCACCGTCTGCGCGGCGTTGTTGATCAGGATGTCGAGTGGGCCAGCGGCGGCGACCGAATCGGCGAGCGCGATCACCTGCGCCGGGTCGCGCAGGTCGAGCCCGACGACGTGCAGCCGGTCGATCCACTCGCCGCTGTCGGGCATCGCCGTGAACCGCCGCACGGCGTCGTTGGGGAAGCGCGTTGTGATCGTCGTGTGGGCGCCGTCGCGCAGCAGCCGCAGCGCGATGTGCATCCCGATCTTCGCCCGGCCGCCCGTCAGCAGCGCCCGGCGCCCGGTCAGGTCGGTCCGCGCCTCGCGCCGCTCGTGGTTCTCCGCCGCGCAGCTGGGACAGAGCTGGTGGTAGAAGGCGTCGACGTCGTGGTAGCGCTCCTTGCAGACGTAGCAAGCGCGCGCCACGATCAGCCGACCAGCCGTCGCCCCCTTCGTGTTCGACGTCAGCGGCAGCCCCTGCGTCTCGTCGTCGATCCGTCCCGGCGCCGCGGTCGCCGTCGCAGCAGTCACCGCACGGTCGGCCGCCAGCACAGCATCGCGCCGCTCGACCTTCCGCCGCCGCTTGACCGTCTTGAACAGCTTTGCCACCGCCTGCTGCACCACCACAGCGTCCGGATGCTCGACCGGCAGCTCGTCCAGCTCCGCGATCACCCGCAGGCAGACCTCCAGCTCCTCCGGATCGACACCGTCGTGCATAGCGCGAGAACGCTAACGGCTTCGCGAGGATGCGTAAGGATGCGGCGATGAATCTGCGGACGGAGAGGCCAACCGGATGACGGGCGACGTGAAGATCTGGACGGACGGCTCATGCCTAGTCAACCCGAACGGCCCCGGCGGGTGGGCGGCGATCGTCGTCGCGGACGGCACCACCGTGGAGCTGGCCGAGGGCGATCCGTCGACCACGAACAACCGCATGGAGCTGACAGCCGTCCTGCGCGGGCTGGAACATGCGCCGGAGGGGTCGAAGGTCACGGTCGTCAGCGACTCGCAGTACGTCGTGAACGGCCTGACCAAGTGGCGCCACGGCTGGCGAAAGAACGGCTGGCGCAAGCGCGGCGGCGAGCCGGTTCTGAACGTCGATCTCTGGAAGGCGCTCGACAGCGCCGTAGCCCGCCATGCCACCGTGGCCGCGGAGTGGGTCCGGGGGCACAACGGGGACCCCAACAACGACCGCGCAGATCACCTCGCGGGCGAGCAGGCGCAACTCGCCCGCGATGGAGCCCGGCTCGACGATCCCGCGTACGACGGGATCGACACCTGGGACCTCCTCGCGCCCAGCTAGCCACGAAGACGCCCCCGGCACGATTCGAACGTGCGACCTGCGGATTAGAAGGTGCCAAAGGGCACATCCAGTACGGTCGATTTGGCTCTATGGAGCCACGTTTGATCGAGCTGGTTCAGGGCGCATTTGCCTAGTTGGGGACATGGTTCGGGACACGGTTTCGTCGTCAATCCGTCCATGAGCAGATGTCATTCCAGTGGTGCGCCCAGCTCGTCCAGCGAGCGGGACCACTCGGCCGCCGAACGGTCGGCCTCAGCCATCCGCTCCTCGAACGCCGACACTGCCGACAACGGGATCTGCCAGTAGCTCGATCCCGCCGTCCGGCCCGCCTCGATCCTTCCCGCGTCGATCAGCAGAAGCACATGCTCGTGCGAAAACCCCAGCCGCACCGCCGCCCGCTGCGGCGAGATCCACTCTTGCTCCTCCGCGCCATGAACCATCCGGCCAAGCATATACGCTGTGTGGCGTGCTGACTACGTTCTGGCGACATGCTGCGGACGAACACCCGGGCGGTTCCTCCGAGCGATCCGCGCTGCGGCGTACGATGGTTCTCATGCTGACAGTCGCTCAAGCCGCCGATCGAATCGGGCGCAGCCCCGAGACCGTCCGGCGCTGGATCCGTTCCGGCAAGCTACCCGCCAAGCGGGTCGGCACCCGCCACGCGATCGAGCCACGCGAGTTGGACCAGATCGCAAACGAGATCTACCCGATGGCCGACCTCCCCGACGAGTGGAAGACCGGCGACAACGGCGAGCCCGCCCTCAACTGGGTCGCCGCTATCCACCGCTCCCGTACCGCCCACTGAGCAATGCAGTTGGTCGTCGACGCCTCCGTGGCGATCGCCGCCAGCCACAACCCGGTCGGCTTCGCCCGCTTCAACGCCCACGACCTAGTAGCGCCACCGCTACTCCCCGTCGAGGCGACCTCCGTCCTGCATGAGACCGCATGGCGCAAGGAGATCACGCCCGACCGAGCCAAGCTGATGCGCGATCGCGTCCTCAACGCGCCGATCAGCATCCGCTCGCCAACGAAGCTCCACCGCGCCGCATGGGACCTCGCCGACCAGCTGGGCTGGGCAAAGGCCTACGACGCCCAGTACGTCGCCCTGGCCCAACTGCTCGGCTGCAAACTCGTCACGCTCGATGAACGCCTCCTCCGCGGCGTCGACCGCCTCAGTATCGCGTTACGCCCGCGCGATCTTTGAGGCCTACAAGCCGACGCACAAGACTGTGTCTTGCAGGCGATTCCTAGCTCCCCCGGCCGGAACCAGCGATTTGCGGGCGATGATGAGGAGGACCGGTTCTAGAGCACCCAGCTAGGTCACGCGGTCTGCGACAGCGTTGCTCTCTGGAGACACGCTACGTGCTCGAAGCTCGCTCACCCCTCCGCCGAACGTCGGTATTGCTGATTCTCGGCCGCGTCCAACACCAGCAGGCGCAGAGCACTCAGGAGGCCTAGAACCTCGTCTTGGAGAGTGACGAAGTCAGTCCAGGCTATCGTCAGGTAGTTCCCGTGAGCTACCTCGTTTCTCGCCTGAACCACGTGGTAGTCGATCAACTTTCGCTTGGTACTCAGGACTCCGTCGTCAAGACCCAGACTGACGAGCAGGTCTTGGCACACCTCGCTGCTGAGATTCGATCGGGCGTCAACCGGCTCCTTAGGAGAGAACCGAGCACGGGTGTCCTCGTTATCGATGAAGAACTGGGCCCGCTTGACCCCTCGCTGCGTCTCTGTCGCCCCTATTCGCTTGACCTCGTACTCGACCCCTCTCGCGACGAATGCAGGACTGAGCTCGCGGTACTTGAGACGCCTGCGGGCTACATAAGAGAGATAGGCAGCCAGGGCCGCGCGCACATAGCCCTCCCAGTGGGCATACAGCATCGCTACCCCCGCACGGCAGACGGCGTCCTGCGCTACGGCTTGCAAGCCTCGCCCCACACTGCGCATGGCCTGAATCTCGACGCGTCGCCACGCTAGCTCATGATCCAGGGCATCCTGAAGGTCCTCAAGCGTTCGCATCGCGCGCTGGGGGCACGAGGAGCCGCCGACCCACCTCAGCCATATAGGGGATGCGTCGATTGGCTGCCTTGCCTCCGCCGGCACGCTCCCGGAAGACCTCATCCCGCCAAACGGCCTTCGCGCAGTCCCTCAACGCTTCGCTGCGCGCGTCGATGTCGACCACCTTCCGCCAGGCAGCCTCATTGACAGCCAGGCCGCTCGCAATCGCCTCGAACGCCGAAATGCTGAAGCGACCCTGAAAAACCCCCTTCGCCTCGTCGTAGCGTTTGAACGCTCCGTCTTCCAAGGCCGTCTCAAGGGCGTCAAATATGAACTCGAAGCGCGCTTGCTCAGACTCGCGGTCGAAGCCAGAATCCTCGATGAACGCACGCATCCGCTCGGTCAAGAACTCTCCAACATCGCCCATTCGAGCCAGATCCTCTTGGGCCGTCCCGACCATCGCGAGGTAGCGCAAGACTGACTCGACGTTGTACGCCTCCTGCTCCCGGCGCTCCGAAATGTCGACGGTAGTGGTGTACGACGGGTGCTTCGACAGGTGATCCATCCACTTTGCAAAGCTTGGATCCATCATCACGGCGAGGCAGTTCCGGGCCTCCTGCTCGGACAGGTGTGTGCCGCTGTTCAACCGCTGAAATAGGTCGTACTTCGCCTGATCGTCGCTTTTCTTCTCGACGATCTGGAAATCCAGCCGTGCTCGCTTGAAGAAGCGTCGCTGAGCCTCATCGAGGGGCGCTACCAGCAGCGCGCCATTTTCAACGTCGTCTAGCTCCGTGTCCTCAGACCAGACCACATCCTCAAGCGCGGTGAGGTACTCGCCTCGGAGCAACGGCGCAGGCCGATCCCGGTTCTCCTCCTCGTCACGAAGCTCCCCCATGAAACGCAGGATGGTGCTGAGCCTCTGAACTCCATCCACGACGTCCCACACACCGTTTTCCCGTTGAGCGACAAATATCGGGGGAACTGGAATCCCCAGGAAGATGCTCTCGATCAGGCGGCTCTGCTGCTCAAGCGTCCATCGAAAGATCCGCTGGAACTCCGGGTGAATGTCCAGGTCGTTGTCGTTGTACATGGCGATCGCCTCATTGATCGACATGCTGTAACGATCGGTGTGGATCTCCCGTGACCGAGCATCGATCTGCTCCTGAAGACTCATCGTCCTGCCCTCCCTGTTGAATGCCGGCGCACTGTAACGGCCAGTGCCCGAGAGCGAACTCACCTTGCACACACCACCGCTAGACCCACCCATTGCTTCACCCCTCGGGCGGGTAGGGCAGCCGGATTTTTTTGGCTCTAGTAAGCGGCGTGGGACGTCTCGCTCGATCCGACCCCGCCCTCCCATGATGCATTTTGGAAGGGGTAGGAGGGCGGGGTCGGATCGAGCGAGACGGAAAGGGAGAAATCGGTGCTTGGAACGGCTGCGGGATTGAGCGAATGGCAGGGCAATAGGTGGGCGATGGACGGTTGCGGGACGTGGCGGCGGCGAGGGATGAACGGCGGGCAGTGAGGGCGAGTGAGCGGTGGTGATTGCCGGGGAGCAGTTGGCGGGTGCGTGGACGTGTCGCGGGACGCAGGCGGGAGGAGCCTGCGTCCCAGCGACAGCGACTTAGCGGCCTGTGGGCGGCGGGGCGCGGTGCTCGATGACATCGCGTGCGAACGGGACGATCTCGGCAAGCACCTGAGCCAATACCGTCGGATCTGATGCCGCGCGGACGAGGCCCGCTAGGACGTCAGCGATCCACTGCTCGGCGGTCTCGATGCCGAACCGCTCAGCGAGACAGACAAGGCACTCGTGGGCGCTGACCTCCTTGTTCAACTCGCCGCCGCAGGTCATGCAGGCAGGCGACTCGCCGTGAGGGCGACCGACCTTGCGCTCGCTGTGATGGTCGAGCCAGGCCCGGAACTCCGGGCGATCGATGAGGGGCATCTTGGTACCTCCTTCTGTTGGAGGCGACCAGGCCACGACAGCGAGAAGCACCACGACGGCGATACCGTGCGGGCGCGTCCGGGTCTTGGCTCGGGCGCCACGCCCCCGGCCTGCTCATACAGGTGCGGGGGCACTTTCTATGGGACGCCAGCCAACCTAGATGGCGGCTGCAGAAATGACAAGGGGCTGGGCGGGCCTGTTACCGAGCCGTCACACTCCCGCATCGTCGAACGCCACAGCGAGACGCTTGGCGGCATCGCGACGCGGCTTATAGGACAGGTACTTCTGGGTCGTCTGGATGTCCGCGTGGCCCATCCACTCCATGACCTCACGCGGATCGGCCGCGCGGATCGCGTGGGTACCAAAGGTGTGGCGCAGATCGTGGAAGCGCAGTTCGCGCAGGCCGGCGGCGCGTAGCGCCGCCTTGTAGCGGACGCCGAAGGACTTCTCGCCGAGGTGACGGCCGAGCGGGTCGCAGAAGACGAGATCGTGGTCGCCGGCGAAGCGGCTGCTCTCGCGTAGGCCGCTGAGCGCGTCGCTGACCTCGGGCATCATCGGCACCGCCCTCCCCCGCCCGCTCTTCGGCGTTCCATCCATGCCGTTGGTCCAGTTGCGCTGGACGCGGATCGTCGCGAGGGCGACGTCGACGTCCTGCCATTGGAGGCCGAGCAGCTCGCCGCGCCGCAGGCCGGTGAAGGCTGCGGTCAGATAGAGGATGCCGTCCTGGTCGTTGGCTGCGTTGGCGACCAGCGCCATGATCTCGTCGCGCGAGTAGACCTCGATGCCGGCGCGACGCGGCAGCCGCGGGCGCTCGACGACCGCCATCGGATTGCGCGGCAGTTTGTGGATCTTCATCGCCCGCTTGAAGATCGAATGCAGCGCGACGAGGTACTTCTGGAGCGTGCGGTTCGACAGCCCGCGCTTCTTGGCGAAGGTCATCTTCCACGCCTCGATGCCCTCCGGCGTGAACTCCTCGAGCCGGCGGTCACCGAACCACCCGTTGAGGACGCGGACCATGTTCGAGTAGTCGACGACCGTCCTCGGCTTGCAGGCGCGCTGCTGCTCGACATAGACCAGCCACTCGGCGGCGGCCTCGGCAAAGGTCACGCCTGTCTGGATCATCCCGGCCAGCTCTCCGCGCCGCGCCTCGGCAAGCGTCGTGTCTAGCCACTCCTGAGCGAGCGCCTTCGTGAAGTAGCCCGTCGCCGGCCGACCGCGCCGGGTCCATGCCGGCCCGATCTTGCGCTGGACCTGGCGGCCGTCGGGCAGGCGGTACTTGGCGTACCAGACTGGACCGCGCTTGCGGTCGAGTCGGAACACGTGGCCGCTGACCGGCCGGCTGATCCCCGCCCTCATGACCCCGACTCTCGGGAATCTCGGGACATATTTGGGACACGGTTTGCGACAGGCGCGTAACGGCCGACGCACAAACCTGTGTTTTGCAGGCAGTCTCTAGCGCCCCCGGCTGGATTCGAACCAGCGACCTGCGGATTAGAAGTCCGCTGCTCTATCCAGCTGAGCTACGGGGGCCTGGTTGAATGATCGCCGTTGCATGGGCCGGCGAGCACCCAGCCGGCTGACTCCAATCGGGACGACTGGATTCGAACCAGCGATCCCCCGCCCCCAAAGCGGGTGCGATACCAGACTTCGCCACGTCCCGAGGACAGTCAGTCTAGCCCTATAGGGTCCTCCTCGATGGCCGAGGTGCAGCCGCTGAAGACGCTTCGTTATGAGCAGTCCGTCGTCGGGCCGCTGGATGGGGTGATCGCGCCGCCGTATGACGTGATTGACGCGGAGCTGCGGGCGGAACTGGTTGGGAAGTCGCCCTACAACGTGGTCGAGATCGATCTGCCGGTGGCGGACGACGGTGGCGACCAGTACCTGCACGCGGAGACGCTGCTCGATCACTGGCGCCATCAAGGCGTGCTGGTCCAGGAGGACGAGCCGGCGTTCTGGGCGCTCGACCAGGAGTACACGGCGCCGGACGGCAGCCAGCAGCGCCGGCGCGGGTTCTTCGCGCGGGTGCGGGTCGAGGAGTACGGCGCCGGACGGATCCGGCCGCACGAGCGGACCCATCCCGGCCCGAAGGAGGACCGCCTGCGGCTGACGCGGGCGACACGCGCCAACCTGTCCCCCATCTTCAGCCTCTTCCCCGACCCGCGCGGCGATACCGCCGCGGTGCTCGCGGAGTCGGTCGCCGAGACGCCGTTCGCGACCGCGACCGACCACGAGGGAACCGTCAACACGCTCTGGCGCGTCGCCCACCCGGCGCGCATCGAGGCGCTTCAGGACGCCCTCGCCGACGCCGAGCTGCTGATCGCCGACGGCCACCACCGCTACGAGACGGCGCGCGTCTACGCCGAGGAGATCGGCGGCGAGGGCGATCACCGCTACGTGCTGATGTTCCTCTGCGCGCTGTCCGACCCTGGTCTGCTCGTCTTCCCCACCCACCGCATGCTGAGCGGCCTGAAAGAGGATCGCTCCAAGCAGGAGGCGATCCGCGACACGCTGATGCGCGACTTCGAGGTCGAGCCGATCGAGCGCGACCAGCTCGAGCCGACCGGCGATCCCGACGGCCGTGTCCAGTTCGGCTACATGGACTCGTTCCACCGCCAGCCCTACCGGGTGACACTGAAGGACCAGGCGATCGCCGACGCCGCGCTCGCGGACATGCCGGAGCCCTACCGCCGGCTCGACACCGCGGTGCTCGAGGCGCTTGTGCTGAAGGGCGCGCTCGGCATGAGCGAGGACGACATCTCGCACCTCAACGGGCTCAACTACTCGAAGAGCTTCGACGACGCGGTCGAGGCCGTCGAGAGCGGCCGCTACGACGCCGGCTTCTTCATGCGCGGCACGCCGGTCGAGCAGGTCAGCGAGGTCGCCGAGACGGGCGTCTCGATGCCGCCCAAGTCGACCTACTTCTACCCGAAGATCCCTACTGGCCTGATCTTCAACCTGCTGCAATAGGGCCCGTGAAGATCTACACACGCAAGGGCGACGACGGGACGACCGGGCTCTGGTACGGAGGCCGCGTCGGCAAGGCCTCCCCCCGCCCCGAGGCCTACGGCTCGGTCGACGAGGCCGCCTCCTCGCTCGGCCTCGCGCGCGCCGCGGCCGAGGAGGGCTCGGAGCTCTACGTCGACATCCTGCGCTTCCAGAACGAGCTGTTCATCGCCGGCGCCGAGCTGGCGACCGCGCCGAGCGCCGCCGAGCGCCTGCAGGACGGCGTCTCGCGGGTCACCGAGCAGATGGTCGTCGAGCTCGAGGGCGATATCGACCGCTACATGAGCCGCGTCGAGCTGCCGCCGAAGTTCGTCATCCCGGGCGGCAACGAGCTGTCGGCACGGCTCGACGTCGCGCGCGCGGCGATCCGCCGCGCCGAGCGGCGCGTCAGCTCACTCAACGAGGCCGGCGAGCTCGCCGACGACACGGTGCTGCGCTACCTCAACCGGCTAGCCGACGCGGTCTTCGCGCTCGCACGCTTCGCCGACCGCCCCGACCCCGAGCTGTTCCAGGGCAGGGACGCCGGATGAAGGCGGTAGCGCGGCGCGTCGGCAGCGGCGGCTTCAAGCACCACATCGAGGTCGGCGGCCACAAGCTGACCTCCGACGAGCCGGCGGGCGTGGGCGGCACCGACGCCGGCCCCAACCCCCAGGAACTGCTCGCAGCGAGCCTCGCGTCGTGCAGCGCGATCACGATGGAGATGTACGCCAAGCGCAAGGGCTGGGACGTCGGCGACGTCATCGTCGAGGTCGACTACGAGCCGGCTCAGCGCGGCTCGCCGACGCGCTTCCAGATGGCGGTCAAGCTGCCGAAGGAGCTGTCCGAGGAGCAGCGCGACAAGCTGATGCAGATCGTCGCCAAGTGCCCCGTCCACCGCACCCTGGAGGGCGAGGTCATGTTCGACGAGAAGCTCGAGCTGATCTAGCGGGAATGGGCCACGTCGACGTCCTGATCGTCGGCGCGGGACTGTCCGGGATCGGCGCCGCCTACCACCTGCAGACGAAGCTGCCAGGCAAGAGCTACGCGATCCTCGAGGGTCGCGAGGCGATCGGCGGCACCTGGGACCTGTTCCGCTACCCCGGCGTCCGGTCCGACTCCGACCTGCACACGCTCGGCTACGCGTTCAAGCCGTGGACCGGAGAGCAGGCGATCGCCGACGGCCCGTCGATCCTCGACTACGTCCGCGAGACCGCGCGCGAAAACGGGATCGAGCGCCACATCCGCTTCGGCCACCGTGTCGTGCGCGCCGAGTGGTCGAGCGCGGACGCCCGCTGGACTGTCGAGGCAACCCGCGGCGACAGCGGCGAGACCACTCGGCGCGCACGACACGGTGGCCGAAGCGGATGTGGCGCTCGATCCCG
>CAZVRI010000077.1:0-9927 GCA_964629855.1 uncultured Thermoleophilaceae bacterium
CCAAAATCGGAGACAGGACCCGCGGGAAGCACGCCCCAATCCCGTATCCTTGCCCGCTGACCAACCACCTACCCCCGCCAGTGACGGCGTGGCCCTGCCCGAGCTTTGGATGGCTCGGGTCCACGAAACGGCCGGTGGGATCTTCTGCTCGTACCAATCAAAGGGAGTACCGAATGGCTCAGGTATCACTTAGGGAGCTGCTGGAGGCCGGCGTTCACTTCGGCCACCAGACGCGCCGCTGGAACCCGAAGATGCGCCGCTTTATTTTCGGCGAGCGCAGCGGGATCCACATCATCGACCTGCAGAAGACCGAGCGTCTGCTCGCGAACGCGCAGGACTTCGCCGCTTCGATTGCCGCTCGCGGCGGGACGGTGCTGTTCGTCGGCACCAAGAAGCAGGCGCGCGACACGATCGCGGAGGCCGCGCTGGCGTCGGGCATGCCCTACGTCAACCAGCGCTGGCTCGGCGGTCTGCTGACCAACTTCCAGACGATCAACAAGCGCATCAAGCGGCTTCACGAGCTGACCGAGTGGACCGAGAACGGCACGCTCGAGCTGCTGCCGACGCGTGAGCGGATCGCCGCCAAGAAGGAGCACGACAAGCTGACGACCAACCTCGGCGGCGTGCGCGACATGCAGCGCGTCCCCGACGCGATGTTCGTCGTCGACCTCAAGACCGAGGCGATCGCGGTCAAGGAGGCCCAGCGGCTGAAGATTCCGATCATCGGCCTGGTCGACACCAACTGCGACCCCGCGCCGGTCGACTTCGTGATTCCCGGCAACGACGACGCGATCCGCTCCTGCAAGCTGATCATCGAGGCGATCGCCGGCACCGTCGGCGAGCAGCACGCCGCGTTCCGCGCCCAGGAGGAGGCTGCCCGCAAGGAGGCCGAGGAGCAGGCGCGTAAGGAGGCCGAGGAGAAGGCCCGCGTCGAGGCCGAGGCCGCCGCGAAGCGCGAGGCCGAGGAGCAGGCGCGCAAGGAGGCGGCTGCTGCCGCCGCCGCTTCGGGCGAGCAGCCCGCCGCGGCTCCGGCCGAGGCGCCGGCTCCCGCCGAGCAGCGCAGCTTCTCGCCGGACGACGATCCGGCTCCGGCGACCGAGCAACGGACGTTCTCGCCGGAGGAGGAGACGAAGTCATGAGCGCGATCACCGCGAGCGCGGTCAAGGAGCTACGCGAGCGGACCGGCGCCGGGATGATGGACTGCAAGTCCGCCCTGGTCGAGTCCGACGGCGACATGGACAAGGCGATCGAGCTGCTGCGCGTGAAGGGGCAGGCGAAGGCCGCCAAGCGCGGCGAGCGGGCCGCCTCGGAGGGCCTGGTCACCAGCTACGTCCACCACAACGGCAAGGTCGGCGTGCTGGTCGAGGTCGACTGCGAGACGGACTTCGTCGCTCGCAACGAGGACTTCGCCGCCTTCACCCGCGACATCGCGTCGCACATCGCGGCCGCCGCGCCGCGCTATGTGACGGTCGACGAGGTGCCGCAGGCCGACCGTGACGCCGAGCAGAAGGTCTTTCAGGAGCAGGCCGCCGGGGAGGGCAAGCCGCCGCCGGTCCAGGAGAAGATCGCCGAGGGTCGCATGAAGAAATGGCTCGACGAGGTCGTACTGCTCAACCAGACCCACGTCAACGCCGACAAGCACGACGGCAAGACGATCGAGGAGCTGCGTGCCGCGATCTCGGCGACGACCGGCGAGAACGTCGTCATCCGCCGCTTCGCGCGCTTCGCGATCGGGGACTAGCGCGTGAGCGGGGGGGACGCGACGAACGCCGACGCGCCTGACGGTGAGGCGGCGTTCGGGCGCGTCCTGCTGAAGCTCTCCGGCGAGGCCCTGATGGGCGAGCTGGACTACGGCGCCGATCCGGCCCGGATCCAGACGATCGCCGCCCAGGTCGCGCAGGTCCAGCGGCGCGGCGTCGAGGTCGCCGTCGTCGTCGGCGGCGGCAACATCTACCGCGGCATGCAGGGCGCCGCGCAGGGGATGGACCGCGCGACCGGCGACTACATGGGCATGCTCGCGACGGTGCTCAACGCGCTCGCGCTGCAAGACGCGCTCGAGAAGCAGGAGGCGGTGACCCGCGTCCAGTCGGCGATCACGATCTCCGAGGTCGCCGAGCCGTACATCCGCCGCCGCGCGATCCGCCACCTCGAGCGCGGCCGGATCGTGATCTTCGCCGCCGGCACCGGCAACCCGTTCTTCACGACCGACACCGCGGCCGCGCTGCGTGCGCTGGAGATCCGCGCCGAGGCGATCCTGATGGCCAAGAACGGTGTCGAAGGCGTCTACGACGCCGATCCGCGCAAGGTCGCGGACGCGACGTTCCTGCCGACGATCACCCACCGCGAGGCGATCGAGCGCCAGCTTGGCGTGATGGACTCGACGGCTCTGTCGCTCTGCATGGACAACGACCTGCCGATCCACGTCTTCAACATGGATGACGAGCGCAACATTGACCGGATAGTCTGCGGCGGGCGTGTGGGGACGGTGGTGAGCAGCGATGGACGATGACCTCGTAAAGGAGTATCTCGACGACGCCCGCGGCCGGATGGGCAAGTCCGTCGAG
This sequence comes from uncultured Thermoleophilaceae bacterium, assembly GCA_964629855.1. GTDB lineage: Bacteria > Actinomycetota > Thermoleophilia > Solirubrobacterales > Thermoleophilaceae > JAAYBF01. The sequence continues at coordinate 2,565 of CAZVRI010000077.1, forward strand.
TCGAACCGCCACGAGTTCGCGACGGTCCGCACCGGACGCGCGTCCCCGCACCTGCTCGACCGTGTCCAGGTCGACTATTACGGGGCGCTGACCCCGATCAACCAACTTGCCAGCGTCTCCGCCAGCGAGGCGCGGCTGCTGACGATCACGCCTTTCGACAAGGGGTCGATCAAGGCGATCGAGAAAGCGATCCTGGAGTCCGACGTCGGCCTGACGCCGAACAACGACGGCAACCTGATCCGGCTGTCGATCCCGGAGCTGACCGAGGAGCGCCGCCGCGAGCTCGTCAAGGTCGTCCACGGGATCGCGGAGCAGGGCCGGATCGCGGTCCGCAACGTGCGCCGCGAGGTCATGCAGGAGCTGCGCGACCTCAAGAAGGACGGCGACATCGGGGCTGACGACGAGCACCGCGCCGAGGCCGAGCTGCAGAAGCTCACCGACGAGAAGATCGCCGAGATCGACTCGTCGCTCGCGGCCAAAGAGGACGAGATACTCCAGGTCTGACCGCCGGATGAGTGCGACGCCGCGCTACGTCGCGATCATCACCGACGGCAATGGCCGTTGGGCCCAGGCACGCGGACTGGCCCCGATCGAGGGCCACCGCGCCGGAGCGGACGTCGTCAAGGCCCGGCTGCGCGACGCCGCGCGGCTTGGTGTCGAGGAGCTGACCGTCTACTCGTTCTCGACCGAGAACTGGCGCCGCTCGCCCGAGGAGGTCGCCGGGCTGATGCAGATGTTCGGCGAGCGGATCGACAGCGAGACGCCGGAGCTGCACGAGGAGGGCGTCCGGATGCGCTTCATCGGCCGCCGCGAGGGCGTGTCGCCGGAGCTCCAGCAGAAGATGGACTGGGCCGAGCAGATGACGGCCGCGAACACCAAGATCACGATGTTCGTCGCCTTCAACTACGGGGCGCGCGCCGAGATCCTCGATGCCGCGCGCGGATTCGAGGGGACGACCGAGGAGGAGTTCGCGGCGCGCCTCTACGCGCCCGAGATGCACGAGCCCGACCTGCTGATCCGCACCAGCGGCGAGCAGCGGCTGTCGAACTACCTGCTCTGGCAGTGCGCTTACTCCGAGCTCGTCTTCCGCGACGAGCTGTGGCCCGACTTCGACAGCGCGGCGTTCGAGGACTCGCTCGCCGAGTACAGCCGGCGCCAGCGCCGCTTCGGCGCGCGGGAGCCGTCGTGAGCGAGCTGACCAGGCGTGTCCTGGTGGCGATCCCGGCGGCGCTGTTCGCGATCTTCATCGTCGTCCAGGGCGGGATCGTCTTCTCGCTTGGGCTGATCGCGCTCGGCTGCGTCGCGCTCAACGAGCTGTACGGGCTGATGCGGCGGGCGCGGCCGGTCGATCTCGCCGGCTACGCGGCGGTGACCGGGATGGTCCTGCTCGCCACCTACGAGCAGCGCGCCGACGTGCTGATCGCGATGGTCGCCGCGCTGCCGCTGGCGTTCCTGCTCGCGATGGCGCGCCCGAACATGGCGAACATCTCCTGGGGCCTGGCGGCGACTGCGCTCGGGATCATGTGGATCGGCCTGCCGCTCGCCCACGGCGTCTTCCTGCGCTCGCTCGACCACGGTGATGGCCTGGTGATCGACGTCCTGGTCGCGACCTTCGTCGGCGATACCGCCGCCTACACCGGTGGCCGGCTCTGGGGCCGGCGCAAGCTCGCCCCCGACATCTCGCCGAACAAGACGGTCGAGGGGCTGATCGCCGGGATCCTCGGCGCGACGCTGGCGTTCTGGTGTGCGGGCCTCTACCAGGACTGGCTCTCCGGTTGGGATGCGCTGATCCTCGGGTTCCTGGTCGCGCTCGCGGCGCCGCTCGGGGACCTGTTCGAGTCCGCGATCAAGCGCGATCTCGAGGTCAAGGACAGCGGACGAATATTCGGTGCCCACGGCGGCGCGCTGGACCGCCTGGACGCGGTCTTCTTCACGATCGTCGTCGGCTTTTACGCTGCACTGCTGCTCGGCTACGGCTAAGCCGGTCGAGAAAACACCCCTGTCAGCCAATTGGCAGGACTACAGGCTGGTCGCCAACGCGCCGATACCAGTTCTGTAGCGATGCCAGTCCAACCTCAAAACCTTGGCCCGGGACAGTCGCCGCAGGAGCGTCACGCTCGTGCGCTACGCGCTGTCGGTGGAAACGGCCGCAGAGTTCCCGGCGAGCGCGAGGCGTTGATGCGGATCGCCGCCGCCACGGCCGATGCCTACCGGCTCGAGGACGTGATGGAGCAGGCGGCGGAGGCGGCGCTGGAGGTGACCGGAGCGGCCTCGCTGTCGATCAGCCGCTGGGAGCCGAACCGCGAGGCGATGCGAACGCTGATCAACGTCGGCGAGCTAGGCCCCGAGGAGGAGCGCTTCCCGGCCGATGAGATCTACCGGCTGTCGGAGAACCCGGTCGTCGAGAAGCTGCTGCGCGACGCGGAGCCGTACCGGACCGCGGTCGACGACCCCGACGGATCGCCCGCGGCCGTCGCGATCCTGAAGGACCTCGGCAAGGAGTCCGACGTCGGCGTTCCGATCCTGCTCGACGACGAGGTCTGGGGCGAGGTCTGGGCGACGACGGCGAAGGGTGCGCCGCGCTTTGGGTCCGGCGATGCCCGCTTCCTGCAGGCGATCGCCGACCGGCTGTCGCTGGTTCTCGCCCGCGGCGAGCGCTTCGCGCGCGTCTCGCGACTCGCCTACGAGGACCCGCTGACCGGGCTCGCCAACCGTCGCGCCGTCGAGGAGCGGCTCGACGAGCTGCTCGACCCGCAGGCGACGCAGCGTGGACCGCTGACGCTGCTGCTCGCAGACGTCGACGGGCTCAAGGACATCAACGACGCCCACGGCCACCATGTCGGCGACCGCGCGCTCTGCCGTGTCGGCGAGGCGCTGGTGGCCGCCGCCGCACCCGAGGCGGCCGCGCTCGTCGGCCGGCTGGCGGGCGACGAGTTCTGCGTCCTGCTCGAGGGCTGCGAGATCGACGCCGCGAGTGAAGTCGCCCGCACGGCGCTCGAGCTGCTGGTCACCGACGACGCCGACCTGCCGCTGTCGCTTTCATTCGGGGCCGCGGAGGCCCGCGCGGCGAGCACGCCGGCCGAACTGCTGCGCGCGGCCGACACGGCCCAGTACGCGGCCAAGCGGCGCGGCGGCGGACGGCTCTGCACCGCCGACCCCGACGCTGAGCCGACGACCGCCGATCTCGGCGAGCGGCGCCAGGCTCATGCCGGGCGGATCGACCCGCAGATCGAGGCGGCCGCGGCACGGACGATGCGGATCCTCGACCGCGAGCTCGGCCACCGCCGCGTGCTCGACCGGATCGAGACCGTCGCCGTCGCCTTCTCGGCGACGCTCAACGCCGCCGCCTGGGCGATCTCGCGCTGGGAGCGGGGCAGTGCGCTGATCCGCTCGGTCTCGACCGCCGACGACCGCGACAGCCGGCTGCGCGGGCTGCGGATGGGGCTCGCCAACGAGGTCTACCGGCTCGACGACTTCCCGCAGACCGCCGAACTGCTGCGCGACGGCGTCGGCGGCTTCGTCGCCCATGCCGAGGACCTCCAGGCTGACCCGGCCGAGCGCGAGCTGCTGGCCGAGATGGGCTTCGACGCCGCGCTGATCGGTGTCGTCGCGCACGGCTCGGGCGCCTTCCTGGTCGAGATCTACGCTGACGCCATGACCGCCGATCTCGCTCCGGCAGCGGTTCGGATGCAGCTGTTGCTGCGGCTCGCCGCCGCGCCGCGAAGCGCCTCCTAGACTGGGGCGGATGCGCAGGATCGTCATCGCCGGCTCCACCGGCTCGATCGGTACGCAGGCCCTCGACGTCATCTCTCGCAGCGAGTCGCTGGAGGTGGTCGGCCTGGCGGCTGGATCGAGCGTCGACACGCTGCTCGAGCAGGCCGTCGCCCATGGGGTCGACCGGATCGCGCTCGCCGACCCCGATGCCGCGGCCCGCGCGGCGGAGCGCTGGACCGAGGGCCAGGTGCTCGCCGGCGCCGAGGGGCTGATCGATCTGATCGTCGAGACCGAGTGCGACCTCGTGCTCAACTCGCTCGTCGGCTCCGCCGGTCTCGGCCCGACGGTCGCGGCGCTCGGTGAGGGGATCGACCTGGCGCTCGCCAACAAGGAGAGCCTCGTCGTCGGCGGTGAGCTGGTGATGGCGCTCGCCGAGGCAACCGGCGCGCGGATCATTCCCGTCGACTCCGAGCACACTGCGCTGCACCAGCTGATCGCCGGCCTGCCGCCGGGCGGCGTCGACCGGATGACGATCACCGCCAGCGGCGGCCCGTTCCGCGGCCGTACGCGCGCCGAGCTGGCCGAGGTGACGGCCGAGCAGGCGCTCGCCCACCCGACCTGGGACATGGGCGGCAAGATCACGATCGACTCGGCGACCCTGATGAACAAGGGCCTCGAGCTGATGGAGGCCCACCACCTCTTCGGCCTGCCGTATCAGCGGCTCGACGTCGTCGTCCACCCGCAGTCGCTGATCCACGGCCTCGTGACGCTCGCCGACGGCGCGATGCTCGCCCACGTCGGGCCGCCTGACATGCGGATCGCGATCTCCTACGCGCTGCACAGCGCCGAGAGCGTCGCGCTGCCGGTCGAGCCGCTCGACCTCGCGCAGGTCGGATCGCTGACCTTCGAGCCGGTCGACAACGAGGCGTTCCCTTGCCTGCAGCTGGCGCGCGACGCGGCCGCGGCGGGGGGCACGGCGCCGTGCGTGCTGAACGCCGCCAACGAGATCGCCGTCCACGCCTTCCTCAACGGTGAGCTGCCGTTCCTCGGGATCGCCGAGGTGATCGAGCAGACGCTGGCGGCACTACCCGAGCGGCCCGTGCGCCACTTCTCCGACCTCTACAAGGCCGACGCCGAGGCGCGCGACCACGCGCGCGAACTCTGCCAGGGGGCGCCCGCATGAGCTGGTTCCTGGCGTTTGCCGGCTTCGCGCTGCTGGTCATCCTGCACGAGCTCGGCCACTTCACGGTCGCCAAGTGGGTCGGGATGCGCGTCGAGAAGTTTTCGCTCTTCTTCCCGCCGACGCTCGCGAGCAAGAAGATCGGCGAGACGGAGTACGCGATCGGCCTGATCCCCGCGGGCGGCTACGTGAAGATCAGCGGGATGAGCCCGGCGGAGGACCTGCCGGACGAGGTCCGCACGCGCGCCTACCACGCCCAGCCGGTCTGGAAGCGGATGGCGGTGATCATCGCCGGGCCGGCGGTGAACCTGATCGTCGCGTTCATCCTGCTGTTCGTCTACTTCGGCCTGATTGGCGCCGAGACGAATCCCGTCGACGCCCGCGTCGCGGCGGTCGAGAAGGGATATCCGGCCGCCACGACCCTCCAGCCGGGCGACAAGCTGATCTCAGTCGACGGCGTCCGCGGCGACCCGGTCGCGATGTCGAAGCAGATCGCGAGCCACAAGTGCGCTCAGAACCCGCCGACCGACGGCTGCAAGGCGGCCGAGCCGGCGACGTTGGTGATCGAGCGCGACGGCAAGCGCATCGTCGAAGAGCTGACTCCGGTGTACGACGCCAGCGCGGGTGTCGAGCGGACGCGACTCGGATTCGGCTACGAGGCCGGTCCGCGCGAGGCGCTGCCCGCCGGCGAGGCCGCGACAACCTCGCTCGACCGCTTCTGGTTCATCACGACTCAGACGCTGAGCCTGCCCGCGCGGATTTTCGATGCCGAGCAGCGCAAGGACATCAGCGGAATCGTGGGCTCGTACGAGACCACGCGCCAGACGATCATCAACAACCTCGCCAACACCGTCGCGATCCTGGCGATCATCTCGCTGTCGCTGGCGATCGTGAACCTGTTCCCGTTCCTGCCGCTTGACGGGGGCCATATCTTCTGGGCGGCGGTCGAGAAGCTGCGTGGAGGAAAGCCGGTGCCGTTCAGCGTGATGGAGCGTGCGGGGGTGGTCGGCTTCATGCTGGTGATTGGGTTGTTCGCGATCGGGTTGAGCAACGACATCGGACGATTGTCGGATGGGGGATTTGGTGTCCGTTAACGAATCGACGGGCGGGCCGCTGGCGCCGCCGGCACACGACAACGTCTTCCGGGCGTTCGAGGCGACCGTCGCCACGCTCGGCGACGCGACCGCGCTGCGCTGGGAGGACGACGAGTCGATCGGCTGGAGCGACCTGCGCGACCGGGCTGCCCGGATCGCCGGCGGGCTCGCGGCGCTCGGGGTCGGCAAGGGCGACGCCGTGGCGATCATGCTGCCCAACGGCCCGGACTTCATCCCGGTCGACCTCGGGGCGGTTGCGCTCGGCGCCGTGCCGTTCTCGATCTACCAGACGTCGTCGCCCGAGCAGATCGTCCACGTCGTACGCGACTCCGGGGCCAAGGTCGCGGTCGTCGACACCGAGTACCTGGAGCGTTTCGAGGCCGCGCGCGCGGAGCTGCCGGAGGTCGAGCAGGTGGTGACCGTCGGCGGGGCCGGAGGCGACCGCACGCTCGCCGACCTGGAAGCGCTCGACCCGGATTTCGACGTCGAGGCGACCGTCGCCGCCGTCGGCCTCGACGACCTGTTGACGCTGATCTACACCTCCGGCACGACCGGGCCGCCGAAGGGCGTCCAGCTCACGCACCGCAACCTGCTGACGCTCGTCGCGTCGGTCGAGAACACCGTGCCGATGCCCGGTCCTGGTGAGGGCCGGGTCATCTCCTGGCTGCCGGCCGCGCACATCGCCGAGCGCGGCGCGCACTACTACCTGCCCGTCGTGCGCGGCATCGAAGTGACGATCTGTCCCGACCCGCGGCGGATCGTCGAGTACCTGCCGAAGGTGCGGCCGACCTGGTTCTTCGCCGTCCCGCGCGTCTGGGAGAAGCTCAAGTCGGGGCTGGAGGCGATGGTCGCCGGTCTGCCCGACGAGCAGCGCGAGCCGGCGCAGGCCGGTCTCGACGCCGCGCTCGCCAAGGTCCGCGCCGAGCAGGCCGGTGAGCCGGTGCCGGACGACGTCGCCGCGGCCGCCGCCAAGGCCGACGAGAACATGTTCGCCGCGCTGCGAACCCAGCTCGGACTGGACGAGGTCGCCGCCGTCGACGTCGGCGCCGCGCCGACGCCGCTCGAGGTGCTCGAGTTCTTCCACGCGATCGGCATCCCGGTCGGCGAGCTCTGGGGAATGTCCGAGACTTGCGGCGTCGCGACCGTCAACCCGCCCGACCGCGTCAGGCTCGGAACCGTCGGCCCGGCGGTCCCGGGAATCGACATCCGGCTCGACGGCGACGGCGAGGTCCTCGTCCGCGGACCGGGGATCATGGCCGGCTACCGCAACCTGCCCGACAAGACCGCCGAGACGTTCGACGGCGACTGGCTGCGCACCGGCGACATCGGCGTGCTCGACGACGACGGCTACCTGAAGATCGTCGACCGCAAGAAG
>CAZVRI010000078.1:0-9748 GCA_964629855.1 uncultured Thermoleophilaceae bacterium
CGTCGATGAACAGGATGATGTCGCCGCGCTGGGTGATCTCCTTCATCACCTTCTTGAGCCGCTCCTCGAACTCACCGCGGTACTTCGAGCCGGCGACCAGCGCCGCCAGGTCGAGCGTGTAGATCTGCTTGTTCTTCAGCAGCTCGGGCACCTCGCCGCTGGTGATCCGCTGGGCGAGACCCTCGACGACGGCCGTCTTGCCGACGCCCGGCTCGCCGATCAGCACCGGGTTGTTCTTGGTGCGGCGCGAGAGGATCTGCATGATCCGCTCGACCTCGGTCTCGCGACCGACGACGGGATCGAGCTTGCCCTCGGCGGCGAGCTTGGTCAGGTTGCGACCGAACTGGTCGAGCAGCTTCGAGCTCTTCTTGCCCTCGCCCTGCTGGCCGCCGCCCTGGGCGCCACCCTGGCGCTGGCGACCGCCGGGACCGGAGAGCATCCGGATGACCTCGTTGCGGATCTTCTCGGAGTCGGCGTCGAAGTCGAGCAGGATGCGGGCGGCGACGCCCTCGTTCTCGCGCACCAGGCCGAGCAGGATGTGCTCGGTGCCGATGTAGTTGTGCCCAAGCGACAGCGCCTCGCGCAGAGCCAGCTCGAGCACCTTCTTCGCCCGTGGCGTGAAGGGGATCTGGCCGGAGGTCACCTCCTCGCCGGAACCGACGATTCGCACGACCTGCGCACGGACGCGCTCGACGGTGATGTCGAGCGACTCGAGCACGCGCGCAGCCAGGCCCTCCTCCTCTCGGAGCAGGCCAAGCAGGATGTGCTCGGTACCGATGTAGTTGTGCTTGAGGATCCGGGCCTCCTCTTGCGCGAGGACGACCACCTGACGGGCCCGCTCTGTGAAGCGCTCAAACACGGCTCGAGTCCTTCGTTTCGGGAAATACTGCTGACGGCCCAGTCTAACAACGGGGTCCGGCTAGCAAGTCAGGTGCGCAACGCGGGGAACAGCACGACCTCGCGGATCGAGGTCCTACCCGACAGCAACATCACCAAACGGTCGATCCCGATGCCGATTCCGCCGGTCGGCGGCATGCCCTGCTCGAGCGCCCTGACGAAGTCCTCGTCGTAGGGCTGCGCCTCGTCGTCGCCGGCCGCGCTGTGGCGGCTCTGCTCCTCGAAACGGGCCCGCTGCTCGTCCGGGTCGTTGAGCTCGGTGAAGGCGTTGGAGAACTCCATCCCGCCGGCGAAGCACTCGAACCGCTCGACCAGCCCGGGCTCCGTCCGGTGTGCCTTGGCGAACGGCGACAGCTCGACCGGGTAATCCGTGATGAAGGTCGGGTTCTTCAGCTTCGGCTCGACGTGCTTGGACAGCAGCTCGTCGACGAGCTGCGGCCAGACCTCGCTCGGGTCGAGCGTGATGCCGCGCTCCTTGGCCGCCGCGACCAGGGCGTCGCTGTCGCGGTGGGCGAGCACGTCGACGCCGGTCTGCTCGAGGATCGCGTCGCGCAGCGTCACGCGCTTCCAGGGCGTGGCGAAGTCGATCTCGCCGGAGTAGTCGATCTCCTTGGCCACGAAGGCGACCAGCTCCTCCAGCTCGGCCGCGATGTCCTCGTAGTCGGCGTAGGCCTCGTACCACTCGAGCATCGTGAACTCGGGGTTGTGCTTCGGCGACAGCCCCTCGTTGCGGAAGTCCTTTCCGATCTCGTAGACGCGCTCGAGCCCGCCGACGATCAGCCGCTTGAGGTAGAGCTCGGGCGCGATCCGCAGGAACAGCTCGCGGTCGAGCGCGTTGTGGTGGGTGGTGAACGGCCGGGCGAGCGCGCCGCCGTAGAGCGGCTGCAGGATCGGCGTCTCGACCTCGAGGAAGTCGCGCGCGTCGAGCCAGCGGCGGATCGCGGCGATCACCTTCGAGCGCAGGATGAACAGCTCGCGGGCGTCCTCGTTGGCGATCAGGTCGAGCTCGCGACGGCGGTAGCGCGTCTCGACGTCCTCGAGCCCATGGAACTTGTCCGGCGGCGGCAGCAGCGACTTCGCCAGCAGCGTCCAGTCGGTGGCGCGCAGCGTCAGCTCGCCGCGGCGCGACTTGAAGGCGGTGCCGTCGATCCCGATCAGATCGCCGAGGTCGAGCGACGTCAGCGCGTCGAACGACTCCTCGCCGAGCACGTCTCGTTTCGCCTGGATCTGGATCCGGCCGGCGCGATCGACGACGTCGAGGAATGCCTGGCCCCCATGTCCGCGCCGCGCCGCCAGCCGTCCCGCGACCCGGTAGGCCGCGTCGGTCTCGGCGCCGTCCTCCAGATCGCCGTGCGCCTCGCGGACGATCGCGGACGCGACCACGCCCGGGTAATCGTGCGGAAACGGCTCGATGCCGCTCGCGCGCAACTGCTCCAGCTTCTGCCGCCTATCGTCATCCACGGCGGAGCACCCTAGATGCGGGAGGGGCTAAGCGGCCTCGATCTTCGTGATCTTCAGCTTGCGAGCTGGACCACGGGGGACCGGCACGGAGACGATGTCGCCCCGCTTGTGGCCGATCAGAGCCTTGCCGACGGGCGACTCGTTGGAGAGCCGCTGCTCGGCGGGATCGGCCTCGGCCGAGCCGACGATCTGGAACTTGTTCGACTTCTCGGTCTTCTGGTCCTTGACGTGGACCAGGACGCCGACGCCGACGGTCTCGAGGTCGACGTTCTTCTCGTCGATGATGCGCGCGCTGCGCAGCTTCTCCTCGAGCTCGGCGATCTGCTTCTCGAGCATCGCCTGCTCGTTCTTCGCGTCGTCGTACTCGGAGTTCTCGGCGATGTCGCCGAACTCACGCGCCTCTTTGATCCGAGCCGCGACCTCGCGACGGCGGATCGTCGACAGGTGCTCGATCTTGCCCTTCAGATCGGCTAGCCCGTTCGGTGTAAGAAGTGTCTCTCTCGGCATAGGAAAACCCCCCGAACCTCGACCGTTCCGCCGGAGGGAGCGCGTGAGTGTAGCAACCGCCTTCGCCGTTACCGAAAAGGCGCTCTAGGCCGCTCTCAGAGCGAGCTCCGCCGCCGCGATGCGATCGAGCGCGACGCGAGCGTCGGCGGTGGTGGCCGCCGTGACCAGCTCCTGCTTGCCGTTCTTGGTCAGCGCGAGCCGCTCCGCGTACCACGGATAGAACTTACGCAGGTAGTGGCCGGCACGGTCGACGCCGAGGTGCTCCTCGCACCGCTGGATCGTCCAGCGCAGCTCGTCGATCACCTCGTCGGGCGTCGGCTCGCCCTCGCGCAGGCCGAGCAGCCGCTCGAACATCCAGGGGTTGCCGAGCGAGCCGCGCGCCAGCATCACGGCGGCGGCGCCAGAGCGGTCGAAGGCCTCCTGGGCGCGATCGTCGGAGAGCAGGCCGCCGGAGACGATAACTGGGACGTCGAGCGCCTCCACGACCTCGCGCGCCAGCTCGTAGTCCGGCTTGCCCCTGTGCTGCTGGGAGGCGTGGCGCGGGTGGAAGGAGATCGCGGCGACGCCGGCCTCGTCGACCAGCCGCCGGGCCAGTTCGACGCCGGCGCGATCGCCGGGACGCTGCCCCGGCCGCAGCTTCACGGTCACCGGCAGGCCACTGCCCTCGCCGGCCGCCTTGGCGATCGCCACGGCCTTGTCGGGATCGTCGAGCAGCGCGGCGCCGGCGCCGGTCTTGCAGACCTTGCGCACCGGACAGCCCATGTTCAGGTCGACGATGTCGGCGCCGGCCTCGGCGACCATCGCCGCCGCCTCGCGCATCACGTCGGCGTCATGGCCGAACAGCTGCATCGAGACTGGGTGCTCCTCGGGATGGATGCGCAGGAACTGGTCGACGGTCCGCTCGTTGCCGTAGCTGAGCCCGAAGCTGGACACCATCTCCGAGACGACCAGCCCCGCCCCATGCCGCTTGGCCTGCAAGCGCACGAACCAGTTGCCGATGCCGGCCAGCGGAGCCAACACGAGCCGGTTCGGCAGCTCGATGCCGGCGAGCGTCCAGGGGTCCTTCAGAGAGCGCATAGCTCCCCAAGCTTACGGACGATTCTTCTCCCAGATCAGACGCAGGCCCTTGAGCGTCAGCAGGTCGTCGAGCTCGTCGACCTGCTCGCAGTGCGGAACGATGGCGTGCGCCCAGCCGCCGGTGGCGATCACCGTCGCCTCCTCGTCCAGCTCCTCGCGCAGCCTGGCGACGAGTCCGTCGACCTGGCCGGCGTAGCCGTAGATGACCCCGGACTGGATCGCCTCGCGCGTCCCCTTGCCGATCGCGGCGCGCGGCGGCTCGAGCCGAACCTTCGGCAGCGCGGCGGCGCGCTGGGTCAGCGCCTCGATCGAGATCTCGACGCCAGGTGAGATCACGCCGCCGAGGTACTCCCCGCCCGCGGAGACGACGTCGTAGTTGATGGCGGTGCCGAAGTCGACCGCGATGCACGGGCCGGCGACACGGTCGTAGGCGGCGATCGCGTTGACGAGCCGGTCGGCGCCGAGCTCGCGCGGGTCGTCGATGCGGATCGGCATCCCGGTCTTCAGCTCCGGCCCGACGAGCGCACCGCCACCGCCGAGATAGCGGCGGCGAACCTCGTCGTACTCCTGGGCCAGCGTCGGCACGACGCAGGAGACGACGATCGCGTCGATGTCGCGCAGCGAGTTCTCGCGCAGCCGCAGCAGGCCGCCGATCACGACGGCGAGCTCGTCGGCGGTCGCGGTCCGCGACGTGTGAAAGCGCCAGTGCTCGAGCAGGTCCTCGTCCCGGAACAGCCCGACATGGGTCTGGGTGTTGCCGACGTCGACCGCTAAGAGCATCGCGCGATTATCGCGGGCTCGCCGGCTGTCAGGCCGTCAGGCCCAACCGCTCCGCACGTTGGACCGCCTCGGCCCGGTTGCGGACCTCGAGCTTGCGGTAGACGCTGCTGGTGTGCTCCTTGACGGTGTGCGGCGAGAGGTGGAGCTGCGCGGCGATCTCGCGGTTGGTCGCTCCGGTCACGAGCAGGCCGAGGACGTCGCGCTCGCGCGGCGACAGCGGCGCGCGCGGCTGCTCCTTGGCGGCGGCGAAGACGGTGCGCCCGTTGCCGACGGCGCGCACGGCGGCGGCGACCTCGTCGGCCCCCCAGTCCTTCGACACGAAGCCCGAGGCTCCGGCGGCCTTGGCCGCCTGCGGGGAGATCCAGCCGGCGCCGGAGATCAGCAGCACGCGTGTGGTCGGCGACTCCCGCTTGAGCGCGTCGCACATCTCAGCGCCGGACTCCTCGCCCACGAACAGGTCGACGAGCGCTACGTGCGGCTCGTAGCGACGCGCCAGCTCGCGTGCCTCCTCGCCGTTGCGGGCGGTCAGGCAGCGCTCGACCCACGACTGCTCGGTGAGCAGCAGGCGGAAGCCCCAGTGGACTACCTCGTGGTCGTCGACGATCAGCACACGCAGCCGGCGGCGATCCATCGCGTAGTCGTTCACCGGTCGTCCTCCGCGATCGGGACGACGAGCCGCACCCGCCAGTCGTGGTCGCTCTCCCCCGTCGGGCCGAAGTCGACGACGCCGCCGCTCTGCAGCGCGTCGAGAGCGGCCAGCCGCAGCCCCATGCCGGCGCCGCGGCCACGGCGCGAGCTGTCGACGCCGTCGTTGACGACCTCGAGCACGAAGGTGCCGTCGCTGGCGCCGATGCGGACGTCGACGCGCGTCGGCTGGGAGTGCTTCTGGACGTTGCGCAGCGCCTCGGCGAGCACCGACTGCGACAGCTGCTCGAGCTCCGGCGGGACCTCGACGGCCGGGTCCCACTCGATCTGCAGCGGCGGCCCCTCGTAGCTCGAGCCGAGCCGGTCGAGCTCCTCGCGCAGCGTCGCGCCGATGTCGGGCCGTGGCGGCGCCACGGGGCGCGCGAGCGCGTGGCGCAGGTCGGCGACCGCGGCCTGGATCTCGTCGGCGCAGCGGCGCCGCTCCTCGGGCGTCAGCTCGGTCTCGGCGCCGAGCACGAGCGAGACGCCGAACAGTCGCTGCATGACGCGCTCGTGGACCTCGCGGGCCAGGTCGACGCGCTCGGAGAGCAGTCGCGCGCGCTCGTGCTGGGTGGCGGCGATCCGCGCGCTGGCCGCCAGCGCGGCCGTCTTGCCGAGCGTCCACATCGTGTGGCTCTCGCGCTCGGTCAGCTCGAACAGCGGCCCGCCGCGGTCGGCGAAGATGACGCCGAGCCAGCGCCCGCCCGCGGACACCGGCGTGCAGGTCATCGTCGTTATCCCCGGCAGCGCGGCGTAGCGCGCCGGGACCTGGCCCTCGAGGTCGCCGACGGTCTGCACGACACGGTCCTCGGCGAACGCCCGCTGAGCGATCGGCGTCTCCTCGAGCGTGCCGTGCACACCGCCGACGAGCTCGTCCTCGAAGCCGTAGCTGCCGGCGGGCACGACGATCCGGCGCGCCTCCTCGTAGAGCAACAGGCCGGCGCGCTCCATCGAGGTCAGGCGACACATCGCCTCGCAGAGGCGGTCGTAGAAGGCCCGGCCGCCGCTGCTCCCGTCGGCGTCCAGGCCGGAGAGCAGCTCCACCATCGTGTCCAGCGGCTCAGTCGCGGTTACGTTCGACGAGACCTCGGCCATATGGAAGGTCTACAGCAGCCGGCGCGCCGTGGCTACTCGGCGCCCTGCTGAAGCGCCAGCCGCAATGCCTGGTCGCCGGTCAGCGACACGACGCGCTCGTCACCGCACGCACGGCAGTGGCATACGACCTCGTGATCCCAGTCCTCGACCCGCAGCGACCAGTCGATCTGGCCCGACAGGCAGACGCGGCAGGCGAGCGATGCCTCGACGAGGCAGATCTGATCGTCACCACGGAAGTTCGCTGTCTCGGTGAACGTCATGGGTCCAGGATTGCCACCTGTACGTGGTTTACCCAGTCCCGCGACCGTGATTCCCCCCGTCTAGGGGGGCGTGAGGCGTCTGACCGGCTGGTCCGCGAGATCCCCAAGCCGTGAGGCCAGCAAAGTGCCGTCGGGAAGGGCCAGCTCGGGCTCCAGCTCGAGCAGCGGCTCGAGCACGAAGCGGCGGGCGCTGACCTCGGGGTGCGGCAGGGTGAGGCGGTCGGACTCGTGGACGAGGTCGCCGAGCAGCAGCACGTCGACGTCGATCGGTCGCGGACCGTGGCGCGGACCGCCGGGGACGCGCCCGAGCGCGCGCTCGACCTCCTTGCAAGCGTCGAGCAGTTGCTCCGGGTCGAGGTCGGTCTCGATCGTCAGGCAGGCGTTGAGGAAGTCCGGCTGGTCGAGCACCTCGCCCTGCGGCGCCGTCTCATAGACCGACGAGCTCGCCACGACCGCGACGCCACGCCGCTCCAACTCCTCGCGGGCGGCGCGCAGCGCGCCGAGCCGGTCGCCCTCGTTCGAACCGAGGCCGAGATAACCGCGCCGCAGCACCGGATCACCTCATCCGCGCGCATCCGGCAGAGCCGGCTGCTTGCGGCGGCTAGCCCTCACGCCAGACCTCTACCGAGACCTCGTCGACCGGCAGCGGGATCGGCGGCTCCGGCTTGGCGGCCTTGACGCGCACCGAATCGGCGCCGTAGCGCTCCATCAGGCGGTCGCAGATCGCCGCGCAGAGCCGCTCGAGCGTGCGGTACGAACGCTCCTGGGCGGCCAACGCCACCTGCTCGCAGACCTCGGCGTAGTCGACGGTGTCCTCGACGCGGTCGGTGACCATCGCGTCGCAGTCGGCCAGCTCGAACGCGACGTCGATCACCAGCCGCTGGCCGAGCTCGCGCTCCGCCGCCGAGACGCCGTGCTGGGTGTAGAGCGAGAGCCCGGTGATCTCCACCGTGACGGTGGGCTCGGGAATCTCGTCGTCGTCGTCGAAGTCGCGCTCGTCGAGATCGTCATCGAGATCGTCGTCGGGATCGATCGGATCGCGGTCGTCGATCATCTGCGGTCTCCTTGGGGCTGATCGGCGGCCAGCCCGCCGGACCGCCCGACCGTAGCAGCAGCCACCGTCAGCGCATCCCCAACCTCGCGCACGTCGTGGACGCGGAAGACGGCCGCGCCGCGCTCCAGTGCCATGACGTTGGTCGCGATCGTTCCCGCCAGCCGGTCGCCCTCCGGCCGCCCGGTGATCTGACCGAGGAAGCCCTTGCGCGACGTCCCGACGACAACCGGGCGGCCGATCGCGCAGATCTCGTCCAGCCGTCGCAGCAGCTCGAGGTTGTGCTCGACCGTCTTGCCGAAGCCGATTCCGGGGTCGAGCCAGACGTTCTCCTCACGGACGCCCTCCGCCAGGGCGAAGGCCAGCCGCTGCTCGAGGAACCGCTTGACCTCGGAGACGACGTCGTCGTAGCGGGGGTCGCGCTGCATCGTCCGTGGCTCGCCCAGCATGTGCATCAGGCAGCAGACCGCGCCACGGTCCGCGACGAGCCCCGCCAGCTCCGGAGCGAAGCGGAAGGCCGAGACGTCGTTGACGATCGTCGCTCCGGCCGCGAGCGCCGCCTCCGCCACGGCGTGCTTCGAGGTGTCGATCGAGATCCGTGCCGAGCCGGACGCGGCAAGCCGCTCGACGACCGGCACCACCCGCTCCAGCTCGACCTCCTCCGACACCGGCTCCGCCCCAGGCCGGGTCGACTCGCCGCCGACGTCGAGGATCGTGGCGCCATCGCCCGCCAGGCGCTCGCCGTGGGCGACCGCGGCGTCGGCGTCGAGGAACAGCCCGCCATCCGAGAACGAGTCGGGCGTCACGTTGACGACGCCCATCACGGCGTACGCGGACGTCAAGGTCAGTCGGCGGCGCCGCCGCCGGCGAGTCCCGGCCGCGGTAGCGGAGTCGGGCCCCGCTCAGGCTTGCGGGCAGCCGGCTCCTCGGCGCCCTCCGGCTCGCTGCCGGACGGCAGCACCGGCTCGTCCGGGCCGAAGACGTCGAGCTCGCTCTTGCCCTCGAGCAGCTGGATGAACTCCTCGCGCTCGATCGTCTCCCGCCGCAGCAGGATCTCGGAAGTGTTGGTGAGGTCGTCGCGATGCTGCTCGAGGATGTCGCGCGCCGACTGGTGCGCCTCCTCGACCACGCGACGGATCTCGTCGTCGATCTCGCGCGCGACGTCATCCGAGTAGTCCGGCTCGGACGAGTACTCGCGGCCCAGGAACGGCTGTCCCTGGTCGTGACCGAAGACGCGCGGCCCGAGCTTCTCGGACATGCCGAAGCGCATGACCATCTGCTTCGCGGTCGCGGTGACCTTCTCGATGTCGTTCGAGGCGCCCGTGGTGACCTCGCTGAAGACCAGCTCCTCGGCGGCACGGCCGCCGAGTGTCATCGCCATCGTGTCCTGCAGCTCCGCGCGCGTGGTGAGGAACTTGTCCTCCGTCGGCAGCGAGATCGTGTAGCCGAGCGCCTGGCCACGCGAGATCACGGAGATCTTGTGGACCGGGTCGGTGTTGTCGAGGAAGTGCGCGACGAGCGCGTGGCCCATCTCGTGGTACGCGGTGATCCGCCGCTCCTTCTCGCTCATCACGCGCGTCTTCTTCTCGGGACCTGCGATCACGCGCATGATCCCCTCCTCCAGCTGGAGGTGGTCGATCTCGCGCTTGCCGATCCGCGCCGACAGCAGCGCGGCCTCGTTGACGAGGTTCTGCAAGTCGGCGCCGGTGAAGCCCGGGGTCTGGGCGGCGAGGTTGTCGAGGTCGATGTGCTTCGCGAGCGGCTTGCCGCGCGTGTGGACCTCGAGGATCTTCGCGCGACCCTTGCGGTCGGGACGGTCGACGACGATCTGGCGGTCGAAGCGGCCCGGACGCAGCAGCGCCGGGTCGAGGATGTCGGGGCGGTTGGTCGCGGCGATGATGATGACGCCTTCGTTGGCCTCGAAGCCGTCCATCTC
>CAZVRI010000079.1:0-4910 GCA_964629855.1 uncultured Thermoleophilaceae bacterium
TCAGCAGCTCGACCTCACCCATCTCCCAGTCGACGATCGGCGACGGCTCGTCGACGTGCAGCGTGCGCGGCAGTACGCCCTCGCGCAGCGCGAGGACCATCTTGATCACCCCGGCCACCCCGGCCGCGGCCTGCGTGTGACCGATGTTCGACTTGACCGACCCCAGCCGCAGCGGACCGTCCGTGCGGTCCTGGCCGTAGGTCGCCAACAACGCCTGCGCCTCGATCGGATCGCCGAGCGTGGTGCCCGTGCCATGCGCCTCTACGGCGTCGACGTCGGCCGGCGACAGACCCGCGTTGGCGAGCGCCTGGCGGATCACTCGCTCCTGCGACGGACCGTTAGGGGCGGTAAGGCCGTTGCTGGCACCGTCCTGGTTGACCGCGCTGCCGCGCACCACAGCCAGCACCTCATGCCCGTTGCGCTGTGCGTCGGACAGCCGCTCGACGAGCAGCAGGCCAACTCCCTCAGCCAGGCCGACACCGTCAGCGGCGGCCGCGAACGCCTTCGAGCGGCCGTCCGGCGCGAGGCCGCGCTGACGGCTGAACTCCGTGAACGGGACTGGCGTCGAGAGAACCGTCGCGCCGCCGGCGAGCGCCATGTCGCACTCGCCCTGGCGCAGCGCCTGGCACGCCTGGTGCAGTGCGACCAGCGACGATGAGCACGCGGTATCGACAGTGACGGCGGGGCCCTCCAGGCCGAACACATAGGCGAGTCGGCCCGATGCCACGCTCGCCGAGTTGCCGGTGCTGATGTAGCCCTCGACCGCGCGGATCGCCTCGATGCCCGCGCCCGCCGCATAGTCCTGGTACATGACTCCGGCGAAGACGCCGGTCTGGCTCCCAGTCAGCGAGCGCGGATCGATCCCGGCGTCCTCGAACGCCTCCCACGCCGCCTCCAGCAGCAACCGCTGCTGCGGATCCATCGCCAGCGCCTCACGCGGGCCGATCCCGAACAGGCCAGCGTCGAAGGTGTCCGCGTCGTGGACGAAACCACCCTCGCGCGAGTAGCTGGTCCCCGACGCGCCGGGATCCGGATCGTAGAGGCCGTCGAGATCCCAGCCGCGCCGCTCGGGAAAGGTCGTGATGCCGTCACGACCCGAGGCGAGCAGCTCCCACAGCTCGTCCGGCGAGCCGACACCGCCCGGAAGACGGCAGCTCATGCCGACGATCGCGATCGGCTCGCCGTCACGCGCCGCCGAACGGCGTGCGGCCACGGCCGTCTTTGCCGTGCCGGCAACGCGCTCGCGCAGCATCGCTGCCACCGCCAACGGCGTCGGGTAGTCGAAGACCAGCGTCGCGGGCAGACGCAGGCCGCTGGCCTGGCCGAGCTGGTTGCGCAGCTCGACGGCGGCGAGCGAGTCGAAGCCGAGGTCCTTGAAGGTCTGCTGCGGATCGACGGCGATAGCCGACTCGTGCCCGAGCACCGCCGCGACATGGCCACGCACCAGCTCGAGCAGAACACCGTCCCACTCGCTCTCGGGAACCGCCGCCAACTTGCGCGCAAGCGACCCCGACGCCGCGGGACCACGCCGACGCGGCACGCGGACCAGCGCGCTCAGCACCGGCGGCAGCATCCCCGCACGCGCGAGCGGACGCAGACCCGCCACGTCGAGCTCCAGCGCGGCGAGCAGCGGCTCGCCGGCATGCTGCGCACGGTCGAGCAGCTCGAGACCACGCTCGTCGGTCAGCGGCGCGCCGAGCACGCTGACGCGCGCTAGATCGGCGGCGCTGAGATCGCCAGTCATCGCGGACGTCTGCTCCCACAGGCCCCACGCGACCGACACCGCCGGGAGGCCCTGAGCCCGCCGCTCGACAGCAAGCGCATCGACGAACGCGTTGGCGGCCGCGTAGTTGGCCTGGCCCGGCGCGCCGAACGTCGACGCGACCGACGAGAACAGGACAAAGGCAGACAGGTCGAGCTCGCGCGTCAGCTCGTGCAGGTGCCAGGCCGCGTCGACCTTCGGCTCCATCACGCGCCGCAGCCGCTCGCCGTCGAGCGACCCGACGACGCCATCGTCAAGCACACCCGCGGCGTGAACAACGGCACTGAGCGGACGGCCGGCCGGCACCGCCTCGAGCACGCGCTCCAACTCGGCGCGATCGCTGACGTCGCAGGACTCGACCGCGACCGCACAACCCGCCTGCTCGAGCTCGGCGACCAGCTCCACGGCGCCCGCCGCGTCGCGGCCGGAGCGGCTGACCAGCAACAGGCTCTCGATGCCGTGCTCAGCCACGAGATGACGCGCGACGAGGCCACCAAGACCACCGGTGCCGCCAGTAACCAGGACCGTCCCCGAGCCGTATCCGGCGTCCTGGCGCCCGCCGTCGTCGGCGACACCCGCGCGGGTCAGGCGTGGCGCCAGCAGCGCGCCGTCACGCACCGCCACCTGCGGCTCGTCACCGGTCACAGCAGGCGCGATCCCTTCCCAAGACAGCGGGCCCTCGCCGTCGACGATGCCGAAGCTGCCGGGATTCTCCGACTGCGCCGAGCGCAACAGGCCCCAGACCGCAGCCACACACAGATCGGCCGCTCCCAAGCCACCGGCGGCGACCGCCTCGGACGACACGAAGACAAGGCGCGAGTCGACGAGGCGCGCGTCAGCCAACCAGCCCTGGACCAGTCCGAGCGCGCGCTCGGCCGCGGCGTGCACGGCGTCCGGTCCGGACTCGTCGTCGCCGACGGCCGGAACCAGAACCGCCGCGGGAACAGCGCCGTCCTCGCCCAAGGCGTCGAGCAGCTCGGCCAGATCCGCATGACGCTCAGCGTCGAGACCCTCGACCTCCAGCCCGCCGAGCACCGCAACCGACCGCGCGCGAACGCCGTCGGCCGGCGTAGCGACCCACTCGATCGCAAACAAGCCCGCATCCGCGCCCGCCGCGGCACGCAGACCGCCAGCGTCGAACGGACGCACGTTGAGACCCTCGACAGCCAGCGCCGGGACACCGTCGGCATCGGCCGCAACGACACACAGCCGCTCGTCTTCGACCGTGACGCAGACCCTCAGCGAAGCGGCACCGGTCCGCCCGATGCGAACGCCAGACCACGAGAAGGGAAGCTGCAAACCGCCCTCGCCAGCAGCGACGAAAGCGGCATGCAGCGCCGCGTCCAGCAGCGCCGGATGGACGCCATAGCGGCCCGCCTCACGCGCCTGCGCCTCGTCGAGCTCGATCTCGGCGAAGACCTCGCCATCGCGCCGCCACGCCGCGCGCAAGCCCTGGAACGCCGGGCCGTACTCGAGCCCGATCCCAGCCACCGCGTCATACACGGACTCGACGTCCGCCGCCTCGGCATCCTCCGGCGGCCAAACAGCGCCGAGCTCGGCGACCACACCGCCCTCGTCCAACTCACCGGCGCAGACCACGCCACTCGCCTGACGCGTCCACTCCCCGATCTCATCGCCCTCAGCGCGGGCGTAGACCACGACCTCACGGGCACCACTCTCGTCCGGCGCGCCCAACGCGAGCTGGACCTGAACACCACCACGCTCAGGAAGCACCAGCGGCGCCTCCAACGTCAACTCCTCGAGCACCCCACAACCGACCTGTCCGCCGGCGTGCAGCGCCAGCTCGACGAAGGCCGCGCCGGGCAGCAGGACCGTCCCCGCGACGACGTGGTCGGAGAGCCACTGATGGGTGTCGAGCGCCAACCGCCCGGTGAAGATCATCTGCTCACCGCCGGCAACCGCGACCGCCGCGCCGAGCAGCGGGTGGTCACTGCCCAACTGGCCAAGAGCAGCGGGATCGCCACCATCGACACCAGACGCAAGCCAGAACCGCTCGCGCTGGAAGGCATAGGTCGGTAGGGCGACGCGCTCGGCACCGGTGGCGTCGTAGAGCGCGGCCCAATCGACCGTGCCGCCGGCAACCCACACCTGCGCGAGCGAGGCCGTGAACCGAGCCGGGCCGCCGTCGCCGCGGCGCAGCGTCCCGACGACCGCCGTCGCAGCACCCTCGACCGCCTCAACGGCACCAGTCAAGGCGCCTGTCAGCACCGGATGCGGACTGACTTCGACAAGCGTCCCGATGCCGTCCGCAACCAGCGACGAGACGACGGGCTCGAGCAGAACCGTCTGGCGCAGGTTGCGGAACCAGTACTCGCCGTCCAACTCGGCGGTGTCGAGCAACTCGCCGGTGACCGTCGAGTGGAACGGCAGCTCGCCGCTGCGCGGCGAGATGTCAGCGAGCGCCTCGAGCAGCTCGTCGCGGATCGTCTCGATCTGCGCCGAGTGCGAGGCGTAGTCGACCGCGACCCGTCGCGCCTCGACACCCTCCCGCTCACACGTCGCAAGCAGCTCGTCCAGCGCCTCCGGATCGCCGGACACGACGACCGACCCCGGACCGTTGACCGCCGCCAGCGACAGACGATCGCCACCGGGCTCCAAGAGTCGCGCGACCTTCTCCGCGCTCAGCGAGACAGACACCATCCCGCCCTTGCCCGCGAGCGCCACCAGTGCCTTGCTGCGCAGCGCCGCGACGCGTGCGCCGTCCTCCAACGACAGTCCACCCGCGACGCACGCGGCGGCGATCTCGCCCTGAGAATGACCAACGACAACCGACGGCTCCACACCACGCGCCCGCCACAACCCAGCCAGCGAAACCATCACCGCCCACAACGCGGGCTGCACGACGTCCACCCGATCGAGCCAACCGTCGTCTTCGCCGCGCAGAACCTCGGTCAGCGACCAGTCCACGAATGGCGCCAACGCCGCCTCACACGCCGCGACCGACTCCGCAAACGCAGGCTCGGCGTCCAACAGCTCAACAGCCATCCCCGCCCACTGCGCACCCTGACCCGGGAACACAAACCCGACCACACCACGCCCCGAGACCGATCCCGCAACCACGTTCGCCGCCGACCGACCCGACACCAACGCATCGAGACCCGCGAGCAGCTCGTCGCGATCGGCGCCC
>CAZVRI010000079.1:4920-9741 GCA_964629855.1 uncultured Thermoleophilaceae bacterium
CGCCCACCACAACCGCACGCTCATCGAACACCGCGCGCCCCGACACCAACGAAAAGCCGACATCGACCGGGCCGAGACCACCCGCCTCGACGTGCGCGGCGAGCCGGCTCGCCTGCCCGGCCAGCGCCTCCGGCGTCCTCGCCGACAACACCCACGGCACCGCCGCCAACTCGCGCGTCCCGCCTGGATCGGCCTGGTCGGCGACCTCCGCGCCCGACTGGGCCGGCGACTCCTCGACGATCACATGCGCATTCGTGCCGCTGATTCCGAACGACGACACACCCGCACGCCGCGCCCGCTCACCCGCTGGCCACCGCACCGCCTCCGTCAACAGCTCGACCTCGCCCGCCGACCAGTCGACGTGCGGCGACGGCTCATCCACATGCAACGTCGCCGGCAACACCTCCGCGCGCAACGCCTCGACCATCTTGATCACGCCGGCCACCCCGGCCGCGGCCTGGGTATGGCCGATGTTCGACTTCACGGAACCAAGACGCAGCGGCCCGCCGGCGCGGTTCTGACCATAGGTCGCCAGTAGCGCCTGCGCCTCGATCGGATCGCCCAAAGGAGTGCCGGTCCCGTGTGCCTCGACCACGTCCACGTCCGCCGGCGCCAGCCCCGCGTTGGCCAGCGCCCGCAGGATCACTCGCTCCTGCGACGGACCGTTCGGCGCCGTCAACCCGTTGCTCGCACCGTCCTGGTTGACCGCACTGCCACGCACCACAGCCAGCACCTCATGGCCGTTGCGCTCGGCATCGGACAGACGCTCCAGCACAAGCAGTCCCATGCCCTCTCCCCAACCGACCCCATCCGCGGCGGCCGAGAAAGCCCGGCAGCGCCCGTCCGGCGACAGGCCGCGCTGGCGGCTGAACTCCAGGAAGGTGACCGGCGTCGACAAGACCGTCGCGCCGCCGGCGAGCGCCAGCTCGCACTCACCGCGGCGGAGCGCCTGGCAGGCGAGGTGAATGGTCACCAGCGACGACGAGCACGCCGTGTCGAGCGTCACCGCCGGACCCTCAAGGCCGAGCACGTAGGCGACGCGTCCGGACGCGACGCTGCCCGACCCGCCCGTGGCGAGGTAGCCCTCGACCTCCTCCAGCGCCGCCCTCGACGCTCCCACCCCATAGTCGTGGTACATCAGTCCCGCGAAGACCCCGGTCCCGCTGCCGCGCAGCGAGCGCGGATCGATCCCGGCGCTCTCGAATGCCTCCCAGGCGCCCTCGAGCAGCAGCCGCTGCTGAGGGTCCATCGCCAAAGCCTCGCGCGGCCCGATCCCGAAGAACGCCGCGTCGAAGTCGCCGGCCGCATCGAGGAAGCCGCCGTGACGCACGTATGTGGTCCCCGGGTTGCCCGGGTCCGGGTCGAAGAGCGCGTCGACGTCCCAGCCTCGATCCGTGGGGAACTCGCCGACCGCGTCCGCGCCACCGTTGACCAGCTTCCACAGCTCGGCCGGGGAGTCGACGCCGCCCGGGTAGCGGCAGCTCATACCGACGATCGCAATCGGCTCGCTGTCGCGCTCCTCGAGCTCGTGCAGCTGCTCGCGCGTCTGGTGCAGGTCGACCGTGACCCGCTTCAGGTAGTCGAGCAGCTTGGCGTCGTCGGTCACTTTGGGGAGTCCTCTCGTGTCACGTTGCGATCAGCTGTCATCGGGGGTGCCGAGCTCGGCGTCGATCAGGTCGAAGATCTCGTCGGCGCCGGCGGCCTGGATTCGCTCGACGAGCCGCTCGTCGTCCTCCGCGGCGGGAGCGGCGGGCAGCTTCGCTGCGAGCGCACGCAGCCGCGCCTCGACCTCCGCGCGCTCGTCGTCGCCGTCGACGGCGGCGACCATCGCCTCGAGCTTGTCGAGCTGCTCGTGGATCGGCGCGCGCACAGTGCTGCTCGCGTCGATCCGGGCGCGCAGGTGCGCGGCGGTGGCCGCCGGCGTCGGGTAGTCGAAGACCAGCGTCGCGGGCAGGCGCAAGCCGCTGGCCTGACTGAGCCGGTTGCGCAGCTCGACCGACGCCAGCGAGTCGAAGCCGAGGTCCATGAAGGCCTTGGACGGATCGACGGCGTCCGCCGAAGCGTGCCCGAGCACCGCCGCGACGTGGCCGCACACCAGCTCGAGCGCGAGCGCGTCGCGCTCCTCCTCGGGGACCTCGGCGAGCTTCTGCGCGAGCAGGCCCGCGACGACCGCCGGCCCGCGCCGCGCCGGTATCCGGACGAGCTTGCCGAGAATCGGCGGCAGCAGCCCCGCACGCGCCAGCGGCCGCAGCGCCGCCGTGTCGATCTCGGCCGCCGCGAGCAGCGGCTCCTCGCGGCCGATCGCGACGTCGAGTAGCTCGAGCCCCTGCTCGTACGACAGCGCCTCAATCCCACCGCGGCCGATCCGCGACCGGTCGGCGTCGTCGAGCGTGGCCGCCATCCCGGCCTCCTGCTCCCACGGGCCCCATGCGATCGAGACCGCGGGCAGGCCAGCCGCGCGGCGGCTGCCCGCGAGCGCGTCGAGGAACGAGTTCGCGGCCGCGTAGTTCGCCTGCCCGGGCGCGCCGATCGTCCCGGCGATCGACGAGAACAGCACGAATGCCGACAGGTCGAGCTCGCGCGTCAGCTCGTGCAGGTGCCATGCGGCGTCGGCCTTCGGCGCCATCACGCGCGCCAGCCGCTCGCCGTCGAGCGACTCGACGACGCCGTCGTCGAGCACGCCCGCGGAGTGGATCACTGCGGTCAGCGGCCGGTCACCGGGCACCTCCGCGAGCAGCCGCTCGAGCTGCGCGCGGTCGCTGACGTCGCAGGCGGCGACGGTGGTCGCGCAGCCGATCTGCTCGAGCTCCGCGGCCAGCTCTGCCGCCCCCTCGGCCTCCAGGCCGCGACGGCTGACCAGCAACAGGCTCTCGACGCCGTGCTCGGCGGCGAGGTGACGCGCGACGAGCGCGCCTAGGCCGCCCGTCCCGCCGGTGATCAGGACGGTCCCGCTCGCGTCGAGCGGGCTCGCCGTGCCGGCCTCTGCCGCGGACTCGGGCGCGCGGACCAGGCGCGGCACGCGGGCGTTGCCGGCGCGCAGCGCGACCTGCGGCTCATCGCCACCGGCGATCAGGCCGAGCGCCGCCCACGAGGCCTCGCCGTCGAGGTCGACGAGGCCGAACAGCCCGGGATGCTCCGACTGCGCCGAGCGCACGAGACCCCAGGCCGCCGCGACGGCCGGGTCGGCGTCCTCGGCCCCGGTGGCGACCGCACCCTGGGAGACGAAGACCAGCCGCGACTCGGCCAGCCGCTCGCTCGCCAGCCAGCGGTGGACGTGTCCCAGCGCCTCTTCGGAGGCCGCCAGCGCAGCGGCGGCGACATCCTCGCCGTCGCTCTCGATTCCGCAGCCGACGAGCACGACGTCGGGCGCGTGCGCTCCCTGCTCGACGGCGGCCAGCAGCTCGCCGACGTCGGCGAACCGCTCGACGTCGAGGCCGCCGGCCGGCAGGTCGCCCAGCACCCCGATCGAGCCGGACGGCCCGCTCAGCGGCACCTCGACCCACTCGAGCGCGAACAGCGGCCGGCCGGCCGCGCCACCGCCAGCGGCCCGCAGCTGAGCGGGGTCGACCGGCCGAGCCGACAGGCTCTCGACCGACAGGACGGGCGCGCCGTCGGAGTCAGCCGCGGCGATCGTCAGCGTCCCATCGGCACCCTGGGCGATCCGGACGCGCAGCCGCGACGCACCACCCGATCCGAGCCGGACCCCGGCCCACGCAAACGGCAGGGCGAGCGTCCCGCCGGCGACCACGTCGACCAGGGCGGCGTGAAGCGCGGAGTCAAGCAGCGCCGGGTGGATGCCGTAACGGCCCGCCTCGGGCGCCTGAGACTCGTCGAGCTCGATCTCGGCGAACGCCTCCTCACCGCGCCGCCAGAGCGCGCGCAGCCCCTGGAACACGGGACCGTAGGCGAGCCCCGCCTCGGCGAGGCTGTCGTAGAGGCCGTCCAGCTCGGCCGCCTCCGCCCCGGCGGGCGGCCAGCTTCCGCTCAGCTCCGCGGCAGCGTCGTCGGCCGCGGTCAGCTCCGGCGCGAGCAGGCCGGCGGCGTTGCGGACCCAATCCGCCTCCTCCTCGCCGGCGAGCATGCTCACCGGGCGGGAGTGGATCGCGATCGCGCGCCGCCCACCCTCGCCGGGCTCGGCTACCGAGACCTGCAGCGCCATCGCGGTGCCCTCGGGGAGGGTCAGCGGCGCCTCGAGCATCAGCTCCTCGACGCCCGCCGCGCCGACGGCCGCCGCGGCGCTCAAAGCGACCTCGAGCAGCGCCGTTCCAGGCAGGAAGACCGTGTCGAAGATCGCGTGGTCGGCCAGCCACGGGTGCGTGCGCAGCGACAGCCTGCCGGTGAACAGCCAGCCCTGGTCGCCGGCCAGCGCCGTCGCCGAGCCGAGCAGCGGGTGGTCTGCCGGCGAGAGCCCGACCGAGGTCGCGTCGCCCGTCCCCTCGCCGGAGATCAGCCAGAAGCGCTCGCGCTGGAAGGCGTAGGTCGGCAGGTCGACGCGGGTGGCGCCGGTGTCCTCGAACAGGCGTCGCCACTCGATTGCGGCGCCGTCGACGTAGATCTGGGCGAGCGCCGACAGCAGCGTCGCCGGCTCGCCGCGGTCGCGGCGCAGCGCGGCGGCGAAGGCCGGCGCGGAGGACGCGCCAACGTCGTCGAGCGCGGCCTGCGCGAGCGCCGTCAGGACACCGTCGGGGCCGAGCTCGAGATAGCGCGTCGCGCCGAGCGTGGCGAGCGTCGCTACGCCGTCGCTGAAGCGGACCGCCGCGCGCACGTGGCTCGCCCAGTAGGCGGGCGAGGTCGCCTGCTCGTCGGTCAGCAGCTCGCCGG
>CAZVRI010000080.1:0-6218 GCA_964629855.1 uncultured Thermoleophilaceae bacterium
CGCGGCCTGGATCGCGCTGAGTTCATTTCTTCCGACGCGGCGGAGCAGGACCTCCTCGCGGAGCGAGTACTCGGGCTCGCTGGAGTCGCGGAGGGCGGCGATCACGGCGACGACGCGGCCGTCGTCGAGGACCGGTGCGAGCAGGGCGTGGGCACGCCGCATCCCGATCGCCGTGTCGACGGCCAGCTCGCCGAGCCGGACCCGGCGGACGCGGGCCGGGGCGCCACCGGCCGCGACCTGGCCGGGCCAGCGCGAGCCCGCCTCGAGCGTCGGCTGCCCCATGAAGGCGCCGAGTGCGTAGCGGACGCGACGGTCGCGGTGGAAGGTCGCGGCCGGCTCGAGGTCACCGTTGTCCAGCACACGCCAGACGACGCACGCGTCGCCGACCATGTCCGCGCCGGCGCGGGCGGCCCGGGCCAGGACAGCGTCCTCGGTGCGGACGACGGGCAGGGCAACCGTTCCGGTCGCTGTCCGGGATGCCCCCGGCGGGGGCGACAGCGGCACGGTGCCCACGGCACTTGCCGACTCGACCAATCCACCTGCGCTCATCGGGTCTCCTTCCACAGCTGCCGGTTCGAAGCGGTTCGCCATCGATCCGGGGGCCAACAGTGGAGCCACCGTAAGCCTGGTGTTTTATGGCAGCAACCCCCCGGCTGGGGGGGATAGGCGGCCGTGAGACACGGTGCTGTTCACCGGAGCCGAGGACGTACCCCAGAAAGCCTCATCGCCACAGAGAAAGCTGGACTTCCGTGTCCATAAACTGTACGGTTTATAGGGATGGGTCCGGATCGCGAGAAGCTTGCAGAACACGCCGCAACGTCCGTCAGCCTCGACTCGCAGCTGCTTTCCAAGGTCGACGCGGCGTTCGATTGCGCCGCCGAACGGGCCGCGGAGACGTTCCGCGCCGCCGGGCCGGAGGCCGACGTAGGAGAGTCCTTCGAGGCCGCGCTGCGGGCGGTGCTCGGCGCGGCGGCGGCCGACCCCGACATGACCCGCCTCTGCCTGCTCGAGGCCCCAGGGCTCGGAGCGAAGGCGCTCGAGCGCAAGGATGCGGGACTGCAGCGGTTCGTCGACCTGCTCGACGGCGAGCTCGCGAGCCGCCAGGGCGGACAGGCGCCGCCGCTGGTCTCCGAGATGGTCGTCGGCGGGATCTACGAGGTCGTCCAGCGCGCCGTGCGCGCGGGCGACATCGCCACGCTGCCAGACCTCGCCGCCCAGCTGCGCCAGCTGTGGCTGCCGGCCTTGCGCGGCCACTGAGCGGTAGGTACGGTTAGGCCTTCTGGCACGGGCCAGCCGGCGCTTGCCCGGCCACTGATCGTTTCCTAGAGTGGTCTGACCAATCGTGGTCGCATCGTTGCTCGATAACCGCCAGGCGTCACTTTCGACCACACCCTGGGGCGATGCAAGCGAGTTGCGAAAGAGGCAGCTGCGCCCCGGACCGGGGAACGCCCCCGCCGACGTAACGCGCAACCAGCTCGAGCGGCTGTACGGGGCGACCGTCGCGACCGTCGCCGAGCACGGCTACGAGAGCACCCGAGTCGCCGACATCCTGAGGGTTGCCGGAGTCTCGCGCAGCGCGTTTTACCGTCACTTCGACAACAAACTCGAGTGTTTCCTGGCAACGCTCGACGCGCTCTCCGGACTCGCGGCCGCACCGATGGCCGCCAACTACGGAGATGACGACAGCCGCCCCTGGCCAGAGCGGATCGAGTCGGTGTTCGGGGCGCTCGTCCAGCTACTGCTCGCCCAGCCGGCAGCCGCCCGCGTCTGGCTGGTCGAGATCTACGCGGCGGGGCCCGAGGCCGTCGATCGGATGGAGCGCCTGTCCGACCGGCTCGAGGGCTTCGCGGTCGACGCGATCGGAGAGACCCACGACCGGCCCGGGATCCCCGCCGAGGCCGTCCGCGCCGTGCTCGGCGGACTGCGCCAGATCGTCCACACCCGCCTCCGCGACGGCCGCGAGCAAGAGCTACCCGGGCTCGTGCCCGACCTGGCCGAGTGGGCGCTCAGCTACGGGGCGCCGCCGGCGCGGCTGCGCAGGCCGCGCAAGCCGCCGCGGCTGCCGGCACCGACCCCCGACGCGAACGAGCAGCGCCGCAGGATCGTCAACACAGTCATCGACCTCGTCGTCGAACAGGGCTACCAGGAGATGACGATCACCGAAATCAGCCAGCGGGCCGCGGTATCCCTGACGACTTTCTACAACCACTTCGACACCAAGCAGGCAGCCTTCCTTGCCGCGGTCGACGAGGCCGAGCGCCAGGTCGTCGAGGTCAACCTCCCCGTCTACCTCGGCGCGCCCGACTGGCGGCACGCCGTCCGCGACGTCGTCCACGCTTTCTTCGCCTTCAACGCGACCAACCCCGCGATGTCCAGGCTCGGAGGCCTCCAGGTCTTCTCCGGCGGCGCCCAGGGGTTCGATCGCCACGAGGCCGCCACCACGCGCTTCGGTTCGGTGCTGCTGGACGGCTACCGCGAGCGACCGGACGTGAGCCCGATCGTCGTTGAGGCGATCAGCGGAGCGCTCGCGTCACTCGTCTACCAGCAGATCCGCCGCCGCGGCCCAGAGCACCTCTACGAGCTTTCGGGGATCGCCACCTATCTCGCGCTGACGCCGTTCATCGGCGCCGACGCGGCGTGCGAGCTGGCGAACGAGGGCTGGCAGCCAGCCCCTTAGGACGAGTCAGCGCGTCGCGACAGCGAGCAGCGTGCCGCGCGACCGGCGGATCGGCCCGGGATCGAAGCCGAGATCGTCGAGCAGCCCGCGCAGCGACCGCCGGGTCAGGAAACGCAGGTGTGGCGACAGCGGCGGAAAGTGGCGCTCGAACCCGCGCGCGAGGACGTCGAGGCCGGTCAGCCGCGAGTGCGCAGGCGTCGAGACCGCGAGCCGGCCGCCGGGGCGCAGCACCCGCCGCGCCTCTGACAACAGCAGCTGGACGTCGCGAACGTGCTCGATCGTCTCCGTGCAGAGGACGAGGTCGAAGGCGTTGTCAGGCAGCGGCAGCGGCGCGTCCGGAGTGAGCGCGACCACACGGGCCGCCGGCAGCCGCCGCTCCGCCCGCTGGAGCGCCACGTCGGAGACGTCGGC
The DNA here is from genome assembly GCA_964629855.1 of uncultured Thermoleophilaceae bacterium. Lineage (GTDB taxonomy): Bacteria > Actinomycetota > Thermoleophilia > Solirubrobacterales > Thermoleophilaceae > JAAYBF01. The sequence continues at coordinate 3,089 of CAZVRI010000080.1, forward strand.
CAGCGTCAGCTCGCTGGCCTCGAGCAGTGCCGACAGCCGTCCGTCGCCGCAGCTGAGATCGAGCGCGGCGCCAACGGAACCGAGGCCCGTGACGAACTCCGCGAGCCCCGGCGGCGGGCTGGCCTCCTCTGGCACGAGCCGCCAGAGGTCGTCGTCGTAGGCGCTGGCCACGGCGGAGACGCTAGCGGCGTGCGATCAACATCAGCGTGTGGCCGAAGCGCGCGGCGCGCGGGCGCTCGCCGACGACGTCGTCGAGCCGCCAGAGCGTCCGCTGCAGCGCCGGCGGCAGGCGGCGCCAGCCGTAGGTGACGGCCACGACCTCCGGGGCGAGCCCAGCCGCGCGCGACTCGCGCTCGAGCCGCCCGGCGGTCAGGGGAATGTCGTCCGGGGTGCCGTGGACCGCGACGCCCAGGCCAACGCGGTTGGCCAGCGCCAGTCCCGCGCCGACGGGGTGCAGCGCACCCGGCTCCATCGCGACCAGCAGGCCCCCGGGTCGCAGCAGGCGGGCAGCCTCGCTGAAGACGGGAGCGAGCGAACCCTGGAAAACGATGTGGTGCAGGACGTAGCGGTAGAGGACGACGTCGAAGGAGCCGTCCTCGAGCTGGTCAAGCTCGCCGGCGCGGCCGGCGAAGCCTTCGTCGAGCTCGCCGCGCTCGACCAGCATCCGCGGCCACTCGTCCTCCAACTCGACGCCGGTCATCCGCCAGGCTGGCGCCCGAAAAAGGTGGCGGCCCGGGTCGCGGCCGCAGCCGACGGCGAGCACGTCCCCGCCCGCGTCGATGTCGAGCCGCGCGCTCAGCAGCTGGCGCTCGCGCTCGCGCAGCCGCCCGTAGTGGACGCCGAGCGTGGCTGGGTCGGACAGCCGGTCGAGCAGGTTGTCCGGGGTGTACTCCTCGCTCACGCCGCGAGGTCTACCAGGCGCCGCGCGAGCGTAGGACGGCCGGGATCGTCTTCAGCAAGATCGTGAAGTCGAGGAACACCGACCAGCGCTCGAGGTAGAGGAAGTCGAGTCGCACCAGCTCATCGAAGTCGAGCTCGGAGCGGCCGGAGACCTGCCATAGGCCGGTCATACCGGGCAGCACGAGATAGCGCTTGCGGTGCCACTCCTCGAGCAGCTCGTAGTCGCGCTGCGGCAGCGGTCGCGGCCCGACCAGCGACATCTGACCGCGCACCACGTTGAACAGCTGTGGCAGCTCGTCGAGCGACCAGCGCCGCAGCAGGCTCCCCACGCGCGTGACACGTGGGTCCGCGCGGATCTTGAAGATCGCGCCGCCGGCCTCGTTGCGGTCCTCGAGGTCGTCTTGGCGCCCCTCGGCGCCTTCCTCCATCGTGCGGAACTTCAGGCAGGCGAACGGCCGCCCACCGATTCCCGGCCGTTGCGAGCGGAACAGCACCGGGCCGCGCGAATCGAGCTTGACCGCGAGGGCAATCAACAGCAGGAGCGGCGACAGCAGCGCGATCAGCAGCAGCGCGCCGACCAGGTCGAACGCCCGCTTGAGGACGAAGTCAGCGCCCTCGAACACCGGCGGCTTGAGCTCGAACAGCGGCAGCGACTGGCCCGGGACGAACTCGACGCGGTCCATCAGGATCTCCATCGTCGACGGCGCGACGCGGACGCGCTTGCCGTGCTCGTGGCAGCGGTCGACGAGCTCGACGGCCTGGTCCTGCGGGAATGCGGGGTCGGCGATCAGCACCTCGTCGACGACGTCGAAGTTGCGCTCGAGTCCCTCGATCGTGCCGAAGTCGCGCAACCGCCCGTCGCCCTTGCGTGGGGTGAGCGACACGAAGCCGAACGGCTCGACCTCGGAGCTGTCGCGCAGCGCGTGCGCGACGGCGTCGATGTGGCTGCCCGAGCCGACGAGCACCGCACGGCGTCGGTAGCCGGCGGCGCGCAGCACCGCTCCGCTGACCCGCTCGAACGTCCAGCGGAAGGCCGATACGTAGACCAGCGCGAAGAACAGCGTCCCGTAAAAGATGTAGTACGACGAGAACTGGTGGCCCTCGATCACCGCGTAGAGCAGGACGATCAGCGTGACCTGGAAGAGCCCCGAGATGACCGTCGCGAAGCCGGGCCGCTGGCCGCGGTCGCGGTAGAGGCCGGAGCGGCCGAACAGCAGCAGCATCACCAGGCAGGCGAGCGGCGCGTACTCCTGCGCCTGATCGAACGTGCTGCCGAGGATGCCGGGCGCCCTGACCGCCGCCTTGATCGCCAGCGCGGTCCAGATCGCCAGGAACATCCCGGCGACGTCTAGCGACGCGAGCGTGAGCACGCGGCCGCCGCGGCGGAGCGCTTCGAAGCGCAGCACCCCCTTCAGCATCGGCACGCTGCCGGCGCGGACGTCACGCATGGGGAGATCGGCCGGCGCCGCCGGCGGCTCCAGCTCTCTCAGCTCTCTCGCCAGGCCATCGCCCATCAGCTGCAGCTCGCCTCCGATAGCTCTAAGTCGCGCCTTGCGCACGTAAGAGCAAACAGGTCAACCAACGGAATGTAGCGCGAGAGGGGGGCGAATACCCCTGGAAACGCCCCTCTACGCCCGACCGGACAGCGAATCGGAGGGCGAACGAGATGCGGCGCATTGACATTGAAGGACTGATCGAGGAGTTCGGGGCGCTGATGTTGGCGACCGCCCGGCGCTGGTCGGCCAACGACCAGGACGCCGAGGATGCCTTCCAGCGCGCGGTCGAGAAAGCCCTGCGCCGCAGCCCGGACGGCAGCGGCGACGAGGTCCGCGCCTGGCTGCGCACGACGGTCAAGAACGAGGCGCTCGCGATCGTCCGCCAGCGGCGCCGGATCGTCCCGGGCGGCAGCGCCGAGAGGCTCGGGGACGCACACCTGTTCTCCCCTCGGGCTTGAGCTGGCGCAGTGCTCGGCTGCCGAGCCCCAGGAGATCCGCGCACTCCAGCTTCAGGCGGAGGGCTACAGCTACAAGGAGATCGCCGAGATCACCGGCTGGTCCGCGACCAAGGTCAACCGCTGCATCTCCGAGGGCCGCCAGGCCTTCCGGCGGGCGGTCGCTCGCATCGAGTCAGGAGCGGCGGAGGCTCGCCGACCCGCCGCGTAGTCGTATCCTCCTACCATGGCCACGACCCCCGATCAACGCCCCTCAATCGCCCCGATCGTCGGCCCCGA
>CAZVRI010000080.1:6228-9706 GCA_964629855.1 uncultured Thermoleophilaceae bacterium
CCCCGACGATCCCCGCCGGTTCACCGACTCCGGCATCGAGATCAAGCCCCTCTACACCGAGGACGATCTCCCGGCGGACCTGCCGGAGAAGCTCGGCAGGCCGGGCGAGTACCCCTTCACGCGCGGCGTCCACGAGCGGATGTACCGCGACCGCCAGTGGACGATGCGCCAGTACGCGGGCTACGCGACGGCGCAGGAGACCAACGAGCGCTTCCACTACCTGATCGACCACGGCTCGACCGGGCTGTCGATGGCCTTCGACCTGCCGACCCAGCTCGGCCGCGACTCCGACGACCCGCTCTGCCTCGGCGAGGTCGGCCGCACCGGCGTCGCGATCGACACGATCGACGACATGCGGCGTGTCTTCGACGGCATCCCGCTCGACAAGGTCTCGACGTCGATGACGATCAACGCCCCGGCGGCCTGCCTGCTGCTGCTCTACGAGCTGGTCGGCGAGGAGCAGGGCGTCGAGTCACAGGTCCTGCGCGGCACGACCCAGAACGACATCCTCAAGGAGTACATCGCGCGCGGAAACTTCATCTTCCCGCCGAAGCCGGCGATGCGGCTGACGACCGACCTGTTCGCCTACTGCCGCGAGAACGTGCCGAAGTGGAACACGATCTCGATCTCCGGCTACCACATGCGCGAGAAGGGCTGCTCAGCAGTCCAGGAGGTCGCCTTCACGCTCGCCGACGGGATCGCCTATGTCCAGTCCGCGATCGACGCCGGGCTCGACGTCGACGAGTTCGGCCCGCGACTGGCGTTCTTCTTCAACGGCCACAACAACGTCTTCCAGGAGGTCGCGAAGTTCCGCGCCGCCCGGCGGATGTGGGCCCGGATCATGACCGAGCGGTTCGGCGCGAAGAACCCGAAGTCGCAGACGATCCGCTTCCACACCCAGACCGGCGGTGTGACGCTCGCAGCCCAGCAGCCGGAGAACAACATTGCCCGCGTCGCCCTGCAGGGCTTCGCGGCGGTCTGCGGCGGCACCCAGTCGCTGCACACCAACGGCTTCGACGAGGCGCTCGCGCTGCCGACCGAGAAGGCCGCGCGGATCGCGCTGCGCACGCAGCAGATCATCGCCGCCGAGTCGGGTGCGACCGACACGGTCGACCCGTTCGCCGGCTCGTTCTTCGTCGAGGCGCTGACCGACGAGATCGAGGCTGGCGCCCAAGCGCTGATCGACAAGGTCGACGAGCTCGGCGGATCGGTCGAGTGCATCCCGTTCATCCGCGCCGAGGTCGAGGAGTCGGCCTGGGGCTACGAGGAGCGCTACCGGATCAAGCAGGACATCGTGGTCGGCGTCAACGAGTTCGTGACCGACGACGGCGACCAGGTCGAGACGCTGCGCGTCGACCCGAAGTCCGAGGACGAGCAGGTCGCGCGGCTCAAGGAGTTCAAGGCGGATCGTGATCAGGAGGCCGTGGCCGCGACGCTCGCCGAGCTGCGCGCCACCGCCCAGGGCAGCGGCAACCTGCTCCACCCGATGCGCGCGGCACTGAAGGCCCGTGCCTCGCTCGGCGAGGTCTGCGACGTGCTGCGCGAGGAGTTCGGGGAGTACTCCGAGGCTTGAACCGGGCCGCGTTCGTCGGCGCGCTACCCGAACCGCTCAAGGAGGCCGTCGCGCCGACCTTGATGCGGCTGCCGCTCTGGGTGCAGCGGCTGATCGGCGGCCGGCCGATCCGGATCGACGGCCTCGAGCTGCACCCGACCTCACAGCTCGCGGTCAAGGCCGAAGCGCTGTTCGACGTCGCGCCGTTCTCCGACCTGTCGGTCGAGGACGCCCGCGTCCAGGTGGGCTGGCTCGCCACGCTGTTGACCGGCCCGAAGCTTCCGCTCGCGCGGGTCGAGGACCTGACGATCCCCGGCCCCGCCGGCGAGATCCCGGCGCGTCTCTACGCCGGCACGCCGGACCGTGACGCGGGCGGACTGCTCGTCTACTACCACGGCGGCGGCCACGTGATCGGGACGCTCGACACCCACGACAGTGCCTGCCGGTTCATCGCCGAGCACGCCGGCGTCGGCGTCCTGGCGGTCGACTACCGGCTCGCCCCCGAGCACCCCTACCCCGCGGCCGTCGACGACTCCGTAGCCGCCCTGGCTTGGGCGTCCGAGAACGCCGAGCGGCTCGGCTTCGACCCGGCCCGGATCGCCGTCGGCGGCGACAGCGCCGGCGGCAACCTGGCGGCCGTCGTCGCGCTCGCCGCGAAAGCCGGCGAGGCGCCGCTGCCCGCCTTCCAGCTGCTGATCTACCCGGTCTGCGACTACGTCGCGAAGCGCCCCTCCTACGAGCTGTTCAAGGAGGGCTTCTTCCTCACCGAGGCCGAGATGGACTGGTACCGGGATCACTACATCCCAGACCGCGACGCCGCCCACGAGTGGCGCTGCTCGCCGCTGCGCGCGCCCGACCATTCCGGCCTGCCGCCCGCCTACATCCTCACCGCCGGCTTCGACCCGCTCCGCGACGAGGCCGAGGACTACGCAGGCCTCCTCACCGCCGCCGGCGTCCCCACCGCCCTGCGCCGCCACGACGGCCTGCTGCACAGCTTCGTCAACCAGACGTCCCTGCACCGCGGCGCGCGCGACGCGATGCTCGAGGCCTGCGGCGCCCTCCGCCTCGGCCTAGCCGCCCGCTGAGAGGTCTGTCCCAGCCGGCAGGAGTAGTCGCATAGCGGCCGAAACCGGATGACGATGGCCGATCTGACAGCACAGAGAACGCTGGTCAAGTCGCCCCCGGAGCTGTGGAGTGAGCTGAGCGAGGTCGAGAGCCTCGCGAGGCACCTCGGCGAGCTGGGGGAGATCCAGATCACGAAGGTCGAGCCCGAGTCTACGGTCGCCTGGGAGGGCGAGGAAGTGAGCGGTACCGTGGAGCTCGAGCAGTCCGGCTGGGGAACCAAGGTCACCTTCAAGGCGACCGTCCCCGAGCCGGGCCCGACCGCCGTGGAGGAGGAGGTCGAGGCCGAGCCAGAGCCAGAGGTCGAGGTTCCCGAGCGCAAGCAGGGCTTCATCGCCCGCTGGCTCTTCCGCCGCCGTCAGCCGTTGCCCGAGCCCGTCGCGGTGGAGCCCGAGGCGACGCCCGATCCCGCTCCCGAACCGGCCCCAGAGCCGGTCGCGACGGCCGAGACCGAGCACGTCCAGCGCGTCCTCGACGGCACGCTCGAGGCGCTTGGACAGGCACATCACCGTCCCTTCTCGCGCGGCTAGCCGCGCGCGCGAGGGCCGCGCCGGTACGATGCCGCGCCCTATGCGTCAGACGTCGCCAGAGACCTACGAGGAGAAGCTCGCCCAGCTCGAGGAGCTGCGCGAGCAGGCCGTCCACACCAACCCGCAGGCCGAGGAGAAGCAGCACGCGCGCGGCAAGATGACCGCCCGCGAGCGCGTCGAGAAGCTGCTCGACCCGGGCAGCTTCCAGGAGCTGGACACCTTCGTCCGCCACCGCACGGCCGACTTCGACATGCAGAAGAACCGGCCCTGGGGC
>CAZVRI010000081.1:0-4891 GCA_964629855.1 uncultured Thermoleophilaceae bacterium
GCTTCGAGTCGTAGAGCAGGCGGCCGATCAGCGTCGACTTGCCGTCGTCGACCGAGCCCGCGGTCGCGACGCGGACCAGCTCGGAGGGACGGCTGTCGAGATGGACCTTGCCGTTGGTGGCTGGGCCGGCCACTAGAAGTAGCCCTCGCGCTTACGGTCCTCCATTGCGGCCTCCGAGACCCGGTCGTCCGCGCGCGTCTCGCCGCGCTCGGTGATCCGCGTGGCGGCGATCTCGGTGACGACCTCGTCGAGCGTCGCGGCGGTCGACTGGACGGCGCCGGTGCAACTCATGTCGCCGACGGTGCGGTAGCGCACCGAGGCGGTGTACGGCTCCTCGCCGGGCAGCAGTTCGATGTAGGGCGAGACCGCGTAGATCATCCCGTCGCGGTCGAAGACCTCGCGCTCGTGGGAGAGGTAGATGTTCGGGATCTCCAGCTCCTCCTCGCGGATGTACTGCCAGACGTCGAGCTCGGTCCAGTTCGACAGCGGGAAGACGCGCATGTGCTCGCCCGGGTTCATGTGGGCGTTGTAGATGTTCCAGAGCTCGGGGCGCTGAGCCTTGGGGTCCCAGCCGCCGAAGTCGTCGCGGAAGGAGAAGATCCGCTCCTTGGCGCGGGCGCGCTCCTCGTCGCGGCGGGCACCACCGAACGCGGCCTTGAAGTCGTGCTCGGTGATCGCGTCGAGCAGTGCGACGGTCTGGAGGCGGTTGCGCGAGGCGCGCGGACCGGTCTCCTCGACGACCTTGCCGGCATCGATCGCGTCCTGGACGCTGGCAACGATCAGCCGGGCGCCGAGCTCCTCCATCCGCCGGTCACGGAACTCGAGCACCTCGGGGAAGTTGTGGCCGGTGTCGACGTGCATCACCGCGAACGGGAACTTCGCCGGGTGGAACGCCTTCTCGGCGAGCCGCAGCAGCACGATCGAGTCCTTGCCGCCGGAGAACAGCAGCACCGCGCGCTCGACCTCGGCCGCGACCTCACGCATAACGTGGATCGCCTCTGCCTCCAGGGCGCGTAGATGGGAAACCTCGTAGCTCACAGCAGTCGTCATAGGGGAAACCGCGTCTCGGGGACCAGGTTGCGCTCCATGGCGCTCTTCTCTAATGGAGTCCGCACTCGAGGCGACCGGAGCCCGCCCAGCGGCCCTCACGTCCGGAGCCAGCCTTCGTGCAGGGGGTGCAGCCTATCGATGCGTACCCGCGATCGTGGAGATCGTTGTACGGGATGTCGTGCTCGGCGATGTAGTTCCACACGTCCTTGTCCGTCCAGGTCGCGAGCGGAGCGATCTTCCAGAGGCCGTGCTTCTTGTCCCAGCCGAGCTTCGGCGCGTTGGCGCGCGTGGGGCTCTGGTCGCGGCGCAGGCCGGTCACCCAGGCACCGCAGCCGGCGAGCGCCTCGCGCATCGGCTTGACCTTGCGGATACCGCAGCAGGCCTCGGGATCGACCTTCCAGAACTCCGGTCCGTGGACCGCCTCCTGGCGCGCCAGACTCATGCCGCCGTGGGCGCTTTCGATCTCGATGTCGTAGCGCTGCTCGAGCGCCTTCCAGGTCTCGTAGGTCTCCGGGAAGAAGAGGCCCGTGTCGAGCGTGAAGAACTTCGCCGTCGGCTCGATCTCCAGCAGCATGTGCATGATCACCGACGCCTCCTTCTGGAAGGAGCAGGCGACCTTCAGCCCAGGATGGAACCGGTCGACCGCGTAGGCGAGCACGCCCTCGGCGGTCAGGTCCTCGATGTCGGGCGGATGCTCGACGTCGTGCGGGGTGGCCCGCAGGCTGGATGGAGCTACCGTGGCCATCTCAGACCGCGCACTCGCCCTCGCCGCGGATCACCTCGTACAGCTGGTCCCGCTGCCAGTCGATGAAGTAGTTCATGTTCTCGACGTTGAACTCGACTGGCATCGAGAGGTCCTTCACCAGCTCGGTGAAGCTCTCGGGGCCGACGCGCTCGGCGAAAGCGTTGAACTCCTCGCCGTCCTGGCGCTGCTCCTCGTAGTAGCGGATCCAGCGCTCGACGGCCTCCGGGGCGCGCTTCGCGGGGATACGCGACTTCAGGCGCGTTCCGTAGATGACCTCGCCGCCCTCGTAGTTGCCGCCGATGTGCGGGATGTAGGCCGGGATCGTCTTGTCGCCGACCTTGATCGACGCGCCGTAGAAGCCGATGTTCGCGATGTGGTGCTGCGAGCAGCCGTTCGGGCAGCCCGAGTTCTTGATGTGGATCTTCTTGGTTAGCTCGTCGGTGATGTCCATCGCGACGATCCGCTCGTTGATCGCGGCGTTGAGGCCCATCGAGCTAGTGATGCCGAGCTTGCAGCTGTCGGTGCCCGGGCACGAGACCGTGTCGATGATCTGGCCGGAGCCGTGCTCACCGAGGCCGAGCTTGGACAGCTCGGTCCAGACCTCGTAGACGGACTCGTCGCGCACCCAGCGCAGCACGAAGTTCTGCTCCACGGTGGTGCGGGCGTAGCCGGCCGAGTACTTGCGCTGGATCTCCGCGATGCCGCGCATCTGCTCGGGCGTCAGGTCGCCGCGGTACACGCGGACGTCGACCGTCGAGAAGCCCTCCTGGCGCTGCGGCTTGACGTTCGAGGCGCGGAAGCGCTCGAACTCGGAGAGGTCGCCGTTCGGGCTGGCGTAGCTGCCGCCGGCCGCGGGAGCGTTGGCCTCCTCGTCGTGGGTCATCAGCAGCGGGATCGGGTTGAAGTCGCGCTCGCCGACCCAGTCGCCCTTGAGCTCCTCCTCGACCTGGTCGCGGAACTCGTCGATGCCGATCTTGTCGATCAGGACCTTGATGCGAGCCCGTGCGCGGTTGACGCGCAGCCAGTCCTGGCGGTCGAAGATGCGGAAGACGGCCTCGGAGATCTTGAGGAAGTCGCCGTTCTCGAGCTCGACGAACTCGTAGAGCGTGGGGGCGACGCGCGGCATGATCGACGTGCCGCCGCCGACGCGGATCTCGACGCCCTGGACGCCGTCCTTGATACGCGGGATGAAGGCGATGTCGTGGATGCCGGTGATCGCGCGGTCGGCGTCGGAGGCCGTGAACGCCGTCTTGACCTTGCGCGGCATCAGCTGCGTCGTGGGGTGGCGCGCGAAGTAGCGCACGTAGGCGCCGGCCCACGGGGTGATGTCGAAGAGCTCGTCGTCGCAGACGCCGGCGTAGGGGTCGCCGGTCACGTTGCGGACGGTGTTGCCGCATCCCTCACGCGACGACAGGCCGGTCGAGGAGATCTTGCGGATCAGCTCGGCCATCTGCCGCAGCGGGATGTGGTGGATCTGGATGTTCTGCCGCGTGGTGATGTGCGACTTGTTCAGCGGCGCGTACTCCTCCGTGACGTCGGCGAACATCTCCCACTGCTCCGGCGTGATGCCGCCCATCGGCAGCTTGACGCGGCACATCTGGACGTCGGCCTGACGCTGGCCGTAGACGCCCTGCTTGAGGCGGAAGCCGATGAACTCGGCCTCCTCGGTCTTACCGTCGAGGAACTTCTCGGCCTCGTTGTCGAAGTCGTCGAACTCGCGCTCCAGAATCGGGATCACGTGCCCCGGGACGTTCGCGATGATCTCGGGGTTGTTGAGCGCGCCCTCTTTGCCCTTGCGGGCCGGCGTCGTCGTCGGCTCCATGCACCCAAACTAGCAAAACCCTGCCGGGTTTCAAGGTTTACGCTCTGGAGCGGGGGATTTGGCCCAGAAAGTGGCTTAGAACGGATCGCCGAGCTTGCCCCAGGGGGCGCCGGCGGAGGGCTCGCGGCCGGTGCCCTCGAGGAGGCCGGCCTCGAGCCAGGGGCTCATGGTGGGGCCGGTGTCGGTGGAGGGGGCGGGAGCGGTCTCGCGGATGAACTGCTCGATGGCGGCGGTGATCGCGGCGGCCTCCTCGGGGGAGGCGGCGGACTGGGCGATCTCGATGCGGGCGGCCATTGCGGCCGGGGAGGCTACCGGAGCGGGCGTGTCTGTCAGGAGGTCGTGGCGGCAGGTGGGGCGGCGGCGAAGGTGGGGTTCCCGAGACCGGTAGGGGTGGCGGCGTCGGCGGCCTTGGGGAGCAGGCCGATGCGGCGGAGCTCGGGGAAGAGGCCCTCGGCGACGGTGTAGGCCTCCTCGAGGTGGGGGTGGCCGGAGAGGATGAACTCGTCGAAGCCGATCGCGTTGTACTCGGCGATCCGCTCGGCGACCTCGGCATGGCTGCCGACCAGTGCGGTGCCGGCGCCGCCGCGGACGAGGCCGACGCCGGCCCAGAGGTTGGGGGCGATCGTCAGGTTGCCCTGGCCGGCGAGCTCGGTCATGCGGCGCTGGCCGACCGACTGGCTCGCGGAGAGGATCTTCTGGGCGGCGGCGACGGTCTTGGGGTCCATGACGTCGAGCAGGCGGTCGGTCTCCGCCCAGGCCTCCGCCGCGGAGTCGCGGGCGATCACGTGGAGGCGGATGCCAAAGCGCAGATGGCGGCCCTCGGCGGCGGCCAGCTCGCGCATCCGCTCGACGCGCTCGGCGACCATCTCCGGTGGCTCGCCCCACGTCAGGTAGACGTCGGCGTGGCGGGCAGCGACGCGCTCGGCGGCCGGTGACGCGCCGCCGAAGTAGACGTCGGGCACGGGGTCGGGCGCGCGGCGCGTCGTGGCTCCGACGACGTGGTGGTGCTCGCCCTCGAAGTCGAACGGCTGCTCGCCCCACGCCCCGCGCAGCACCTCCAGGAAGCTGGCCGCGCGCTCGTAGCGCTCCTGCTTGCCGAGCCAGTCGCCGAAGCGGCGCTGCTCGGAGTCGTCGCCGCCGGTGACGACGTTGAGCAGCAGGCGGCCGCCGGAGAGGCGCTGGTAGGTGCTCGCCATCTGGGCGGCGAGCGTCGGGCCGACCAGGCCGGGGCGGAAGGCGACGAGGAACTTGAGCCGCTGGGTCTGGGGGATCAG
>CAZVRI010000081.1:4901-9636 GCA_964629855.1 uncultured Thermoleophilaceae bacterium
GCGCGGCCGTCGCGATCCAGGCGTCCTCGCACCAGGTGCCGGTCGGGGTCAGCGCCCCGTCGAAGCCGAGCTCGTCGGCGGCGCGGGCGACCTGGGTCAGGTAGTGGAGCGTCGGCTCACGGTGGTGGCCGTCGGCGGCGGCGGGCGCGACGTCGCGGCTGTCGCCGGCGGTGGGCAGGAACCAGTGGACCTTGATGCTCATCGTGCCTCCTCGGCTACGACGGCGCCGATCCGCTGCGCCACGCGCTCGCGGAAGGCGACGAAGTCGGGGTTCGAGCGCAGCGCGGGGCTGCGCGGGGCGTCCGCGAGCGGCGAGCGCTCGTCGAAGGCGATACGGCCGGGGCGGGGAGTCATGACGAGCACCCGCGTGCCGAGGTAGATGGCCTCGTCGACGCTGTGGGTGATCAGCAGGGCGCTCTTGCCGGAGCCGAGCCAGAGGCGGTGGAGCTCGTCCTGCATCTGCTCGCGGGTCAGCGCGTCGAGCGCGCCGAACGGCTCGTCGAGCAGCATGACCGCGGGGTCGCCGGCGAGCATGCGTGCGATCTGGCAGCGCTGCTGCATGCCGCCGGACAGCTCGTAGGGCGCGGCCTCGGCGAAGTCGGAGAGACGGGCGAGCGCCAGGTAGCGGTCGGCGATCGCATGGCGCTCGGCGCGGCTGGCCCCGTTCAGTCGCGGCGCGAGCGCGACGTTCTCGCGGACCGACAGCCACGGATAGAGCGTCGGCTGCTGGAAGACGACGCCGCGGTCCGGCCCGGGATCGCGGATTGGGCGGCCGCCGATCGTAACGCTGCCCTCGCTGGGCTGGAAGAAGCCGGCGATCAGGCTCAGCAGCGTCGACTTGCCGCAGCCCGACGGTCCGACGAGCGCGACCAGCTCGCCGGGCTCGATCTCGAGGTCGAGCGGGCCGAGTGCGTCGACCTCGCCGTCGCGGCCGAGATAGCGGTGACGGAGGCCGCGCAGGGCCACCCGGTGATCACCGGGTGGCCCCACTACGGCGGCGGCAGGGGTTTTGACCGCCACGCTCATGTCACTTCCCGACCGACTCCGCGAACGTCGGCACGACCGCCTTCGCGTAGGCGTCCTCGGGCTGGACCTCGGGGATCTGCCCGAGCTTCTTGTTGAACTCGGCGGTGACGAACAGGTCGGTACCGAGACCGCCACCGAGATAGTCCGCGCCCGCCTGCTCGCTGGCGTCGAGGAAGATCAGCCCCTCGAGCTGCGGCACGACCTCGCCCGCCGGCAGGTTGAGCTCCGCGCCGATCGCGGCAGCCGCGGCCTGCTGGTCGCTGTTGATCAGCTCGACGGCGCGGTTCTGCTGCTCGACCCAGGTCGTCACGGCATCCGGGTACTTCGACGCGAAGTCGTTGCTGACCACGGCGAGGTCGTAGGTCGTCTTGCCCTGCTTCGCGAGCTGGGCGCTGTCGACGATGACCTTGCCGCCGTCCTTGACGATCTCCGCCAGCACCGGGTTCCAGACATAGGCGCCGTCGATGTCGCCGCGTTCCCAGGCCGCCTGGATGTCCGGCGGCTCGGCATCGATGATGTCGACGTCCTTCTCATCAACGCCGGCGTTCTCGAGCGCCGCCAGCAGGCTGTAGTGGGTGGTCGACGCCAGCGGGGCGGCGATCTTCTTGCCCTTCAGGTCCTCGATCGAGTCGATGCCCTCCCTGACCGCCAGTGCCTCGGCCTTGCCGATCACGTCGTGGATCCAGGGCACCTGGTAGGCGATCGGCTGCGACAGTCCCCGTGCGACCGGGCTCGATCCGGCGAGTCCGATGTCGACGCTGCCGGCGGCGAACGCCTCGTTGACCGTGCCGCCCGAGTCGAACAGCTTCCACTCGATCTCGGTGTCGGGCAGCGCCTGCTCGAGCCAGCCCTTGTTCTTCACGATCAGGTCGCCGTTGGGGATCGCCTGGTAGGCGATCGTGATCTTGTCCGGTGCGTCGGAGCTTGCCGCCGTCGACTCGCTGGAGTCGTCGGAGCCGCAGGCGACCAGCACGGTCGCGAGGACGGCTATCGCAAGCGCCAGCGGCGCCTTGAACGTGTGTCTGGGGTCTTTCATCTTTCTCCTGCGATTGGGGTTCACGCTTTTCCCTGCCACGGCACGACACGCAGCTCGAGCCGCTTGACGAGCTGGTCCAGCGCGATCGCGGTGAGTCCGATCACGATCACGCAGAGCACCGCCACGTCGGTCTGCTGGAACTTCTTCGTCGACCAGGCGAGGCCACCGATTCCGGGGATGCCGTCGACGGTCTCGGCGGCGACGATCGTCGTCCAGGCGAACCCGAGCGCCAGCCGCACGCCGGTGAACAGCTGCGGCAGCACCGACGGCAGGACGACGAAGCGGATTCGCGCCCAGCGGCTGGCACCGAGCGCCCGTGCCGCGTCGAGCAGCTCGTGGCGAATCCCCTGGACGCCACTCAGGACGGACAGCGCGATCGGAGGGAAGGCGGCGAGGAACAGCAGCCAGATCTTCGAGGTGTCCTCGATGCCGAACCAGATGATCAGCAAGCTGAAGTAGGCCAGCGGCGGCAGCGCGCGGAGGAAGTTGACGTACGGCTCGACGACGACCTGGAACGGGCGGACCGTCGCCAGCGCGAGCCCGAGCGCGACGCCGAAGACGATCGCGAAGCCGACGCCGTTGAGGATCCGCCAGAGGCTGGCGCCGAGGTGCTCCCACAGGTAGTGGCCGCTGAGGCCCACCTGCCCGTTGTCGTGGACCGTTACCGACTCCACGAAGCGGTCCCAGACGCGGCTCGGGTCCGGCACGAAGAGGTCGGACCAGATGTCCAGCTCGGCGACCAGCCACCAGGCTCCCAGCAGGACGGCCAGCGACAGCAAACGGGCAAGCGTCCGGGCGAGCGCGGGCGAGGGCCGGCCGATCGCGCGCCGTCGCCGCTGCCGGTCGCGCTCGACCGCCACGGGCGCTGGGGTGGATGCCGTAGACGTAATCTCCATAATTTCGGTCAACAATATAGACTTATCACGAATGGCCGACCAGACCACCTACTTCGTCGACCTCCAGCGCCGGCTCGCCCAGCCGGTGCTCGGCGGCACGGGCGAGCGCGCCGTGATCGCGATTCCGTCGCTCGACTTCGGTCCCGCCTTCGCGGCGCGCAACGACGCCTCGGTGCTCGAGGCGCGCTCGATCTACCTGGCGCTGCTGCTGAACGACCCGCTCGTGCGGCTGGCGGTGGTGACGTCTACGGAGATCGCCGAGCGCGACGTCGCCCACCAGCTCGCCCACGTCGGCGCGCCCGACGCCCGCGAGCGGCTCGAGCTCGTCAGCCTCGACGACCCCGCGCCACGGCCGTTGGCCGAGAAGCTGCTGCGGCGGCCCGACCTGATCGAGCACCTGAGGGACTTCGCGGCGCCGTATGCGCCCGAGCGGGCGGCGATCGCTCCCTTCGCCGTCGGCCGCGCCGATCGCGAGCTGGCGGTCGAGCTACGGGTGCCGATCGACGGCATCGATCCGCGCTTCACCCACCACGGCACCAAGAGCGGTTCGCGGCGGCTGCTCGCCGCAGCCGGCGTTCCGGTCCCCGCCGGGGAGGAGGGGATCGAGACCGTCGGCGACGTCGTCGCGGCGATTCGCCGCCTGCGCCGGCGGCTGCCCGAGCTTGCGGCGGTCGTGGTCAAGCTGGACACCGGCGTCAAGGGCGACGGCAACCGGATCGTCTCGCTGCGCGAGCTGCCCGAGCCGGGGTCCGCCGGCGAGGTCGACGCTCTCGACCGTCTGGTCGGCGAGCTCCCCGAGCGGTTTCTCGAGCGGCTGGAGGCCGGGGCGGTGGTCGAGGAGCTGGTGACTGGCCTCGGCTTCGCCAGCCCGAGCGCCCAGGCGCGGATCCTGCCCAGCGGCGAGGTCGAGCTGCTGACGACCCACGACCAGCTGCTCGGCGGGCCGATCGGCCACTCCTACCTGGCATGCCGGCTACCGGCGGCGAAGTCCTATGCCTGGCAGATCGGGACGCTGACCGAGCGGGTCGGGCGCAAGCTCGCCGACGAGGGCGCCGTCGGCCGCTACGGCGTCGACTTCGTCGTCACGCGGACGCCGTTCGACGACAGCTGGCGCGTCCGCGCCGTCGAGCTGAACCTGCGCGAGGGCGCCACGACCCATCCATACGCGACGCTGCGCCTGCTGACCGGCGCTCGCGTCGATGCCGAAGGCGAGTCGCTCGTCACCCGCGACGGCCTCGTCCGCCATGTCTACGCGACCGACTCGCTGACCAGTCCCGGCTACCGCGGCGTGGCGGCCGACGACCTGCTCCGCGCGGCGGAGGAGGACGGCCTCACCTACTCGGACGAGACGCAGTCGGGCGTCGTCTTCCACATGCTCGGCGGGCTGGAGCGCGACGGCCGGCTCGGCCTGATCGCGATCGGCGCCACGCCGACCGACTGCTTAGCGTTGCGCCACCGCACGCGCTCGCTGGTCGAGCGCCTTGCGGCGACCGACGGCGTCGGCGTGGGCGGCTGAGCGACCCAGCCTAGAGCGGGATGTTGCCGTGCTTGCGCTTCGGGCCCGGCACGCGCTTGGTCTCGAGCATCTCGAGCGCCTTGATCAGCTTCGGGCGGGTTTCGTGCGGGACGATGACGTCGTCGATGTAGCCGCGCTCGGCCGCTGAGTAGGGGTTCGCGAAGCGGGCCTTGTAGTCGTCCATCAGCTTCTGGCGCCGCTCGTCCGGCGTCGGGCTGGCGGCGATGTCGCGGCGGTAGATGATGTTGACCGCGCCCTCGG
>CAZVRI010000082.1:0-5633 GCA_964629855.1 uncultured Thermoleophilaceae bacterium
CGCACGCGTCGCGTCGGGGTGTCGTCGTTCGGGATCAGCGGCACCAACGCGCACGTCGTGCTGGAGGAGGCGCCGGTGGCGGCGGTGGAGACCGCCGACGCCGACATTCTCCGTGAGCTTCCCGCGGTGCCGTGGGTGGTCTCGGCGCGGTCCGCGGCGGCGCTGCGCGAGCAGGCTGGCCGGTTGGCGGCGCGTGTCGAGGCGGGCGATCTCGATCCGATCGACGTCGGTCTCTCGCTGGCCTCCGGCCGCGCGCTGCTCGACGAGCGGGCGGTCGTCGTCGGAGGCGATCGCGAGGAGCTGTTGGCTGGTCTCGACGCGTTGGTGTCCGGTCGTCCGGCCGCGAACGCCGCGGTCGGCGCCGCGAGTGCCGCGGGTGGCCTGGCGTTGCTGTTCACCGGCCAAGGCGCGCAGCGGGTCGGGATGGGCCGCGGGCTGCATGCTGCCTTCCCCGCCTTCGCGGCTGCCTTCGACGAGGTCTGCGAGCGGTTCGACGGCGAGCTGGGGCGGTCGTTGAGCGACGTCGTGTTCGGCGACGACGCGGAGCTGTTGGCGCGGACCGAGTGGACGCAGCCGGCGTTGTTCGCGGTCGAGGTCGCGCTGTTCCGGCTGGTCGAGTCGCTTGGTGTCAGGCCGGATCTGCTGGTCGGGCATTCGATCGGCGAGCTGGCGGCGGCGCATGTCGCGGGCGTGCTGTCCCTCGACGATGCCTGCCGTCTGGTCGCGGCTCGCGGCCGTCTGATGGGGGCGTTGCCCGAGGGCGGCGCGATGGTCGCGCTGGAGGCGTCCGAGGCTGAGGTGCTGGATTCGCTGGACGGGGTCGACGGCGTTGCGATCGCCGGTTTGAACGGTCCGCGTTCGACGGTCATCTCGGGCGACGAGACGGCGGTCCTGGCAGTCGCCGAGGCTTGGAAGGCCCGCGAGCGCAAGACCTCGCGCCTGAAGGTCAGCCACGCCTTCCACTCGCCGGCGATGGATCCGATGCTGGACGAGTTCGAGCAGGTCGCCGCGGGCATCGAGCTGTCGGCGCCGCGGATTCCGGTCGTGTCGAACGTGTCGGGCGAGTTGCTGACCGACGAGCAGGCGACCTCGCCCTCCTACTGGGCGAGTCAGGTGCGCGAGGCGGTCCGCTTCCACGATTGCGTTCAGACGCTCGCGACCCAGGGCGCGACGCGGTTCCTCGAGCTTGGTCCGGACGGGACGCTGACGGCGCTGGCGCAGGCCTCTTTCGACGATGCCGAGGTCGAGCCGCTGCTCGCGGCCGCGTTGCGCAAGGACCGTCCCGAGGCCGAGGCGCTGCTGCTCGCGCTCGGTCAGCTGCACGTGGCCGGCGGCCACGTCGACTGGACCGCGCTCTTCGACGGCACCGCCGCAAGGCGCGTCGATCTCCCCACCTACGCCTTCCAGCGCGAGCACTACTGGCTCACCCACGCCTCCGCGAGCGGCGACCCCGCCGCCACCGGGCAGGAGCGGGCGGAGCACCCGCTGCTCGGCGCGACGGTCGAGCTGGCCGGCGGCGGATCGCTGGCGACGGGCCGGCTGTCGCTCGACGATCACGCCTGGCTCGGCGACCACGCGGTGCTGGGCTCGGTCCTGGTGCCCGGTGCGGCGCTGGTCGAGCTGGCGCTCTACGCCGGGGCGCAGGCCGGCCACGGGACGGTCGACGAGCTGACGATCGAGGCGCCGCTGGTGCTGCCCGAGACGGGCGCCGTGCAGATCCAGGTCGCCGTCGGCGAGCCCGACGAGACCGGCGGCTGCGAGGTCACGATCGCCTCGCGGCCCGAGCCGGTCGCCGGCGAGCCGCACGCCGAATGGACCCGCCACGCGACCGGGACGCTCGTGCCGGACGCCGCCGCTCCGGAGCAGCCGCCCGCGCAGTGGCCGCCGGCCGGCGCGGAGGAAGTCGAGACGGCTGACCTCTACGACCGCGTCGCCGCCTTTGGGCTCGACTACGGTCCGGCGTTCCAGGGTCTGCGGGCGGCCTGGCGCCACGGCGACGAGCTGTTCGCGGAGATCGCGCTCGACGACACGGCGCTCGCCGACGCGGGCGACTTCGCGATTCATCCGGCGCTGCTCGACGCGGCGCTGCACGCCGCGCTGATCGACGCCGGCGACGACGTGCGGCTGCCGTTCGCCTGGAGCGACGTGAGCGTCCACGCGCGCGGCGCGAGCGCACTGCGCGTCCGCCTGACCTCGCCGGGCGAGGGGCGCGTCGCGCTCGATGCGAGCGACGAGCACGGCAGGGCGGTGCTGTCGGTCGGCTCACTCGCCCTGCGCGAGGCGGGCGCGATCGCGCCGGCGAGCGAGGACCAGGGACTGCTGCGCGTCGAGTGGAGCGAGGTCGCGCCGCCCGCCGACGCCGCCGGGGCGGTCGCCGTGCTCGGCGACCTGGCGCTCGAAGACTCGGAGGCCGAGCGCTACGGCGACCTTGGCGAGCTGCTCGAAGCGGTCGACGCCGGAGCGGCCGTGCCGGCGGTGGTGCTCGCTCCGGTCTTCGCGGACCGCGCGGCCGGCATCGCCGCGCAGACGCGCGCCGCGACCGGCGCCGCGCTCGACCTGCTGCAGCGGTTCCTGTCCGACGACCGGCTCGGCGACGCGCGGCTGGCGCTGGTCACCCGCGGCGCGGTCGCGGCGGTCGAAGGCGAGCTGCCGGACCCGGCGGTCGCGGCCGTCTGGGGACTCGCGCGGTCGGCGCAGGCAGAGCAGCCCGGTCGTGTGCTGCTGATCGACGGCGACGCCGCCCCGCTGCCGCTGGCGGCGGCTGCGCTTGGCGACGGCGAGCCCCAACTGGCGGTCCGCGCCGGCACGCTGCTTGCGCCGCGGCTCGTCGCGGTCCGCGCCGGCGACGCGCTGGCGCTGCCCGACGGGCCGTGGCGGCTCGACGCCGAGCCGCGCGGCGCGCTCGACGCGCTGGCGCTGGTCGCCGGCCAGGAGCCGGATGCGCCGCTGAGCGACGGCGAGGTCCGGATCGCGCTGCGCGCGTCGGGCGTCAACTTCCGCGACGTCCTGATGGCGCTCGGCGTCTACCCGGGCGAGGCGGAGATCGGCGGTGAGGCCGCGGGTGTCGTGCTGGAGGTCGGGCCGGGCGTCGACGATCTCGCGGTAGGAGATCGCGTGATGGGGCTGGTCGCCGGGACGGGCGGCCCGAGCGTGGTCGCCGACCGGCGGCTGATCGCCCCGGTCCCGCGCTCCTGGACGTTCGCCGAGGCGGCGGCGGTCCCGGTGACGTTCCTGACCGCCTACTACGGCCTCGTCGACCTCGCCGGGCTCCAGGCCGGCGAGCGGGTGCTCGTGCACGCCGCCGCCGGCGGCGTCGGAACGGCCGCCGTCCAGATCGCGCAGCGGCTCGGCGCGGAGGTGCTCGCGACGGCAAGCCCGTCCAAGTGGCAGGCGGTGCGGGCGCTCGGCATCGACGCCGAGCGGATCGCCTCCTCGCGCACGACCGACTTCCGCGAGCGGTTCCTGGAGACGACCGGCGGCGCGGGCGTCGACGTCGTGCTCGACGCCTTCGTGGGCGAGATGGTCGACGCCTCGCTCGACCTGCTGCCGCGCGGCGGCCGCTTCCTCGAGATGGGCAAGACCGACGTCCGCGACCCGGAGGCCGTCGCCGCCAGCCATCCGGGCGTCGTCTACCGCGCCTTCGACATGCTGGAGGCCGGACCGGAGCGGATCCAGGAGATGCTGCTCGAGCTGGTGCGCCTGTTCGAGGCCGGGGAGCTCGCGCCGCCGCCGATCGCCAGCTGGGACGTCCGCGAGGCGCAGAGCGCCTTCCGCTACCTGAGCCAGGGCCGCAACGTCGGCAAGGTCGTCCTGACGCTGCCGCAGCCCGTCGATCCAGACGGGACGGTGCTGGTGACCGGCGGGACCGGCGATCTCGGGACGCTGGTCGCCCGCGATCTCGCCGCCGGCCACGGCGCGCGCCACCTGCTTCTGACCAGCCGGCGCGGCATCGACGCCCCCGGCGCGACGGAGCTCGTCGCGGAGCTCGCCGAGCTCGGCTGCACGGCCACGGTCGCGGCCTGCGACGCATCCGACCGCGCGCAGCTCGAGCGGCTGCTCGACGCGATCCCCGCCGACCGGCCGCTGACGGCGGTCGTTCACACCGCTGGCGTGCTCGACGACGGCGTCGTCGAGTCGCTCGACGCGGAGCGCCTCGACCGTGCGTTGGCGCCGAAGGTCGACGCGGCGGCGCACCTGCACGAGTTGACCGCGGGCCTCGACCTGGCGCAGTTCGTGCTGTTCTCGTCGGCGGCGGGGACGCTCGGGACGCCCGGACAGGGCAACTACGCGGCGGCGAACGCCTTCCTTGACGCGCTCGCCGAGCGCCGCCGCCGCGACGGGCTGCCGGCGACGTCGATCGCCTGGGGCCTGTGGGAGCAGTCCGACGGCATGGGTGGCGCGCTCGGCGAGAGCGACCGGGCGCGGCTCGCGCGCAGCGGCGTCGCCGCGCTGCCGCCGGCACGCGGGCTCGAGCTGCTCGACCGTGCCCGCAACGGGACCGACGCCGCGCTGACGGCGCTCGAGCTCGACCGCGCCGCGCTGCGGCGCCTGGAGTCGCTCGGAATGGCGCCCGCGATCATGCGCGGGCTGTCCGGCGCGCCGCCGAAGCGGCGCGCCAAGGCGACCGCCGGGTCGCTCGCGGCGCTGCTCGCGGGAACGGCCGCGGCCGATTGGGACGCCGCCGTCCTCGGCCTGGTGCGGAGCGAGGTCGCGGCGGTCATCGGCCGTTCTTCGCCGGAGGAGGTCGAGGTCGAAGTCGCGTTCAAGGAGCTCGGCTTCGATTCGCTGAGCGCGGTCGAGCTGCGCAACCGGCTCAAGCAGGCGACCGGGCTGCGGCTGCCTTCGACGCTCGTCTTCGACCACCCGACGGTCGCCGCCGTGGCGCGCTTCCTGCGCTCGCAGGTCGAGGGCGCCGCCGACGCGGCGCCGCGGCCGGCGGCGCGTCTGAGCGCGAGCGAGGAGCCGATCGCGATCGTCGGGATGAGCTGCCGCTACCCGGGTGGGGTCCGATCGCCGGACGAGCTGTGGCAGTTGGTCGCTTCCGGGCGCGACGCCATCACGATGCTGCCGACCGACCGCGGCTGGGACGTCGAGGGCATCTACGACCCCGACCCCGACGAGCCCGGCAAGAGCTACACGCGCGAAGGCGGCTTCCTCCACGACGCCGGCTACTTCGACGCCGGGTTCTTCGGCATTGGTCCCGGCGAGGCGCTGGCGATGGACCCGCAGCAGCGGCTGATGCTCGAGACCGCGTGGGAGGCGTTCGAGAACGCCGGAATCGATCCGCACTCGCTGCGTGGCAGCGACACGGGCGTGTTCGCCGGCGTCGTCGGCCAGTTCTACGGCCTGGCGATGCGCGGGCGGGCGGACCTCGAGGGCTACCGCACGACCGGCAACGCCGCGAGCGTCGCCTCGGGCCGGCTCGCCTACGCCTTCGGACTCGAGGGCCCCGCACTGACCGTCGACACGGCCTGCTCGTCGTCGCTGGTCGCGCTGCACATGGCGTGCCAGTCGCTGCGCCAGGGCGAGTGCTCGCTCGCGCTCGTCGGCGGCGCGACGGTGCTGCCGACCCCGGACCTGTTCGCGGAGTTCAGCCGCCAGCGCGGCCTGGCCGCCGACGGGCGCTGCAAGCC
>CAZVRI010000082.1:5643-9387 GCA_964629855.1 uncultured Thermoleophilaceae bacterium
CGCCGAGGCGGCGGACGGCACGGCCTGGGGCGAGGGCGCGGGCCTGCTGCTGCTCGAGCGGCTGTCCGACGCGCGCCGTAACGGCCATGAGGTCTTGGCGGTGGTGCGTGGCGTCGCGGTCAACCAGGACGGCGCGAGCAACGGGTTGACGGCGCCGAACGGGCCGTCGCAGGAGCGGGTGATCCTGCAGGCGCTGGCTAACGCTGGGCTTACGCCGGCCGACGTCGATGCCGTCGAGGCGCACGGGACCGGCACGACGCTCGGCGATCCGATCGAGGCGCAGGCGCTGCTGGCGACCTACGGTCAGGAGCGAGCCGCCGGGCCGCTGCGACTGGGCTCGATCAAGTCGAACATCGGCCATACCCAGGCCGCGGCTGGTGTCGCGGGGGTCATCAAGATGGTCGAGGCGCTGCGTCACGGCGAGCTGCCGCCGACATTGCACGTCGACCAGCCGTCGTCGCACGTCGACTGGAGCGCCGGCGAGATCGAGCTGCTGACCGAGCCGGTGCGCTGGGAGCGTGGCGAGCGGACGCGGCGGGCGGCGATCTCGTCATTCGGCATCAGCGGAACCAATGCGCACGTGATCGTCGAAGAGGCGCCGGCGGCCGTGGTCGAGGCTCCTGACGCTCCGCGCGAGCTCCCGGCGGTGCCGTGGGTGCTGTCGGCCAAGACCCCGGCGGCGCTGGCCGAGCAGGTCGGCCGGTTGGCGGCGTGTGTCGAGGCGGGCGATCTCGATCCGGTCGACGTCGGCTACTCGCTGGTGGCTGGGCGCGCCCAGCTCGGCGAGCGAGCCGTGGTCGCCGGCGACGGCCGCGACGAGCTGTTGGCTGGTCTTGATGCGTTGGTCTCCGGTCGGCCGGCGGCTAACGTCGCGGTCGGCTCGGGTGGCGCCGCGGGTGGCGGTCTGGCGCTGCTGTTCACCGGCCAGGGCGCGCAGCGGGTCGGGATGGGCAGGGGGCTATACGAAGCGTTCCCGGTGTTCGCGACGGCGTTCGACGACGCGTGCGAGCGGTTCGACGGCGAGCTGGGCCTGTCGCTGCGCGACGTCGTGTTCGGCGACGACGCGGAGCTGCTGAGCCGGACCGAGCTGACGCAGCCGGCGTTGTTCGCGGTCGAGGTGGCGCTGTTCCGGCTGGCCGAGTCGCTCGGTGTCACGCCGGATCTGCTTGCCGGCCACTCGATCGGCGAGCTGGCGGCGGCGCACGTCGCTGGCGTGTTTCCGCTCGACGATGCCTGCCGTCTAGTCGCCGCGCGCGGCCGGCTGATGGGCGCGCTGCCAGAGGGCGGGACGATGGTCGCGGTCGAGGCATCCGAGGCCGAGGTGTTGGAGTTGCTGGAGGGCTTCGAAGGTGTCGGGATCGCCGGTCTGAACGGTCCGCGTTCGACGGTCATCTCGGGCGACGAGGCCCAGGTCCTGGCGGTCAAAGCGCTGTGGGACGGGCGCGAGCGCAAGACGTCGCGGCTGCGTGTCAGCCACGCGTTCCACTCGCCGTTGATGGACCCGATGCTCGGCGAGTTCGAGCAGGTCGCCGCGGGCATCGAGCTGTCGGCGCCGCGGATCCCGGTCGTGTCGAACGTGACCGGCGTGCTGCTGACCGACGAGCAGGCGACCTCGCCGTCCTACTGGGCGAGCCATGTGCGCGCGGCGGTCCGTTTCCACGACTGCGTTACGACGCTCGCTGCCGAGGGCGCCACCCGTTTCTTCGAGCTTGGCCCGGACGGAACGCTGACCGCGCTGGCCCAGGCGTCGCTCGACGATGCCGAGGTCGAGCCGCTGCTCGCGGCCGCGCTGCGCAAGGACCGTCCTGAGCCGGAGGCGCTGCTCCTCGCGCTCGGCCAGCTCCACGTCGCCGGCGGCCACGTCGACTGGACCGCGCTCTTCGACGGCACCGCCGCCAAGCGGGTCGACCTGCCGACCTACGCCTTCCAGCGCGAGCACTACTGGCTCATCCAGTCCACCGCGAGCGGCGATCCCGCCGCCGTCGGCCAGGCGGCGGCTGGGCACCCGCTGCTCGGCGCCGAGGTGACGCTCCCGGACGGCGGCCGGCTGTTCACGGGGCGGTTGTCGCTCGAAACCCATCCGTGGCTCGCCGATCACGCGTTGCTCGGCTCGGTCGTGGTGCCGGGTGCCGCGCTCGTGGAGCTGGCCCTGGCTGCCGGCAAGGCGGTCGGCTGCGCGGTCGTCGACGAGCTGACGCTTGAGGTGCCGCTGGTACTGCCGGGGGCCGGTGGCGTCCAGCTGCAGGTGACCGTCTCCGAGCCCGACGAGGCGGGAGCCTGTGAGATAGCGATCCACTCGCGGCCGGAGCCCGGCGCGGAGCTGGCCGAGGAGGAGTGGGTGCGCCACGCGACCGGCGCGCTCACGGCTCAGCCGGAGTCGGCGATAGAGCCGCTCGGGGCCTGGCCGCCCGAGGATGCGGAGCCGGTCGACGTCGACGCGCTCTACGACCGCGCCGCTGCGCTGGGGCTCGACTACGGCCCGGTCTTCCAGGGGCTGCGGACGCTGTGGCGGCGCGACGGCGAGCTGTTCGCCGAGGTTGCCTTCGACGCCGACGGGCCAGCCGACGCGGGCGACTTCGGGATCCACCCGGCGCTGCTCGACGCCGCGCTCCACACGGCACTTGACGAGGCCGGCGGGACCGGCGGCGCCCGGATCCCGTTCGCCTGGAGCGACGTTGCGCTGCACTCCAGCGGGGCAGCCGCCCTGCACGTCCGCGCGCGGGTCTCCGCGGAAGGGTCGCTGTCGCTGACCGCGACCGACGAGTCCGGTCTGCCGGTCCTGTCGGTGGGTTCGCTGGCGCTGCGCGAGGCTCAGGCGATCCGCCCGGCCGGCGACGACGGGCTGCTGCGCGTCCGCTGGGAGGCGGCCACGGCGCCGGACCAGCCCGATCCGGGCGCGGTCGCCGTGCTCGGCGACCTCGAGGCCGCCGGACTGGAGTCCGCGCGCTACGCCGATCTGGACGCGCTGCTGGGCGCGATCGACGCCGGCGCGACGGTCCCCGACTTCGTGCTCGCCGGTTGCGAGCCGCGGCTCGACCTGCCAGTCGCTGCCGCTGCCCATGCGGCAACGACGGAGGTGCTCGACCTGTTGCGGCAGTTCCTCGGCGAGGAGCGTCTGTCGAACGCGCGCCTGGCGATCGTCACCGAGCGCGCCGTCGCGCTGGAGGGCGAGTCGCCGGACCTCGCGGTTGCGCCGGTGTGGGGGCTGGTGCGGTCGGCGCAGGCCGAGCAGCCGGAGCGGGTCGTGACGATCGACCGCGATCGCGAAGCTGCGTCGCGGTCGGCGTTGGCGGCGGCGCTCGCGGTCTCCGCCGAGGAGTCTCAGCTGGCGTTGCGAGCGGGAGCGCTGTCGGCTCCCCGGCTGGCACCCGCGGCGGCGAGTGGGCCGCTGATCGCCCCGGAGGGGTCCTGGAAGCTCGGTTCCGAGCAGCGTGGGTCACTGGACGCGCTGACTCTGCTCGAGAGCGGGGCGGCGGACGCTCCACTCGCGGCTGGCGAGGTTCGCGTCGCCGTTCACGCTGCCGGCGTCAACTTCCGCGACGTCCTGATCGCGCTCGGCGTCTATCCGGGCGAGGCGCCGATCATCGGCGAGGGCGCGGGCGTGGTGGTCGAGGTCGGGGCGGAGGTCGACGACCTCGCCGTCGGCGACCGCGTGATGGGGCTGATGCTGGATGCGGGCGGACCGCGGGCGGTGACCGATCGCCGGTCGGTCGTGCGGTTCCCGGAGTCGTGGTCGTTCGTCGA
>CAZVRI010000083.1:0-9366 GCA_964629855.1 uncultured Thermoleophilaceae bacterium
GCCGCGATGACGATGACGTTGACCTTGGGGTCGAATCCGTCCATCTCGACGAGCATCTGGTTGAGCGTCTGCTCGCGCTCATCGTGCCCGCCGCCGAGGCCGGCGCCGCGGTGGCGGCCGACGGCGTCGATCTCGTCGATGAAGATGATCGCCGGCGAGGTCTCCTTCGCCTGGTTGAACAGGTCGCGCACGCGGCTCGCGCCGACGCCGACGAACATCTCGACGAAGTCGGAGCCGGAGATCGAGAAGAACGGCACGCCCGCCTCGCCCGCGACGGCGCGCGCGAGCAGCGTCTTGCCGGTGCCCGGCGGCCCGTAGAGCAGCACACCCTTCGGTATTCGCGCCCCCAGCGCCTGGAACTTCTTCGGGTTCTCGAGGAACTCCTTGATCTCGTGCAGCTCCTCGACCGCCTCGTCGACCCCGGCGACGTCGCGGAAGGTGATCTTCGGCGAGTCGACCGACATTCGCTTGGCGCGCGACTTGCCGAACGACATCACCTTCGAGCCGCCGCCCTGCATCTGGTTGATGATGAAAAGCCAGAACAGCAGGAAGATCACGAACGGCAGGATGTAGGTCAGCGCGGTGATCCAGCCGCTGCCCGACTTCGCCTTGACGTCGACGTCGACGTCAGCCGCCTGAAGATTGTTGACGAGGTTCTGCTCGGTGTTGTCCGGGTAGGCGGTCTCGTACTTGTCGCCCTTCTTCGGCTCGACGTCGACCCGGTTGTTCTTCGTGTTGAGCGTGACCTTCTTGATCTTGTCGTTGTCGACCTGGGTGATGAACTGGCTGTAGCTCGTGTCCGGCTGCTGCTCACCCGGGCTGATCAGCTTCTGCGCGAAGAACGCGAGCACGACGACGATCAGGATCGGAAATGCTGCGCTCTTGAAGAATCGACTCACAGGAGATCTCTCTATCGGCCGTTACCCGCGCGAACTGAACGCGGCGGGTTGATGCCAAAGACATGCCTTAGCGGGTGAAACGACAGCCTAGCAAGGGTGTAGCGGCCTCCCCGCACCTTGCGGGCGGCCATTCGCGCGCTCAGGACGGCGGTCCGTCGAGGACGGCCACATAAGGCAGGTTGCGGAATCGCTCGCCGTGATCGAGGCCGTAGCCGATCACGAAGCGGTTCGGAATCTCGAAGCCGACATAGCGGATCGGCAGGTCGACCTTGCGCCGTTCCGGCTTCGTCAACAGCGCGCAGACCTCGACCGACGCGGGCTCGCGCGCACGCAGCGTGCGCAGCAGGTAGCTCAGCGTGAGACCCGAGTCGACGATGTCCTCGACGATCAGGACGTCACGGCCCTCGATCGGGCCGTCGAGGTCCTTGAGGATCCGGACGACACCGCTGGAGCTGGTCGACGACCCGTAGGACGCGACCGCCATGAAATCGACCTCGCAGTCGACGTCGAGCTGGCGCATCAGGTCGCTGAGGAAGAACATCGCCCCCTTCAGCACCCCGATCAGCAGCACCGAGCGGCCGGCGTAGTCGCGCGAGATCTCCTCGGCGAGAGCCTGGACGCGGTGTGCGAGGTCGTCGCGCTGGACGAGGATCTCGCCGATCAGAGGGGTGGTCACGGGCGCGAGTCTATGGCGGGCTCGGGGGTGGTGGTACGCCGGTGGGAATGGAACCCCCGACTGCACTTGGGAATCGTTCCGCCGGGGGTTCCATTCCCACCGGCTACTTCGAGCGCGCCGACAAGCTGATGCGGTTGGCGGTGGTGGTTGTCGCAGCGAAGCGCTCTCCGACGGCCACACCGACTACCCAGGCGATTTCGCCGGCCGCCTCGATAACCGGCAGTGTCCGTCGGAGCTCGCGGGGGATCTTGCGGTCTGTGAAGAGGTCTTGGAGGGTTTTGGTGCCGCCGAGGCCGAGGGGTCTCATGCGGTCGCCGTCCTGCCAGGCGCGGACGGTGAGGGTGTTGCCGAGCGCGCTCGCGTCGAACTCCACCTCGCCGCCCCCGTCGGCGACTGCCTCGACCTCCCAGTTCCCGAAAGCGGCGCGGCCGGGGATCTGCAGTGTGATCGGAGCTGGAGCGGCGGTAGGACCGCCGGCACGGAATCGCAATGTGCCGTACTCCGCCACCGCGCGCAGGCCGTCTCCCAGATCCAGCGATCGCGTTCCGCCCTGCTCGGCCAGAGCAAGGACGGCGTCTACCTCCGCGCGTGAAAGGGGGTGTGGCGCGCTGGTCTCGCGCTCGGCGAGGCGGCGGAGGATGAGGCGGGAGAGGGCGGGGCCGAGGGCGGCGAGGGCGGTGGCGTCGATAGCGGGGCCGCCGCCGAGCTGGTCGAGCGCGGCGTCGACGGCGGTGTCGAGGGCGTCGGCCTCGTCGCGGAGTTGGGCGGAGGTCTCGGCGATCGTGTGCTCGGCGCCGGGGGCGACCTCGCGCAGGGCGTCGAGCAGGCCGTGGCGGACACGGGCGCGGGCGAAGCGGGGGTCGCGGTTGGAGGCGTCCTCGCGCCACTCGAGGCCGCGGGCGCGGCAGTGGGCGCGGGTCTCGGCGGCGGTGGCGCCGAGCAGCGGGCGGACGAGGCGGCCGCGGCGGGGCGCGATCCCCAGCAGGGGACGGCGGCCGGGCGAGACAGCCAGGCGGTAGAGCACGGTCTCGGCCTGGTCGGAGGCGGTGTGGGCGGCGGCGTAGTCGCGGGTCGCATGGCGCTCGGCGAGGCGGTAGCGGGCCTCGCGCGCCTCGGCCTGGACGTTGCCCTTGTCCGGCAGCGGCGCCGCCTCGACGATCAGCTCGACGCCGAGCCGGCCGCAGAGCTCGCGGCAGTGACGCTCGTCGTCCTCGGCGGCGTCGCGCAGGCCGTAGTTGACGTGCAGCGCGGTCACCTCGGCGCCGAGCCGCAGCGCGACGTCGAGCAGGCAGACGGAATCGGCGCCACCGGAGAGCATCACGAGCAGCGGCTCGCCGGCCCGGATCAGTCCGCTGACACGGGCGGCCTCGAACGCGGCAGCCGGGTCAGCCGAAGTCATTGGGCGAAGCCGGTAGCGCGGCAGAGCTGACGCGGCTCGTTGAAGCCCTTGAGCTTGACCTGACCGATCCCCTCGAAGGTGAGCCGGCTCGACGCCGCGACCTGCTCGACGATCGCGTCTGTCACGAGGACCTCTCCTCCACGCGCGCGAGCGACGACCCGCGACGCGAGGTTCACCTCGCGGCCGAAGTAGTCGCCGTCGCGGTAGAGGGCGGCGCCGTAGTGGATGCCGATGCGCGGCTCCGGACGCTGGACGAACTCGCCCTGGAAGCGGACCGCCCACTCGGTCAGCGCCTGGACGTCCTGCCCGACGATCATCACCTCGTCGCCGATCGTCTTGAGCACGCGCGCGTCGTCAGGAAGGGTCTCTGTGACGCTGTCGACGAACCGCTCGACATAGGAGAGCGCCTGCTCGTCGCCCTCCTCCTCGGTGAAGCGCGTGTAGCCCGCGAGATCACAGAAGCAGATGCCGACCCGCAGGCGGCCCAGGTCGACCTCGCCGTCGAGCTCGACCTCCATGTGCCCCACCACGTCCTGGGCGACGAAGTGCTGCAAGAAGCGGCGGTGCAGGTACTCCATCAGCGTCGCGGAGCGCGGCAGCAGGTCGCGGGCCAGTCCCTCCATCTGCTCGGCCATCTCGAGTCCCCCCAGGCCCTCGCGCATCAGCGGCTCGTGGACATAGAGGTGGATCAGCCGGACCTCGGCGTCCGCGATCTGCGACAGCGCCTGCCCGTAGACGCGCGCGAGCTGCAGCGAGGCGACCAGCGGCAAGCCCGTCGAGAGCACGCCGGCGGCCTCGCGCATCGCCTCGACGTCCTCGTCCGACATCGCCTCGAGATCGCTGGCGGGCAGCCCGAAGCTGCTCCAGAGGCGTTCGATCAACGCGGGCGCGAGCCCGGTCTCCTTAGCCACGTCCTTCAGGGAGGTGTCGCCGTCCTCGTCGGGGAGCAGCTCCTCGACGAAGCCGAAGGCGAGCCGGCCGTCCTCGGTCGCCTCGCGGATCTGGGCGATCGTGTGGCCGCGGTCGCGCAACCGCGCCACGACGCGAGCCTGCGCGGCGGCCGCGACGCTCCAGGCGTTGCCGGCGCCGCCGTCGAGCTGCGGGATCAAGCCCTCCTTGACCCAGCGGCGCAGCGTCGCGGGCGAGACGCCCGCGCGGTCCGCGACCTCCTTGAGAGTGAGTCGCTCGTCGTTCACGGAGGGACCTGAAGCTACAACGGTGGGAGGCGTCTCGCACAACTGGCGCAGGCGCTGGTCAGCGGGATAGACTCGCCCCCGCGTGAACTACTTCATAACAGGGGCGACGGGATTCATCGGCAGGCATCTCGTGGAGGAGCTGCTGAAGCGCGACGGCACGATCTACGTGCTCGCGCGCGAGGGCTCGCGCGGCAAGGTCGACGATCTCGCGGCGCGACTGAACGCCGCCGAGGGACGGATCGTCGCGGTGCCGGGCGACCTGACCCAGCCGGCTCTGGGCGTCGACGACTCGGTCCTGCCGGCCGACGCGAAGATCGACCACTTCTTCCATCTCGCCGCGGTCTACGACATCGAGGCCGACGAGCTGACCGCCCAGCGGGCGAACGTCGAAGGCACGCGCAACGCGATCGACTTCGCCAACTCGCGTGACGTCGGGCGCTTCCACCACGCCAGCTCGATCGCCGTCGCCGGCGACTACCGCGGCGTGTTCCAGGAGGACATGCTCGACGAGGGCCAGCGACTCCCGCACCACTACCACCGGACGAAGTACGAGTCCGAGCAGATGGTCAAGCGCGACGTCAAGGCGCAGACGCTCGTCTACCGCCCCGGGATCGTCGTCGGCCACTCGCGGACCGGCGAGATCGACAAGATCGACGGCCCCTACTACCTCTTCACGCTGCTGAAGAAGCTGCGCGGCGCGCTGCCGGCGTGGATGCCGCTGGCGGGCCCCGAGGGCGGCAAGATCACGATCGTGCCGGTCGACTTCGTCGCCCGCGCGATGGACCACATCGGCCACCTCGCCGACGACGACCTCCCGGGCGACACCTTCCACCTCGTCGACCCGGAGCCGATGACGGTCGGCGAGGCGCTCAACACCTTCGCGAAGGCCGCGCACGCGCCCCAGCTGGCGATGCGCGTCGACGAGAACCTGACCAAGGCGGTCCCCGCCCCGGTCCGCGCCGGCATCATGGCGCTGCCGACGGTCAAGAAGATCCGCAACCAGGTCTACCGCGACCTCGGCATCCCGCCGGAGGCGATGGAGGTGCGCGACTTCAAGTGCACCTTCGACGCGCGCGACACCCAGCGTGCCCTGAACGGCACCGGCATCGCGGTCCCGCCGCTCGACAGCTACGCCGGGCGGCTGTGGGACTACTGGGAGCGCAACCTCGATCCGGCGCTGTTCCGCGACCGCTCGCTGACGACAGCGGTCCAGGACAAGCGCGTCGTGATCACCGGCGCGTCGTCGGGAATCGGCGCCGAGACCGCGGTCCGCGTCGGCGAGGCCGGCGGCGAGGTGATCCTCGTCTCGCGCACGCGCGAGAAGCTCGAGGAGGTCGCCGAGCAGATCCGTGCGCTCGGTGGCACCGCCCACGTCCACCCCGCCGACCTCTCCAGCCTCGAGGACGTCGAGCGCGTGGCCCAGGAGATCGTCGACGAGCATGGTGGCGTCGACATCCTGATCAACAACGCCGGCCGCTCGATCCGCCGCTCGGTCGCCCGGTCATACGACCGCTTCCACGACTACGAGCGGACGATGCAGCTCAACTACTTCGGCGCGCTGAAGCTGATCATGGCCTTCCTGCCGGGAATGCGCGAGCGCAAGTCGGGCCACATCATCAACATCTCGTCGATCGGCGTCCAGACCAACACGCCGCGCTTCTCGGCGTACGTCGCCTCGAAGTCGGCGCTCGACGCCTTCTCGCGCTGCGCGGCGCCCGAGTGCATCGCCGACAACGTCAAGTTCACCACCGTCTACATGCCGCTCGTGCGCACGCCGATGATCGCGCCGACCGACATCTACAAGGCGTTCCCGACGCTGACGCCGGCCGAGGCCGGTCAGATGATCTGCGACGCGATGATCGACAAGCCGAAGCGCAAGGCGTCGCGGCTCGGGACGTTCGGCGAGGTGCTCTACGCGCTGTCGCCGTCGACCGTCGACATCATCCTCAACCAGGCCTACAGCCTGTTCCCGGACTCCGCCGCGGCGAAGAAGACTGCCGGGGACGAGCTCACGGACGGCGGTAAGGCCAACGACGAGATGTCGACCGAGGCCGTCGCGATGGCCTACCTACTGAAGGGCGTCCACTTCTAGTTGTCGTCGTGCGGCAGCTCGTCGAGCCGCCGCTCGATCTCGCCGAGCCGTCGATCGATCGATCGCAGCTCGTCGCGCAGCGCCTTCATGTCGTCCTGACTGGCCGGCAGGCGGTCCTCGACGGCCGCGAAGACGCCCTTGCGGCTGCGCGTGATGTTGTCCTGGGCGCCCTTGACGATGTCGTCCACGGCGGAACTGACCCCGCCGGCGGCGTCTTGGGCGCGCTCGCGCGTGTCGACGGTCGCGCGGACCGTGCGGTCGACGGCCTCGCGTAGGGCCTCTTGGATGTCGGGGCGCTGTGGCACACGGCGAGGATAGCCCCGCCGGCCGTCGCCAGTGGGCCTCGAGCCTTAGGCTGGCGCGCGTGACGGACCCGGCGACGCACCACCTGCGCCCCTCCGCCCCGCTGGCCGAGCGGGTCCTGCTGCCGGGCGACCCCCACCGCGCGCTGACCGTCGCCCAGGCGCTGCTCGACGGGCCGAAGATGTTCAACCACAACCGCGGCCTGTGGGGCTACACCGGTGTCGCGCGCGATGGCGAGCCGCTGACGGTGCAGGCGACGGGGATGGGCGGCCCGAGCGCGGCGATCGTCGTCGAGGAGCTGATCGACCTCGGCGCGCGGACGCTGGTGCGGATCGGGACCTGCGGCGCTCTGCGCGACGGCTTCGAGCTCGGCGACCTGGTCGTCGCGACGAGCGTGATCGGGACCGACGGAACGAGTGCAGCGCTCGGGGCCGGCCCGCGACTGACGCCCGACGCCACGCTGACCGCTGCCCTGACCGCCGCCGACGCGCGACCGGTGACGGCGCTGACGACCGACCTCTTCTACGACCCGCGCGAGGATGCTCCCCGTGCCTGGCGCGAGGACGGGGCGGACGTCGTCGAGATGGAGGCCGCGGCGCTGCTGGCGGTCGCCGAGCGGCGCAAGGTCGCGGCGGCGGTGGTGCTGGGAGTCGCCGATCTGCTGGCGACCGGCAACCGGAGACGGATCCCCCACGGTGACCTCGAGCCGCTGGGACTGGCGCTCGGCGAGGCGGGCTGGAAGGCCCTGGCCGGTTAGCCGCTAAGGCTTCTTCGGCGCCGGCTTGCGCGTGGCCGCCGGCTTCCGCGCGGCCGGCTTCTTGGCAGCCGCCGGCTTCGGCGCCGGAGTCGCCAGACGCTCCTCGAGCCGGTCGAGGGTGTCCTCGATCGACTCCAGCCGCTGCGACACCGAGCGCAGCCGGCGGGTGACGCGCTCGACGTCGGCCGCCGAGGGAATGTTCAGCGCGCCGAGCGCGGCCTCCTGAGCCTGCGCCGCCTTCTCGCGCGCCTCGAACGCACGCGAGACCGCCCCGCTGACGATCGGGTTTCCGATCAGCTCCTCGGCGAGCTTTCCAAGTGCCTCCTCACCCTGGCGGGAGACGCGGTCGACGAAGGTCATGTCAGGGTCGGTAGCCATCGGCGGCAGGCTACAGGACAGGCCTGTCCGGGCCGGGGATTGGGCATACCTAAACCTCAAGTTGAGGCTTAGGTTCACCTCCCGAATGGTTAATAGGGCCATTCAGCGAGCAGTAGAAGCCCAAATGCCGCGCTGCAAGCACCCGTACGGAGCTTGCGGAACACGGGGCAGCTGCCGATAGCCACGAGACGAACGGTCGCAATATGCGCCGCTTTCCACCAATTACCGATCCCCCTTGTACCTCTCCGAACCGATAGCTAGCGTTCCCTGTGCGCCCAGCAGATCGATAAGCTTGCGCGCGTCTAAGAGCGTCCCCGCCGGGGGCGCGCAAGGAGGAGACCAATTCCCGGGATGAAGAAGCGGCTGTGGCATACCCTGCTTTGCGCAGGCGTCGCGTTGGTCGCGGCCCTCACCACCCTCACGGTGGCGGCCTCGGCGCAGTCGCGCGTACTCACGGTCAAGCTCACGACGGGCGAGATCGTCACGGTCACCGTCGACGTCCCCCCGGGCACTCCGGTCTCCGAGATCCAGCTTCCCGCGGACCTCGGACCCGTTGAGTGGGTAACGGCAGACGACGCGCCGGCCACGACGCCGCCCGCGACGACGGAGACCGCTCCGGTCGTTCCGACCACTCCCGCGCCCGAGACCACCCCCGCCCCGGAGACCACTCCGGCGCCGGCGCCGCTCGAGACCACTCCGACCCCGACCCCCAAGGTCGGCCGCGAGCAGAAGTCCGGCGGCGACGACAAGCGAACCCTCAAGCCTCGCAAGGACACGAACTCTCAACCTAAGCGTGAGGGTAAGACTCAGGGTGGCGGCGCTCGCGCCGAGCGTCCGGCGATCCGCAACGCCGACGGTTCGCCGACGGCGGCGAACCCGGGCTTCTTCGATGCGCTTCCCGGCCCGTCGGTCGCCCAGGGTGTTCCGAACTTCGTGATCCGGAAGTTCCGGGTGCCGCTCTTCCTGCTGCCGATCTACCAGGCGGCCGGCATCGAGTACGGCGTCCGCTGGGAGATCCTCGCGGCAATCAACGAGATCGAGACCGACTACGGCCGCAACCTCAACGTCTCGTCCGCCGGCGCGCTTGGCTGGATGCAGTTCATGCCCGCCTCCTGGAAGGCGTACGGCGTCGACGCGAACAAGGACGGCAGCAAGGACCCCTACAACCCCGTCGACGCGATCTTCGCCGCGGCGCGCTACCTCAAGGCCGCGAACTACGAGAACGACGTCCGTGGCGCGATCTTCGCCTACAACCACGCTGATTGGTACGTCGACTCGGTGATGCTCCGCGCCCGTCTGATCTCCGGTGTTCCGGCTGACCTCGTCGGGTCGCTGACCGGCCTGACCGAGGGTCGCTTCCCCGTCGCCGCGCGTGCCCGTTACGCGGACGACCTCGCCGAGCAGGAGGCCGTCAAGCGCGTCGAGGTCGGCGAGAACGCCGCCAACGTCGTCGAGTCGCAGGACGACCGCCGGTCGCTCGAGATCTACGCCCAGAAGGGCTCCCCCGTCGTCGCCACCAACGACGGCGTGATCAAGAAGATCGGCGAGTCCGAGCAGCTCGGCAACTACGTCGTCCTCCAGGACGTCTACGGCAACCGCTACACCTACGCCGGCTTGGGCGAGGTCGCCGAGCACTACCCCGTCCTCAAGGAGGACGCGACCGACG
>CAZVRI010000084.1:0-9284 GCA_964629855.1 uncultured Thermoleophilaceae bacterium
TCGCGTCCGCTGCGTCCGCAGCGGACGCGACTTGAACTCGGGGTGGAACTGCGAGGCGACGAAGAACGGGTGGTCGGGCAGCTCGACGATCTCGACGAGGCGGTCGTCCGGCGACGTGCCGGAGCAGACCAGGCCCTCGGCCTCCAGCTTGCGGCGGAGGTGGTTGTTGACCTCGTAGCGGTGGCGGTGGCGCTCGTAGATGACGGCCTCGCCGTAGATCTCGCGGGCACGGGTTCCCTCGTGGAGCTTCACCGGGTCGGCGCCGAGGCGCATCGTGCCGCCCATGTCACGGACCTCCTTCTGCTCCGGCAGGAGGTCGACGACGGGGAACGGCGTCTCGGGGTCGAACTCGGTCGAGTTGGCGCCGTCCATGCCGACCACGTGGCGGGCGAAGTCGGCGACGGCGATCTGCATGCCGAGGCAGATGCCGAGGTACGGAACGCCGTTCTCGCGCGCCCAGCGGGCGGCACGGATCTTGCCCTCGACGCCGCGCACGCCGAAGCCGCCCGGGATCAGGATGCCGTCGCACTGCTCGAGCTGCTCGAGCTCCTCGTCGTCGGTGAGACCCTCCGAGTCGATCCAGACGACCTCGACCTTGCCGCCGTGGTGGGCGCCGCCGTGGCCGAGCGCCTCGATCACCGACAGGTAGGCGTCCTCAAGCTTGGTGTACTTGCCGACGAGGCCGATCTTGACGACGTCCGTCGCCTCCTCGTACCGCTTGACGATCGACTCCCAGGCCGACAGGTCGGGCTTGTCGGTCTCGATCCCGAAGCGGTCGAGGATCTGGTCGTCGACGCCCTCGGCACGGAAGTAGAGCGGCACCTTGTAGATCGAGTCGACGTCGCGCGCCGAGACCACAGAGTCGATCGGCAGGTTGACGAACAGCGCGATCTTCTCGCGGATGTCGCGCGACAGTGGTTCCTCGCTGCGGCACATGACCATGTCCGGCTGGATGCCGATCCGGCGCAGCTCCTGGACGGAGTGCTGGGTTGGCTTGGTCTTCAGCTCGCCGGCGTGGCCGAGGAACGGGACCAGCGTGAGGTGCAGGAACATGCAGCGGTCACGGCCCTCGTCGACCTGGAACTGGCGCAGCGCCTCCAGGAAGGGCAGCGACTCGATGTCGCCGACCGTGCCACCGATCTCGGTGATCACGATGTCGACGTCCTCCATGTCCGCGACGCGGCGGATGCGGTTCTTGATCTCGTCGGTGATGTGCGGGATCACCTGGACGGTGCCGCCGAGGTAGTCGCCGCGGCGCTCGCGGCGGATGACGGAGTCGTAGACCGCGCCGGTGGTGACGTTCGAGCTGCGCGACGCGTTGACGTCGGTGAAGCGCTCGTAGTGGCCGAGATCGAGGTCGGTCTCGGCGCCGTCCTCGGTCACGAAGACCTCGCCGTGCTGGAACGGGCTCATCGTGCCCGGATCGACGTTGATGTACGGGTCGAACTTCTGCAGCGACACCGAGAGTCCGCGGGCGACCAGCAGCTGGCCGATCGAGGCCGCCGCGATGCCCTTTCCGAGCGACGAGACGACGCCCCCTGTCACGAAGATGAAACGAGTAGCAGCCACGCGACGACCTTAGCGCGCGCCCAAGACGAAGCTCATGCAGCCAGGAGCTCTTTCGCGTGGCGCCTGGCTCCAGCGTCTGCGGCGTCGGCGCCGAGCATCCGGCAGAGCTCCTCGACGACCGCCTTGTCCTCCAGCCGCTCGACCCGCGTCAGCGCCACTTCCTCGCCGGGCGACTTCTCGATCCGGAAGTGCTGGTCGGCCATCGCGGCGATCTGCGGCAGGTGGGTGATGCAGAGCACTTGACGGCCGGCTCCGAGCGCCCGCAGCCGGTCTCCGACGGCGCGCGCGGTCTGGCCGCCGACGCCGGAGTCGACCTCGTCGAAGACGAGCGTCGGCGAGCCGCCGGCACCCGCTACTGCCATCAGCGCCAGCATCACCCGCGACAGCTCGCCACCGGAGGCGCTCTCGCGGACCGGCGCCGCCGGCACGCCGGGGTTCGGCGCCAGCATCAACTCGACCCGCTCGGCCCCGGTGGCGCCGATCTCCTCGCGCGGCTCAAGCACAACCTCGAACGTCGCGCCGTCCATCGCCAGCGCCGCCAGCTCGGCGACGACGCCCTTGGCAAGCCGCGGCGCCGCCTCGCGCCGCCCCTTCGTCAGCTTGGCGGCCAGCTTCGTCCGCTCCTGCTCAGCCTGCGCGAGATCGGCCTCGGCCTGTTCGACCGCCACTTCGCCGTTCTCCAGCCGGGCGCGCTCCTCGCGGCAGCGCTCGGCGTGTGCGAGCACCGCCTCGACCGTCCCGCCGTGCTTGCGCATCAGCCGGTCGTACTCCGACAGCCGCGTCTCGACCTGCTCCAGCCGCTCCGGGTCGGCGTCGATGTCGTCGAGGTAGCGCCGCAGCTCCCCGCCGAGATCCTCTGCCTCCAACCGCAGTCCGCGCAGGCGCGCCGCGAGCGCGTCGAGCGCCGGATCGGCGCCGTCGACAGCATCGGCGAGCCGCTCGGCGGCCGCCATCGTCTGCACCGCGCCTCCATCGCCGTCGGCCGGTATCAGCGCCTCGGCGCCACCGGCCGCCGCCGCTCGCAGACCGTCGACCTCGCGCAGCCGTGCCCGCTCGGCCGTCAGCGCCTCCTCCTCCTCGACCGTCGGACCGACCTCGTCGATCTCCGCGAGCTCGAAGCGCAGCAGGTCGAGATCGCGGTCCCGCGTCCCCGCGCGGCTCCGCAGCTCCTCCAGCTCCGCCCGCAGCCTGCGGACCCGGCCATGCGCATCCGCGACCTGGGCGCGCAGCGCCATGTGCGCGTCGCCGCAGAACCCGTCCAGCAGATCGAGCTGGGCCGACGCGACCGTCAGCTTCCGATGCTCGTGCTGCCCGAAGAACGACACCAGCCGACCACCCAGCTCACGCAGATCGGCCGCCGTCGCAGACCGTCCCTGGACGAAGGCCCGCGTCCGCCCCTCCGCCGAGACACGGCGCGCCAAAACGATCTCGCCATCGCCGTCCCCGACCCGCTCACGCAGATCCGCCAGCGCCTCCCCCTCCAGCAACCCGTCCGGCAGCTCGAACACGCCCTCGACGTACGCCTCCTCCGCCCCCGGTCGGACGATCCCAGACCGCGGCTTGCCTCCCAGCAAGAGATCCAGCGCATGCGCCAGCACCGTCTTCCCGGCGCCCGTCTCCCCCGTGATCGCGTTCAGCCCCCCGCCAGGCCGCACCTCCGCCCGCTCGATCAGCAGCAAGTTCTCGATTCGCAGCTCCAGCAGCACGCCCTGTGGTCTACCGCCGCCGCCGGACGGAAGAATCGAACAGGCGTTCGTATCAGCGCGTGAGCCGGCCGAACTTGTCGCGCAAACGGTGGTAGAAGCTCGCCCCCGCTACCTGCGCCAGCAGCGCCATGTCGTGCTTGAACCGCACTTCGACCTGCTCCTGCGGCGCCAGCGTGCAGACCGTCCGCCCGTCGGTGGTCACGTCGACCGGCTCCTCGACCGAGCGGTTGGTCACCTGCAGGACGTCGTCGGGCGCGACGACCAGGGCCCGCGCCGACAGCGTGTGCGGCGCGATGAACGACACGACGTAGCCCTCGACGCCCCAGGCCATCACCGGCCCCCCGTTGGCGAGGTTGTAGCCCGTCGATCCGGCGGGAGTCGCGATTACGAGCCCGTCGCAGCGGACCAGGCCAACCTGCTCGTCTCCAACGCCGTAGCTGAGGTCGGCCACGCGCAGGTCGGGCCGCCGGTGGAAGGAGATGTCGTTGACTCCGAGCCAGGGACCGGAAGAGGTCCCGACCTCGAGCGCGGGCAGCGGCAGCACCTCGAAATCGCCGCGCAACGCCGGCTCGATCGCCGCGTCGAGGCCGTCGCGCTCGACGGTCGACAGGAAGCCGATCTCGCCGAAGTTGATCGCGAAGACCGGCACCCGGCGCCCGGCGTAGTGGCGCAGCGCCGCGAGGATCGTGCCGTCGCCGCCAAGTGCGACGGCCAGATCGGTCGGCCCGGCGGGGTCGGCGCCGAGCTCGACGCCCGGTAGCGGCTCGAGGCCGTGCTTGTCGACCTCCGACTGCGGGACGCGCAGCACGATCCCCGCCTCGTGCGCGAGCTCGGCCAGCCGACGCAGGCCACGGCCGGGCTCTCCCCCCGGGGCGTGGCGCGTGAAGACGGTGATCGACCGCGGGGCGCTCACGGCTCCACCGTTCTCGCCGCCGCGTCCAGGTCCTCCACGGCGCCGTCTCTGCCCGCCTCGGCGATCCGCACGAACGTCTCGCGGTTGCCGGCCGGTCCGGGCAGGCCGGATGATGCATAGCCGAGCACGGTCGCGCCGATCTCGTCGCGCGCGCACTCGCCGACCGCGACCAGCGCCCCACGGCGATCGGCGGCCTCGTGAACGACTCCGCCCGAACCGACACGCTCGCGACCGACCTCGAACTGCGGCTTGACCATCGCCATGCAGTCGAAACGCTCGGCGGCACAGGCCAGAACCGCGGGGAGAACCTTGCGCAATGAGATGAACGAGACGTCGATCACGATCAGCTCCGGCCGGAACGGCAGCTGGTCCGGCTCCAGCGAACGGGCGTTGACGCGCTCGATGACGGTCACGCGCGCGTCCTCGCGCAGCTTCCAGCTCAGCTCGCCGTAGGCGACGTCGACCGTCACGACCTCCGCGGCGCCGTGCTGGAGGAGGCAGTCCGTGAAGCCGCCGGTCGACGCTCCGACGTCCATGCAGCGGCGGCCGGCAGGATCGATCCCAAAGCCCGCGAGCGCGTTGGCGAGCTTGACGCCGCCGCGCGAGACGTAGCGCGGTCCCTCCGCGACGACCAGCTCGGCGTCCTCGGCGACCATCTGCCCCGGCTTGTCCGCGCGCCGACCGTCGTTGCCGATCGCCACCTCCCCGGCCATCACGGCCGCGGCCGCACGCGTGCGCGATTCGTAGAGCCCACGCTCGGCGAGCAGGGTGTCGAGCCGGCGCTTTCCCATCCGGAGAGGGTATCCGGGGTCAGTCGGCGTCGTTGGCGGGCGTCTCGTCGCCATCGCCAGCCGGCAACGGGCCGACGAGCGCCAGCTCGGAGATCCGCGTCTCGTCGACGGCCGTGACCTCCATCGAGTGGCCATCGACCTCGACCAGCTCGCCGACGTCGGGCACACGGCCGAGCAGCTCGACGACGTGGCCGCCGATCGTCGCCTCGTGCGGGTCCTCGACAGCGACACCGAGCCGCTCGACGACGAGCCTGACCGGCGCTGCTCCGGAGACGACGGTGCGGCCGTCGCGCTGCTCGATCAGCTCGGCGTGGTCGGCGTCGAACTCGTCCTCGATCTCGCCGACGATCTCCTCGATGATGTCCTCGAGCGTCACCAGGCCGATCGTCGTGCCGTGCTCGTCGACGACCAGCGCGATGTGCGAGTGCTCGCGGCGGAGGTCGCGCAGCAGCTCGTCGAGCAGGATCGACTCGGAGACGCGGATCAGCGGTCGCGCGAGTCCGCGCAGCTCCGGCTCGCCCGGCGCGACGAGCGCGGGCAGCAGGTCCTTGGCGTGAATCACCCCGATCGACGCGTCGAGGCCGCCGTCGACCTCGCAGAGCGGCAGGCGGGTGTGCCCAGTCTCGATCGACCGCCGCGCGACGTCGCCGATCGAGTCGCCGGCGCTCACCCAGTCAACCTCAGGCCGCGGCACCATCACCTCGCGGGCGCGCAAGTCGCCGAACAGCAGGACGTTCTCGGAGAAGCGGCCCTCCTCGCGGTCGATCAAGCCCTCAGCCGCGCTCTGGCGCAGCAGCACGCGCAGCTCGTCCTCACTGTGCGGCGAGTGGCCGACCTCGCGCGCCGGCGGAATCCCAAACGGCCGCAGCAGCAGGTTGCCCATCGCGTTGAAGAGGTCGACGACCGGGCGCGTTAGGAGGTAGAAGACGCGCATCGGCGGGGCGAGCAGGAGCGACGCCCGCGCGGTGCGAGCGATCGCGAAGCTCTTCGGCGCGAGCTCACCGACGACGACGTGCAGCAGCGTCACGATGCCGAACGCGAGTGCCGCGGAGACCGCGATGCTGGCGACCTCCGCGTTCTCGCCGAACAGCGGCTCGAGCAGCTCCTCGAAGACCGGCTTGCCGACGACGCCGAGGCCGATGCTCGCCAGGGTGATGCCGAGCTGGCATGCCGAAAGGTACGAGTCGATGTGCTCGACCGCGTGACGGACGGACTTCGCGCCGGGCCGACGCTCGCGCTCGAAGTCAGCGACCTGCGTCGGGCGCAGCCGCGTGACGGCGAACTCGGTCGCGACGAAGAATCCGTTCGCGAGGACGAGGAGGAATGTGAAGGTCAGGTCGAGGGCCATGCGGCGCGCTCACCCGAGCATAGAAAAGAAACGACCCGCCGAGGCGGGCCGCTTCCGAGGGAGGAGTGATGCGTATGTGGATCTGGAACGAGAAGTTGATCGACATGAAGCGCTTGATCAGCTGCCGTCATGTCTGCAATGACCAAGGTACGGACCCTTTGGCCGACCCACTGTGAGGTCGATCACACAAACACCCGTTCGGGGGGATCTGGCCCAGAAAAAGAACCGCCCGCCCGGTAGACCGGACGGGCGACTCGGAACTCGCTCCTCCCCAGGACGCGGCCGAGGAAGCAAAGCCTAGGGGAAAGTGACGATCGGTGCTTGATTAAGCGAGAGCGCCGCGCGGCGAGAGCAACGCGGCGGCGACCTTCGTGGCGACGGCGTCGGGGGTCAGACCGACCTCCTCGCGCAGCAGCGCCGGCTTGCCGTGCGTGACGTACCGGTCCGGCAGGCCGATGCGCAGCACGCGCACGTCGCCGAGCAGGTCGCGGTCGGCGAGGTGCTCCAGCACGCCAGCACCGAAGCCGCCGGCGAGCACGTTCTCCTCGACCGTGACCAGCACGTCGTGGTCGGCAGCCAGCCGCTCGATCAGCTCGGCGTCGAGCGGCTTCGCGAAACGGGCGTCGGCGACCGTGGCATGGATTCCGTGAGCGGCCGCGATCTCATCCGCCGCGCCAAGCGCGACCGGCACGCCGTAGCCGTAGCCGAGCAGCGCCACGCGCTCACCCTCGCGCAGCAGCTCGCCGCGACCGATCTCGAGCACCTGCGGGCCGGGAGGCAGCGCGACACCCTCGGCCTCCCCACGCGGGTAGCGCAGACCGACGGGCCCCGGATGGGCGATCGCGGTGTGCAGCATGTGGACGAGCTGTGCCTCGTCACGCGGCGCCATCAGCGTCATGTGCGGCAGGCAGCGCAGGTAGGAGATGTCGAAGACGCCGTGGTGGGTCGGGCCGTCGTCGCCGACCAGTCCGGCGCGGTCCATCGCGAAGACGACGTCTAGCTCCTGGAGCGCGATGTCGTGGACGATCTGGTCGAAGCCGCGCTGGAGGAAGGTCGAGTAGATCGCGGCGACCGGCTTGGCGCCCTGCAGCGCAAGACCGGCGGCGAACAGGACGGCATGCTGCTCTGCGATGCCGACGTCGTAGTAGCGGTCGGGCAGCGCCCGCTGGAGGATGTCGAGGCCGGTGCCGCTGTTCATCGCGGCGGTGATGCCGAGCACGCGCTCGTCGCGGCGCGCCTCGGCGACCAGAGCGTCGCCGAAGACCTTCGTGTACTGGGGCGGCGCCGTCTTGCCGTTGGTGGGCTTGGCCGCCGCGACCGGCTTCGGCGCCGGTGCGCCGTTGACGATCGACGCGGGCTTGGCGGCGTGCCAGCGCTCCATACCTTCGAGGCCGCCGTCCTCGGCGGGCGCGAAGCCCTTACCCTTGACCGTCGCGCAGTGGACGACGACCGGGCGCTCGGCGGCCAGTGCCTCGCCGATCGCCTCGCGCAGCGCACCGACGTCGTGGCCGTCGATCACGCCGATGTAGGCGATGTCGAGCTCCTCCCAGAACAGACCGGGCGCCCAGTAGGCCTTCAGCGACTCCTTGACGATCGGCCCCAGCCGCTCGAAGCGCTCGCCGATGCCGGCCGGGAGCTTGGTCAGGCCGTGCTCGACGTCCTCGCGCGCCTTGTGCAGGCGCGGGTTCATCCGGATGCGGTGGAAGTAGCGCGACAGCGCGCCGACGTTCGGCGCGATCGACATCCCGTTGTCGTTGACGACGATCACGATCGGCAGGCCGAGTCCACCGGCGTGGTGCAGCGCCTCGAACGACACGCCGCCGGTCAGCGAGCCGTCGCCGATCACCGCTACGACCTTGCCGTCCTCGCCGATCCCGTCGCGCATCGCCTCCTTGAGGCCAACCGCGTAGCTGACCGAGGTCGAGGCGTGGCCGGCGCCCATGATGTCGTGCTCGGACTCCTCGATCGCGCAGAAGGGCGTCAGGCCGCCGTACTTGCGGATCGTGTGCAGCTGGTCGCGGCGGCCGGTGAGGATCTTGTGCGGGTAGGCCTGGTGACCGACGTCCCAGAGCACCTTGTCGCGCGGCGAGTCGAGCAGGCTGTGGATCGCCACCGCCAGCTCGCAGGCACCCAGGTTGGCGCCAAAGTGGCCGCCGATCTCGCCGATCGTGTCGATGATCTGCTCGCGGACCTCCTGGGCGACCTGCTGCAGCTGGTCGTCGTCCAGGCTGTGCAGGTCGGCGGGACCGTCGACGCTGTCGAGCAGGCGTTTGTCGGAGTCGGAGGGCATCTGGAGGGTCTCTAAGTCTGCCGGGTCAGGATGTAGTCGGCAATCTGTTCCAACCGGCCGCCGCTCCCACCTGCCTTTTCGAGCGCCGCACGGGCCTCAGCGTGAGACTCGCTTGCCAGCTCGCGAGCGCGTTCGAGGCCGAACACGCTCACATATGTCCGCTTGCCGTGGCGCTCGTCCGAGCCCTGTGGCTTCCCAAGGGAGGCCTCGTCGCCCGTCACGTCGAGTATGTCGTCGACGATCTGGAACAGGACGCCGAGCTCCGCGGCAAAACGGCCGTAGTGGATTGTCGCAGGTTCCCCGGCCCCCTC
This sequence comes from uncultured Thermoleophilaceae bacterium, assembly GCA_964629855.1. GTDB lineage: Bacteria > Actinomycetota > Thermoleophilia > Solirubrobacterales > Thermoleophilaceae > JAAYBF01. The sequence continues at coordinate 8,929 of CAZVRI010000084.1, forward strand.
CAGCAGCAGGACCGAGTTGACCGACGCCGCGATCAGACGGCCGGTCTTCAACTCGTGGACACGACGCAACGCCGCCGGGTCGAGGTCGTCGGGCGCGGTGATGTCGAGCAGCTGGCCGCCGACCATCCCGTTGACGCCGGCGGCGGCGGTGATTTCGCGCAGCGCGGCGAGCACGTTCGCCGGCGGGCCTGCCTGGCGGGCGAGCGCGAGGTGGAGCGCCTCCGCGAACAGCCCGTCGCCCGCGAGGATCGCGACGTCCTCGCCAAACGCCTTGTGGCAGGTCGGCTTGCCGCGGCGGAGGTCGTCGTCGTCCATCGCCGGCAGGTCGTCGTGGATCAGCGAGTAGGTGTGGATCA
>CAZVRI010000085.1:0-9151 GCA_964629855.1 uncultured Thermoleophilaceae bacterium
GTACCAGCGCAGCTTCCACGACCTCGACGGGCACATCTGGGAGGTCATGTGGATGGACCCGGTCCGCCCCCCGCGAGCCGCGGTGGCCCCTCGGTAGCCTCTGCCATCGGACATGGCGCCGCGCAACCTGGTCAACCTCAAGGACGTCGACAAGGGCTACGGCAGCCGGTCGGTGTTGAGCGGGATCACGCTCGGCGTCGAGGCGGGCGACCGGATCGGGATCGTCGGCCGCAACGGCGACGGCAAGTCGACGCTGCTGCGCCTGATCGCGGGCGTCGAGGAGCCCGACGCGGGAGCGCTCACGCGTGTCGGCACGCTGACCACCGCCCTGGTCGGCCAGGGCGAGGAGCTCGACGCCGACCGGACGATCCGCCACGAGCTGGTCGGCGACCGCGCCGATCACGAGTGGGCCGGCGACCGGGCGTTCCGCGAGGTGCTCGACGGCCTGCTCGGCGGCGTCGAGCTGCGCCGGTTCCGCGACGGCCTCGACACGCCGATCGGCACCCTCTCCGGCGGCGAGCGGCGACGTGTGGCGCTCGCGCGCCTGCTGCTCGACCATGCCGAGCTGCTGCTGCTCGACGAGCCGACCAACCATCTCGACGTCGAGGCCGTCGACTGGCTCGCGCGGCACCTCGCGCGGCGCCGGGGCTCGCTGCTCGTCGTGACCCACGACCGCTGGTTCCTCGACGCCGTCTCCACCCGCACCTGGGAGGTCGTCGACCAGACCGTCCACCAGTACGAGGGTGGCTACGCCGCCTACGTCCTCGCCCGCGCCGAGCGCGACCGCCAGGCGGACAGCCAGGAGGCGCGTCGCCAACAACTGCTGCGCAAGGAGCTCGCCTGGCTGCGCCGCGGGCCCCCGGCGCGCACCTCGAAGCCGAAATTCAGAATCGACGCGGCGAACGCGTTGATCGCCGACGAGCCCGAGCCGCGCGACCGCGTCGAGCTCCTGCGCTTCGCGACCGCGCGGCTGGGCACGAAGGTGCTCGAGGCGATCGGCGTCGCTGTCTCCTTCGGCCAGCGTCCGGTCCTCCACGACCTGACTTGGCGGCTCGGGCCAGGCGATCGCGTCGCGCTCGTGGGGGTCAACGGATCGGGCAAGACGACCCTGATGCGCGTGCTGGCCGGCACCGTCGAGCCGCAGGCCGGCCACGTCGATCGCGGTACGACCGTCCGGCTCGCCTACCTGTCCCAGGATGCGGTCGAGATCCCGGGCGACGTTCGCGTGCTCGAGTCGCTCGAGCAGGTCAAGGCGGTCGCCACCCTCGGCGACGGCGCCCAGATCACCGCGGCGCTGCTGTGCGACCGCTTCGGCTTCCGCGGCGACCGCGCGCGCACGCTGGTGCGCGACCTGTCCGGGGGCGAGCGGCGCCGGCTACAGCTGATGCGCCTGCTGATGGCCGAGCCGAACGTGTTGATCCTCGACGAGCCGACCAACGATCTCGACATCGACACGCTTACCGCGCTCGAGGACCTACTCGACGGCTGGCCGGGAACGCTGATCCTGGTCAGCCACGATCGCTATTTCGTCGAGCGCGTCTGCGACGACGTCCACGCCCTGACGCCGGGCGGCGGCATCCGGCACGTGCCGGGCGGGATCGAGCAGTACCTCGCGGAGCGCCGCGACGCCGATGGCGGCGAGCCGGACGCGACGGCGGGAGCACGCTCCGGCGGCGTGGCCCCGCGCAAGGCGCCTACCGCCGGCGCCGTCCTGCGTGCCGCGCGCAAGGATCTTGCCCGCACCGAACGCGCGATCGACAAGCTCGGGCCGCGCGAGCAACAGCTGCACGAGCAGATGGCCGCCAGCGCCACCGACCACGCGCGGCTGGCGCAGCTCCAGGCAGACCTCGACGCCCTCGCCGCCGAGCGCGAGCGGCTCGAGACAGCGTGGCTGGAAGCTTCGGAGGCTGTGGAGAGCTAGCTCACAGGTTGAGGTCAGCCGGCCCGCGCCGAGCGCTTGGCGGCGTACAGCTCGACGTCGGCGGCATCGAACAACCGGTCGAAGTCACCGTCGGCGACGTCGAGCTCGGCGACGCCCCAGCTGACGCTGTCCGCCCCGTCGAGAGGACCGTGCGCCGCGACCGCCTCGGCGCAGTTGCGCGCCCACCCGCGCGCCTGCTCGCCGGTGGCGCCGGCCAGCAGCACCGCGAACTCGTCACCGCCGATCCGCGCGACCGTGTCGGTCCGGCGCGTCCGATCGCGCAGCGTCCGCGCGAGCCGCACCAGCGCCTCGTCGCCCGCCGCGTGGCCGAGCGTGTCGTTGATCCGCTTGAGCGAGTCGAGGTCGAGCACCACCAGCGACGAGGTGCCGCCGGCGCGCAGGCGACGGTCGCGCTCCTCGACGAACTCGAACTCCATCCTGCGACGGTTGAAGAGGCCGGTGAGCGGGTCGCGGTCGGCCAGCTCACGCAGGCGGCGCTGGAGCCGCGCGCGCTCGGCGTCGGCACGCTCAACGGTGCGCGCAGTGGCCACCACGATCAGCACCAGCAGGACGATCTGGACCACCGTCAGAGCAGCCACCACGACCGGCAGCGAGTCCGATCGCCCGCTCAGCACCAGCACGATGCCGGTCAGCAACGGGACGGCGTAGGCGGCCGCCATCAGGCGGCGCGTCGTATGGCCGGCGGGCGAGGCGATCGTCAGCGGCCAGAAGAGCGCCCGCCGGGGACGCATTGCGAGCAGGCCGATCAAGAGGGCAGCAGCCGCGACCGCGCCGTGTACCGAGATCAGGTGGGCGTCGCCGCTCTGCCACAGGTAGCCGGCGCCCAGGATGACGCTGAACAGCGCGGCGGAGGCGATCAGCATGACGAGGATCGCGAGCCCCGACCAGACGATCCGCGCAGCTCGCGCCCGGACGTCGAGCGTGAGCAGGTAGGCGCTCACGAGCAGCAGGGCAAGCGCCGTCTCGGCGTCGGGACGGAAGATCCCCGGGACGTCGACCGGGTCGTGCACCAGCCGGTTGAAGCCCAGGTCGACGTCGAGTGCGTACTCGACGAGCGTCGCGCCGGCCAGCAGCGCGACGAACACGGCGAGGGCGCGCGCCAGCAGCCGGTGCGCGCGCGGACCGTTCTCGTCGGCCGCCAGCGCCATCGCCGCCGCCAGGAGCACGATGCCGAGGCTGGTGTTGAAGGCGAGCGCCGCCTCCTCGTTGAGCGCCCGCAGCCAGATGAGGTCGAGCACTACGCCGAGCATCGCGGCGACGCCGATCGCCCCGGCGAGCGCCGCGGCGGGGAGCGTCAACCGCCCCAGCTGGCGCACGACCGCCTCGTCGAGACGCGGCGCCGTCGCCTCGTCGAATGCCGGCTGCTGCGTGGTCGCGGCAACCTCCTCAGGCCGGTCGGCATGCACCGCCCGGCGCTCGCCGGTGCGGCCCTTGGCCGCGTAGAGCTCGCGATCCGCGTGCAGCAGCAGCTCGTCGAGCGTCGCCGTCGCCGGGCCGGCCGCGACGCCGACGCTGGCTGTAACGGTGTCGGCGGCCTCGCCCACGTCCGCCAGCGCGGCGGTCAACTCGCCCGCCCGCGCGCGTGCGGGCTCGTGGCCAGACCGGGTGACGAGCGCGAACTCGTCACCGCCCAGCCGCGCGACGAGCTCGCCCGGCCCTTGCGCAGCGCCGAGCGCGCGCCCGACCTCGACCAGTACGCGGTCCCCCGCCGGGTGGCCGCGGGTGTCGTTGATCCGCTTGAAGCCGTCGAGGTCGATCAGCACCACGGCCAGCTCGCGCCGGTCGTCCCTGGGCGCTCGACTCAACTCGGTCTCGAGGCCGCGGCGGTTGAGGAGGCCGGTGAGCGGGTCGCGGTGGGCGAGCTCCTCGAGCTGCACCTCGATCGCGCGCCGGCGTCGCTCGGCCGCGCGGATCGCGAACGCGGTCAGGACGCTGACGGCTCCAAGCGCGAGGTTCTCCAACTCGACCCAGAGGGCGATGCTCGTCTCGAGCGAGACGACCCGCTCGTGCTCGACCAGCAGGAGCACCAGCGCTGAGAGCACCGGTACCGCAACCGATGCCGGTAGTGCGTAGCGAAATAGCGCCGGCGCCGATCCCACGGCATCGTCGGCGCGATCGCCCGCCTCGCCCAGTTCTTCCACGCGGGGAGCCTACGCGCCGCCAAGAATGCCCGCGACGCAAACACGAGCGGCTACGATCCGCCAGTGCTTTCCAAGAGCTTTCACGCCCGCCTGCTCGCCGCCGTCGCGGCACTCTTCCTGACGCTCGTGGCTCCAGCCGCGGCCGCCGACCCCTGGGTGGCCGATCCCAGCGATATCGAGGGCGTCTACATCATCACCGGAACCGGACCGCCGAACACGCGCGTGGATCTCGTCCGGGTGGGGTCGACCTGGGTCCGTCCCCACTACAACGACGCCACGATCAACGAGGGCGAGTACACGAGCCCCTCGGGCCAGTTCCGGATCGACGAGGGCTTCTGCAACCCGGCCGCCGACTGCGACGGCGGCAGCGACGACCCGTTCCAGATCGTCTTCTATCGCGGGCCGAGCGTGGTGCCGATGTGGGGACAGGGAACGTTCTTCCGCTCCGAGTCACAGAAGTTCAACCTGCCCGAGGTCGAGGACGTCGCGCGCGCCAATCGGGTCTTCATCAACACGTCCGGGCCCGCCAGCCTCCCCGCCTACTCAACGATCTCGGGGACGACGCGCATCGTCCCCGCGGGTGGCGGAGCGCCGGTCCCGCTTGCGGGGGTCCTCGTCGACGCGTTCAGCTCGAACGGGCGCGGCAGCGACGACCTCTACGGGTCCGGCGGCGAGTACAGCGCGCGGACCTACAGCACCGCCGACGGCTCGTGGTCGATGAAGGCGCCGCCCGGGAGCTGGGCGCTGCGCTACCGGACCACGTTCGGCGAGCCGTTCTACCCCGGCTACATCTGGAGCGGCTGCGTGATCGAGCCGTCCCCGATCCAACCAGCGCCCGGCACTCCCCCGCCGGCGGGAACCGCGTTCCTCAACACGCCGGCGTCCGGCATCGAGCTCACGGTCGGCGCGGGCGGAACCTGCAACGGATCGATCCCGAGCGGTGGCGGGACGCCGCCCAAGGGCGATGGCGGTGGTGGCGGCGACTCGAAGCCGGCCAAGGTCTCAGGCGCCAAGACGAGCACAGCGGCCAACGGCACTGTCACGCTGACCGTGACGGTCTCGGGCCCGGGCGCGGTGTCGGCGACGTCATCCGTCCCCGCGCCGAAGGGCGGTGCCAAGAAGAGCGCCGCCAAGCCGGTGACGGTCGCCAAGGCCTCGGGTCGCGCGAAGAAGGCCGGCCCCTTCAAGCTCGTGCTGAAGCTGACCAAAGCGGGCAAGAAGCTGGTCAATCAGCGCGGCAAGGTGACGGCGAAGACGAAGGTCGTCTTCAAGCCCGCCAGCGGCGCGTCGGCGACGACGACCAAGTCGGTTACCTTCAAGAAGAAGCCGCCAGCGAAGAAGAAAAAGAAGCGCTAGCAACTCACCTCGAGGAGGAGCAGCGATGAACCTGCCGCCGATCGTCTCACCGAACGAGTGGGAGGCCGCTCGTCAGGATCTGCTGGTCGAGGAGAAGGAGCTGACGCGCGCCCGTGACGCGCTGGCCGCCAAGCGCCGCCGGATGCCACGGATGGCGGTCGAGAAGGAGTACGCCTTCGAGGGCCCCGACGGGCCGGCGAGCCTGCTCGACCTCTTCGAGGGCCGCCGCCAGCTGATCGTCTACCGCTTCTTCTACGAGCCCGGCGTGTCGAACTGGCCGGAGCGCGGCTGCGGCGGCTGCTCCTTCCTCGCCGACCAGGTCGCCGACCTCGCCCACCTCAACGCGCGCGACACGACGCTCGTGTTCGTGTCACGCGCGCCGCAGCCCGACATCGCGCGCTGGAAGGCGCGCATGGGCTGGGAGATCCCGTGGTACACGCTGACCGATGACTTCGATGCCGACTTCGGCGTCGACGAGTGGCACGGCACCAACGCTTTCATCCGCGACGGCGACGACATCTTCCGCACCTACTTCGTCAACAGCCGTGGCGACGAGGCGATGGGCAGCACCTGGAGCTACCTCGACATCACCGCGCTCGGCCGCCAGGAGGAGTGGGAGGACTCACCCGAGGGCTACCCCCAGACCCCGCCCTACCAGTGGTGGAACCTTCACGACGAGTACGACTACTCGTAGTCCGGCGCTCCCGGTAGCGAATCTAAGTCGTCGACGAGCAAGCGCTTTCGCCCTAAGAGGTCTTGAGTCTCAGGTGGAGCGAGCCATCGAAGGCTTGCCGTCAGCTCGTCTCCCTGCTCGAATGCGTAGGCCACGAAGTCATCGGTGGTAGGCGATATCGGCGGGTTGCGCGTGAGACGAAACGCGATCTCCTCCATTGCCCACCGAGACGGCTCGGGCACCTCATCGGCCGCAAGCCACTCGTTGATCCGCTCCTCTGCGGTTAGGAAGTCTGGCTCTGACCGGGGATCCGGTACCTCGAGCCCGTCATAGGTGTAGTTGCTGCCATTCCACACCTCAACGGCAGCCTCCCACGGGGTGCCCTCAGCGACGATCTCCTCGCGGTCGGGCTCCAATCCCAGTGCCAGATATGCGGCATACAGCTCCGGCTCGTCACTCGCGAACAGGCATAGCGCAAAGGCGGGCGCGTCCACCCTGACTCGGAGCGCCTCGCTGATACGAGCAACGTTGCGTTCGATGATCAGGTCCAGGTCGCCCTGGAGCTCAGTTGGTGGTTGCGGGTGCCAGAGCATCGCCGAGTAACGATACGGACGTGTCGAATGCCGGCTGGCTCAGAAGCTCGCCAGCCGCGGGCGGTCCGACGGCGCGACGCGCAGGAGGCGGGCGGCGCGGGTCGGCAGCCACCAGTTCCAGCGGCCGAGTAGCGCGACCAGGGCCGGCGCGAGGACGCCGCGGATCAGCGTGGCGTCGAGCAGGATGCCGCCGCCGAGGGCGGTGGCGAACATCTTGGCCTCGGTTCCCGGGCTCGCGCTCATCGCGACGAACGCCAGTCCGAGGATCAGCGCCGCGCTGGTGACCAGGCGTCCGGTGCGGCCGATGCCCTCGACGACAGCCGTCTCGGTCGAGTGGGTGCGGTCGTAGGCCTCTCGCATCCGGCTGAGGATGAACACCTGGTAGTCCATCGAGATGCCGAACAGGAAGGCGAAGACGACGATCGGCATCTCGACGTTGATCGAGTTGGTCGCCTCGATGCCCCAGATCGCCTCCGAGCCCCAGCCGTGCTGCCAGACGATCACCATCAGGCCCCAGGCGGCGCCAACCGACAGCAGGTTCAACGCGACCGCCTTCAGCGGGATGACCAACGAGCGGAAAGCCCGCGCCAGCAGGATGAACGTGAGACCGGCGATCAGCGCGACGACGAGCGGGAAGTTGCCGTAGACCGAGTCGAGGAAGTCGGCGCTCTGCGCGGCCTCGCCGCCCGTCACCACGTCGGCTCCGGTGTCGTCGGCCGCGGCGCGCACGCGCTCCAGCGTCGCCCGGCCTGCCGGCGAGTTGCCGTCCTCGTCGGGGATCACAGAGACGATCGCCGTGCCGTCGCGACGCCACTCCGCCGGGGCGGCCGTCGCGTGGACGCCGTCGACCTTTGACAGGGCCTGCGCCACCGCGTCGGGGTCGCCCTCCCGGACCAGCGAGTCGAACGGCGACAGCGGACCGGTTCCGATGCCCGAGCCCTCCAGCTGGTCGAGTCCCACCCGGGCCGGACCCGACTGGGCCAGCGAATCGGCCTGCGGGTTGCCCAGCTGGATCGTCGACGCGGCGAAGACGAGGCCGCCGAGCACAGCAGTCGAGAGGATCGCGGCGGCCCAACGGTGGCGGACCACGAAGCGGGCCCAGGCCGACCAGCCGCGGCTGCCGCGGTCCTCGCGGCGGACGCGCGGCCAGTCGAGCCGCGGCCCGATCGTGGCCAGGACGACCGGCAGCAGCGTGACGGCGACCGCGACGCTGACCAGCGGGATCAGCATGCCGGCGATGCCGATGCTGCGCAGGAACGGAACCGGCAGCAGGACGAGCGCGAGCAGCGAGATCGCGACCGTGGTGCCGCTGAAGACGACTGCCTTGCCGGCGTGATCCATCGCCGCGGCGACGGCCTGCTCGTTGCTCTTGCCGCCGCGCTGACGCTCCTCGCGCCAGCGCACGACGACGAGCAGCGCGTAGTCGATCGCGATCGCCAGGCCGACCAGCGCGATCAGGAACTTGACGATCACCGAGACGTCGGTGGCGCTGGCCAGTGGCCAGACGAACAGGAACGTCGTCGGGATCGCGACCAGCGCCATCAGCAGCGGCACGACCGCCATGAACGAGGCGAAGACGAAGGCCAGGACCAGCAGCGCGCCGCCACCGGCGATCAGCGCCTCGAGCGCAAGGCTGCTGCCGCCGCTCTCGGCGCCCTCGGCGGCGTTGGAGCGCAGCGCGTCGAGCCCGGTCACCTTGACAGGCGCACCACCGACCGTCTGGCCCTCCACCGCATCCTGCGCCGCGCGGGCCTCGGCCTGGCCGGGGTCGACCCCGCCCTTGGCCGGGATGTAGACGAGCGCGAACGTCGTGCGGCCGTCCTCGGAGACGAACGCCCGGTCACGCGTCGACGCGTACGACGCGAGCCGCGAGTCGGGAAGGGCGGCCTCGATCTTCTCCAGCGCCCCTTCGAGCTCGGATCTGACGCCGGGTGAGTCGACCGTCTTGCCAGCGGGCAGCGATACGACCGGGACGAGCGGAGCGGTGTCGCCGCCGTTGCCGTAGGTGGCGACGATCTCGCTGTTCGCGGTGGATGCCTCGCCGGGGACGCTGAACTGCTGCTCGAACGACTTGTCGGCCGGTCCCATCGCCGCGATGCCCGCCAGCGCGAGCACGACCCAGATCCCGACGACGAGCTTCTTGTGGCCCAGAACCCACCGCGTGACGGTGGCCATCGGGTTGCTCTCAGACATGCGGCCTATCTCCTAAGTTCGATACTTACAGCGTAAGTTGACGCCGTAAGTACTACACTTACGGCGTAAGGAAGTCAAGTCCGCCCGATTCGAGATGCCCCCCAAAGCCCAAGCCCCCAGCCGCACCCCGCTCAGCAGGGAGCGCGTCCTACACGCGGCGATCGCCCTCGCCGACGAGCGCGGGCCGGCCGAGCTGACGATGCGCAAGCTCGCCAAGGAGCTCGGCGTCGAGGCGATGTCGCTCTACAACCAC
>CAZVRI010000086.1:0-7428 GCA_964629855.1 uncultured Thermoleophilaceae bacterium
AGCGCGGACGCCCGCTGGACTGTCGAGGCAACCCGCGGCGACAGCGGCGAGACCGTGACGCTGACCTGCGGGTTCCTCTTCTCGGCCTGCGGCTACTACCGCTACGACGAGGGCTTCACGCCGCACTTCGAAGGGCAGGAGCGGTTCCGGGGCCAGATCGTCCACCCCCAGGACTGGCCCGACGACCTCGACTACGCGGACAAGCGGGTCGTGGTGATCGGCAGCGGAGCGACGGCGGTGACGCTGGTGCCCGCGCTGGCGCGAGAAGCCGCCCGGGTCACGATGCTGCAGCGCTCGCCGACCTACGTCGTCTCCGTGCCGTCGCACGACGCGCTCGCCAACGCCCTGCGGCGGGTCCTCCCCGCGCATGTCGCCTACGCGATCGTGCGGCGCAAGAACGTCGCGCTGCAATCACTCGTCTACAAGCTCGCGCGCCGCCGGCCGAACCTGGTCCGGCGGGTCATCCGCGCCGCGGCGAAGCGCCAGCTTCCGGACGGCTACGCGATCGACACCCACTTCAAGCCGCGCTACGACCCGTGGGACCAACGGCTCTGCGCGGTGCCCGACGGCGACCTGTTCCGCGCGATCTCGAAGGGCCGCGCGGAGATCGTCACCGACCGGATCGCCGGCTTCACCGAGCGCGGCGTCCATCTCGAGTCCGGCGCCGAGCTGGAGGCCGACGTCGTCGTCACCGCCACCGGGCTCAACCTCCAGGCGTTCGGCGGGATCCGGTTCGTCGTCGACGGCGAGGACGTCGCGCTGCCCGACACGCTCGCCTACAAGGGGATGATGCTCGAAGGCGTGCCGAACTTCGCCTTCGCGGTCGGTTACATCAACGCGTCCTGGACTTTGAAGGTCGACCTCACCTGCGAGTACATGTGTCGCCTGCTCGCGCACATGGACCACCACGGCTACGACCGCTGCGTGGCGGTCAACGACGACCCCTCGCTCGAGCGCCGTCCGCTGCTCGACTTCACCGCCGGCTACGTCCAGCGCTCGATGGACCAGTTCCCGAAGCAGGGCCCCGCAGCCCCCTGGCGGCTCAGCATGAGCTACCGCGAAGACGTCCGCAATCTCCGCGACGGTGACGTCGACGACGGCGCGATGCGCTTCTCAAGCGTGGCCGTCGGCGAGCGCGTCGCCGCCTGAGCGGCGTTTCTCCCAGATCTGGATCTCTCCGAGCGAGCGGTATCCGAGCCGCTCGTAGACGGGGCGGCCGAGATCGGTCGCCTGGAGCGTCGAGGTCGTGCGGCCGCGCTCGCGGGCGTCGGCAAGCGCGTGGCCCATCAGCGCGCCGGCGAGTCCGCGTCCACGTGCCGACTCGCGCGTCGCGACGAGCCAGACGCTGCAGTCCTCCCCGTGGTCGAATGCGACGAGACCGGAGGCGAGGCCATCGCCGTCCTCGACGCCGTAGAAGTGGAGGCCGCCCGCCGAGCCGAGATTGGCCAGCGCCCGCGCGAACGCGTCGCGCAGACGGTAGGCGTGGTCGTTGAGTCTCGCGAGCGCGACAGGGTCTGGCTCGCGCGTGAAGCCCGCGGGCTCCGGCGGCCGCTCGACCACGTCGAGGTCGATCACCATCGCCTCCGGGTCGGAGTCGAGCACGTGGCCGCGCTCCGCCAGCGCGTCCGCGATGTCGCGGTCGGTGTCCGGAGCCCAGACCAGCCAGGCGTCGATGCCGGCGGTCGCGTAGGCGTCCTCGATCTGGTCGTAGGCCGCGATCAGAGCGCTGCCGTCCCAGTAGACGACGTCGTTGACGATCGACCGCTCGGGCACCGCCGGGGTGACCGTCATGACGAATCCGTCGCGGTCGATCGAGCGCATCCCATCCGATGCCCCATCGATTGCCCGCGACCACTGGGCGAGGCTCGCGACCAGCCGCTTCCAGCCCTCCACGTCGTCGACGTCGGCCATGCCGCGATCATACGTCGCATGCCAACCGCCTCCCAACTGCGCGAGCTGCTGCTGACGCCCGAGCAGGCGGCGGCGATGGACGCTCCCGGCAAGACCGACGCGGCGGTCCTGGTGCCGATCTTCCACCGCGCGGGCGAGCCGGTCGCCGTGTTCACCGAGCGGCGGGCCGACATGCGCCGCCACGCCGGTGAGATCTCGTTCCCTGGCGGCCGCCAGGACTTCCCGGACGAGGACCTGCGCACGACGGCGCTGCGTGAGGCCGAGGAGGAGGTCGGCCTTGCCCGGGGCGACGTCGAGCTGGTCGGCGCGCTGCCGCCGGTCGGGACGTTCGTCACCGGCTACCGGGTGTTCCCGTTCGTCGGGCTGATCGAGCCGGGGCAGGCGTGGACGCCGCAGGAGACCGAGGTCGCCCAGGTGCTGGAGCTGTCGCTGGCGGACCTCGTCCGCGGCCACGAGCACAAGCGGCTGACGCGCCGCGGCGTGCCATTCAGGACGCCGACCTACACGGTCGACGGCCATTTCGTTTGGGGTGCCACGGCGCGCATCGTCGAGCACCTGCTGAAGCGCCTCGACCCACTCCTCTGAGGCGAGCGCGACCGCCGGCGGTTTGTCCACCGGGCCAAGGCTGGGGCGTTTGCGAATGCCTAGCGTGGGCAGCGTGACCACCACGATGGATGCGTTCGCGACGGCGGACCTCGACGCGACGGCCGCCGCCGTGCAGGCGACGTTGGACGAGCGCGGGGTCGGCTTCGGCTCCGGCTCGGGGCGGTCGCCGTTCCTCGTCGATCCCGTCCCGCGCGTGGTCGATGCCGCCGACTGGAGCCTGCTGCGGCGCGGTCTCGCACAGCGCGGGCGTGCCCTGGCTGCGTTCGTCGCCGACGTCTACGACCGGCGCGCGATCGTCGCGGCGGGGATCGTGCCGGAGCGCGTGATCGAGACCGCCGACCACCTCGAGCGCGACCTGATCGGCCGCGCGCCGGAGCGGTTCGGCTGGGTCGCCGGGCTCGACCTGGTCCGCGACGGCGACGGGGCGCTGATGGTGCTCGAGGACAACATGCGCACCCCGTCCGGGATCGCCTACGCGCTGGCGGCACGCGAGGCGGTCGACGCCAGCCTGCCGGTCGCTCCTCCCCCGGGCCGGCTCGATCCCCGCCGCGTGCTCGCGCTGCTCACCGACATGTTGCGCGCCGCGGCGCCCGCGGGCGTCGAGCGACCGGCAGTCGCGCTGCTCTCGGACGGACCGTCGAACAGCGCCTGGTATGAGCACCGCGCGCTCGCCGCGGCACTCGACGTCCCGATCTTGCGGCCTGAGGACCTGACCCAGGACGGCGGGCGGCTCTACATGCGTAGCGATGGCGGCACGGCGCGACCGATCGACGTCATCTACCGCCGCACCGACGAGGACTGCCTGCGCACACCGGAGGGCGAGCCGACCTGGCTCGCCGAGCTGCTGCTCGACCCGCTGCTCGCCGGAACGCTCGCCGTCGTCAACCCGTTCGGCGCCGGCGTCGCCGACGACAAGCTCGCCCACGCCTACGTCGAGGAGATGGTGCGCTTCTACTGCGGCGAGGAGCCGCTGATCGAGTCGGTCCGCACCTACGACCTTGGCGATCCCGAGGTCCTCGACAGCGTCTTCCCGCGACTCGACGAGCTGGTCGTCAAGCCGCGCAGCGGCCACGGCGGCAGCGGCGTCGTCGTCTGCCCGCGGGTCAGCCCGCGAACGCGCGAGGACGTGCGCCGCAAAGTGGCCGCCGAGCCCGACCGCTACATCGCCCAGGAGCTGGTCGAGCTGTCGACCCAGCCGACCGTCTGCGAGGGCCGGCTCGAGCCCCGCCACGTCGACCTGCGGCCGTTCGTGATCGGCATCGGCGACAGCGCCGTGACCGCCCCGGTCGCCCTGACCAGGGTCGCTCTGACGCGTGGCTCACTGATCGTCAACAGCTCCCGCAACGGAGGAGGCAAGGACACATGGCTTCTGGCCTGACCCCCACCCGCCCGCTGATCGGCGTCACGACCTCCGAGGTGCGGTTCGCCGAGCGCATCGAGCAGACGCCGCAGGCCGACCCGCCGCGACGCGAGATGGCGCTCGGCCTGACCTATCTGCGCGCGATCGAGGCTGCCGGCGGGCTGCCGCTGGTGATGCCGCCGCTCGAGCTCGAGGCGATCGAGCCGCTGCTCGACCGGCTGAGCGGCATCTGCCTCTCCGGTGGCCCCGACCTCGACCCCGAGACCTACGAGGAGCCTCCGCATCCCGAGCTCGGCCCGATCGAGCCCGACCTCGACCGCTTCGAGCTCGAGCTGGCGCGCCAGGCCGACGAGCGCGGGCTGCCGATCTTCGCGATCTGCCGCGGGATGCAGGCGCTCAACGTCGCCCGTGGCGGCTCGCTGCACCAGCACCTTCCCGACCGTCCCGGCGTGACGATCGACCATCGCCGGCGCGAGGGGGCCGACCACACGATCCACGACGTGACGGTCGCCGCCGGCAGCCGGCTGGCGCGCGTAATGGGCTCCCGGACGGCGACCGTCAACTCGTTCCACCATCAGGGGATCCACCGGCTCGGCAACGGCCTGCGCGCCGTCGCGTGGTCGCCGGACGGCGTGATCGAGGGAATCGAGGCGCCGGCGCGCGAGTTCGCCGTCGGGGTCCAGTGGCACGCCGAGAGCCTCGTCGAGCGGCGCGAGCAGGCGAGCCTGTTCCGTGGCCTCGTCGACGCGGCGATGCGCTTCGAGGCCCAGGACATCCGGGTGCGGGCGGCGTGATGAGGACCCGGCTTCCCGATTGGGCTGTCTGGCAGGGCGGCAACGAGTACACGCTCGGCGCCGAGGAGGAGGTGATGCTGCTCAATCCGCACGACTGGTCGCTCGCGCAGCAGATCGACCGCGTGCTGCCGCGGCTGCCCGAGTCGATGGAGGGTCACGTAACGCGCGAGACGCACACCTCCGCGCTCGAGCTGAGCACCGGCGTCCACCAGACCGCCGGCGGCATCCACGACGAGCTGCGGTCGTTGCGCGGCCAGCTCGACCGCGAGCTGGGCGCGCTCGGCCTGCGCGCCGCCAGCGCCGGCACCCACCCGTCGACGGTCTGGCACGAGACGGTCGTCTCGACAGGCCCGCGCTACGAGGCGGTCTACGGCTCGATGCGCGAGCTCGCCCGCCGCGAGCCGACCTTCGGGCTGCATATCCACGTCGGCGTGCGCGGGCCGGCCGACGGCATCCGGCTGTTCAACCGGATGCGCGTCCACCTGCCGCTACTGCTGGCGCTGTCGGTCAACTCGCCGTTCTGGCAGGGACGCGACACCGGTCTCGCCTCGGCGCGCACACCGCTGTTCCAGGCGTTCCCGCGGGTCGGGATCCCGCGCGCCTTCCGCGACTACGAGGACTGGGTCGGCGCCGTCGACCTGCTGATCCGCTGCGACGCCTTTCCGGAGCCGACGTTCCTCTGGTGGGACGTCCGCCCGCAGCCGCGCTTCGGCACGGTCGAGGTGCGCGTGCTCGACGCCCAGACGACGACCAGCGAGGCGGCCGCGCTCGCTGCCCTGGTCCAGTGCATCGCGCGGCTGGAGGTCGAGGAGGGCTATGTCGAGGCGACACTCGTCGGCGCCCAGGAGGCGCTCGAGGAGAACCGCTTCATCGCCGCCCGCGACGGCATGGACGCCCGCCTGATCGACCCGGCGCGCGAGCAACGGACACCCGCTCGTGAGCAGCTCGACCGGCTGCTGGAGGCCTGTGCGCCGCACGCCGCGGCGCTCGGCTGCGAGCGCGAGCTGGCGCTGGTGGCGACGATGGCCGAGTGCACCGGCGCCAAGCGCCAGCTTGCGCTGGCGCGCGACGAGGGTCGGCTGCCGGGTCTCGTGGAGGCGCTCGCCGACCGCTTCCTAGAGCGGACCGCCGCCGAGCCGCCGCTCCTCCTCGGCCGCTAGCTCGTCGCGTAGCCCGTCCTCGGTCAGCTCCGGCCGCCCCGAGGCCCGCCGGCGCTCGTTGTTGGCCTCGAGCATCTGGGCGACGTCGTCGAGCTCGAGTTCGACCTCCAGCTCGGGCGAACGCGTCGGCTTCCAGTCGACCTGGTCGGCGCCGGAGCCCGGGTACCACTTGCCGAGCGCCAGCAGGATCAGCACACCGCCGATCAGGAAACCGGCCGTCAACCAGGCAAACTCGTCCATTGACCGAGTCTAGACTGCGCCGGGGTGATCGATTTCGAGCTGACCGACGAGCAGCGGCTGGTACGCGACACCGCACGCGAGTTCGCCGACAACGAGATCGTCCCGCGGGCACGAGACAACGACCGCGCCGGCCGCTTCGACACCGAGCTGGTCGCCAAGCTCGCCGAGATCGGCTTCATCGGACCGATCCTGCCCGAGGAGTACGGCGGCCGCGGGATCGACTACCGCACCTACGGGCTGATCGTCGAGGAGATCGGCCGGGCGGACTCCAGCGCGCGGACCGTCGTCTCGGTCAACACCTCGCTGGTCGGGTCGGCGCTCGCCAAGTGGGGCACCGAGGAGCAGAAGCAGCGCTTCATCCCGGGCATCTGCTCCGGCGAGGCGCTCGGCTGCTTCGGCCTGACAGAGCCCGACACCGGCTCTGACGCGGCCAACCTCTCGACGCGCGCCGAGAAGGTCGATGGCGGCTGGCGGATCAGCGGCCAGAAGCAGTGGATCTCGCTCGGCAACCACGCCGCCTTCGCGCTGATCTTCGCCCAGACCGACCCTGCGCTGGAGCATCGCGGGCTCGGCGCCTTCCTCGTCCCGACCGACTCCCCCGGCTTCAGCGCGTCGGAGATCCACGGCAAGCTCGGCCTGCACGCCTCCGACACGGCCGAGCTGGCGCTCGACGGCGTCGAGGTCGGCGACGACGCGCTGCTCGGCGAGGTCGGCGACGGCTTCAAGGTCGCGATGACGGCACTCGACTCTGGTCGCTTCAGCGTCTCCGCCGGCTGTGTCGGCATCTGCCAGGGCTGTGTCGATGCGTCGACCGCCTACGCCAAGGGGCGCGAGCAGTTCGGCCGTCCGATCGCCGCGTTCCAGCTGGTCCAGGCGATGATCGCCGACATGGTCGTCGACACGCACGCGGCCCGCGCGCTCGTCTGGAAGGCCGCCTGGCTGAAGGACACCGGCCAGCCGAACACGCTCGAGACCTCGGTTGCGAAGCTGTTCTCGACCGAGGCCGCGATCCGCTGCGCAAACACCGCGATCCAGGTCCACGGCGGCGCCGGCTACGTCGACGACCACCCCGTCGAGCGCTATCTCCGCGACGCCCGCGTCACCACCCTCTACGAGGGCACGTCGCAGATCCAGAAGCTGATCATCGGGCGCCTGACGACGGGGATCAACGCGATGACATGACCCGGACTAGAATAATGTTCTAGAACGTTATTCTAGTCCGGGAGGTCGGATGGTTCGCAACGTGCATGAGCGGGTGGTCGACGCCGACGCCAAGGCGGTCGGCGCTCTGCTCGACACCCTGTCCTCGCCTGACGACCGCGTGTGGCCGCATCGCCGGCCAGCGGCGGTTCGGCCA
>CAZVRI010000086.1:7438-8286 GCA_964629855.1 uncultured Thermoleophilaceae bacterium
CCGAACCGCCGCTGGCCGGCGATGCGGCTCGACCGGGGCCTGGAGATCGGCTCCGACGGCGGCCACGGGCCCGTCCGCTATGCGGTCGCCCGCTACGAGACGGGACGGCTGATCGCCTTCGCGTTCACGCCGAAGTTCCCACTGGATGGCGAGCACCGGATCGAGGCCCTCCCCGCCCCGGGCGACCGCACGCTGCTGCGCCACACCCTCGAAGGCCATCCGAAGAGCTGGCTCCGCCTCGGCTGGCCGCTCTGCTTCCGCTGGCTCCACGACGCGCTGATCGAGGACGCCTTCGACCGGACCGAGGCGGAGGTGGCCGGCATCGAGTGGCAGCCGCGCCAGCTACCGATCCATGTGCGCGCGCTGCGCTCGTTGGCGAAGCGCTTCGCCTAGCGACTAACGGTCGCGCAGCTGGCGCAGAACGAAGTGGAGGATGCCGCCGTTGCGGTAGTAGAGCCACTCGTTTGGCGTGTCGATCCGAACACGGGCGTCGAAGACAATCGGCTCGCCGTTCTCCGGCGTCGCCGTCACCTGGAGCGTCTTGGCGCCCTCCTCGAGCGGTGCAAGATCGAAGCTCTCGAAGCCGGTCAGTCCGAGCGACTCGACCGACTCGCCGTCGGGGAACTGCAACGGCAGGATGCCCATTCCGACGAGGTTCGAGCGGTGGATCCGCTCGTAGCTCTCGGCGATCGCGAAGCGGATGCCCTGTAGCCGCGGGCCTTTGGCGGCCCAGTCGCGCGACGAGCCCGAGCCGTACTCCTTGCCGGCGAGCACGCCGAGCGGCACACCCTCGGACTGGTACTCCATCGCCGCGTCGTAGATCGTCGTCTGCTCGCCGTCCTTGACGG
>CAZVRI010000087.1:0-7879 GCA_964629855.1 uncultured Thermoleophilaceae bacterium
CCAGCCGGTCCAGTCGAGGTCCCACTCGCCCCTGTCGGGGCAGAACATGTTGCGGCCCATGATGTAGGCGCCGGCGCCGACGATCGCGCTGGCCTCGTCGGCGTTGTCATCGCGGTGCTCGATCTGCCAAGCGTGCAGGCGGTTGTGGTCGAGGTCGCCGAACGGGTGCTCGGCGGTCTGGTTGCGCCCGGACCCGTAGCCGTCGAGAGTGACCGTCATGTCCGCGGTGACCTGGGGCATCAGCTTCCTCCGGTGGTTGGCAGGTAGGTGAGCAGCACAACGCCCGAGTCGAACCGCTTCACGTCCTCGAGCTTCAGGCGGACGGTTCCACGGTCGCCGAGGACGTGGAGGTTGCCGCCGCCCCAGACGACGGGGTTGAGGTAGATCTCGTACTCGTCGATCAGGCCCTTCTCGGCGAGGGCGTAGGCGAACTCGCCGCTGCCGTGCATGAAGAGGTTGCCGTCGACCTCGTCCTTGAGCTTGGGGATCGAGTCCTCGAGGTCGCCCGCGAGCAGGGTGGCGTTCCACGGGAGGTCGCCGGAGAGGGTGGTGGAGCCGACGTACTTCGGCATCGCGTTGACCATGTCCGCCCACTTGCCCGACTGGCTCGGCCAGTATCCCGCCAGCCCCTCGTAGGTCTTGCGGCCCAGGACCAGGCCGCTGGAGACGGCCTGGCGCTCGAACGAGTACTGGCCATGGTCTCCGTCGGCCTGCACCCAGTCGCCGACCGGGTCTATGACGCCGTCGACGGTGGCCTGAGTTGTCGCGATCAGTCGTCCCATCTCGCTCCTCCTTTGAACGTCTCCAACGCCATCCTGACGGCGGCGGCGCGGCTGTGGACGCCGAGGCGCTCGTAGATGTGCTCGCAATGCTTGCGCACCGTGCTCGGACTGATGAATAGGGCGGTGGCGATCGAGGCGATGGTCTCGCCGTCGGCGAGCATGCAGAGGATCTCGGCCTGGCGCCGGGTTAGGCCGCGGCCGAGATCGCGCAGCGAGGCGGCGGTCATCGCGCGCTCCTCCTCCAGCACGAGCATCGGGGCGTCGGCGGCTCCGGGCGGCGCGGCCCGAACTGTCAGCCGGCCGCACTCCGCCGCGATCGTGAGCGGACCGAGCTCGGGGTCGCCGTCGAGCCACTCGCGGATCTCGGTGGGCAGCGACGCGCGGCGCTCGCCGGGGAAGTAGCTGCCGAGCAGCTCGAACGCCGCGCCGCTCGCGGCGGCGATTCCCCCGTTGCGGTCGAGGATCAGGACGCCGGTGCCATCGCGCTCGAGTCCGTGTTCGAGCGCGGCGACGAGGGCACTCATCCACGTCCGGTCGAGGATGCGGCGGTAGGCCTGGGCGAGGTGGGGGCGCAGCAGGTCGAGCAGTGTGCGGTCGCGCTCGTTGAAGTCGCCGCGGGCGCGGTTCATCGCGACGCCGATGACCTGCGGGCCCGGCAGGCCGAAAGCGATCTGGTACTCGGCGCCGAGCACGCGGTAGAGCTCGTCGTACAGCTCGAGCGAGTGGAACTGGCGGCGGGTGAGGAAGTCGGAGATCTTGTGCGCGCGCTCGTCGCCGTGCTCCATCTGCAGCGTGATCAGGGGGTGCTGGTGGGCGAGGCGCGAGAGGACCTCGCCGGTCTCGATAGCTACGTCCGGGTAGAGCACCACGAGCGCGTCGCCGTTGCCTGGGTCGACCTCGTTGTAGCCGACGAGATCGGAGGGGACCAGCCGGTCCAGGCCGGGCAGGATGCCCGCGCGGAACGAATCGAGGTCGTCGAAGGAGTGGGCGTCTCCGACGAAGTCGAGTGCCGCGCGCAGATCGCTCGCCGACAGCGTGGTCATTGGGCGAGTCTAAGTCCGCCCCTGCCGGTTTTGCGACTTACGGCAAATGCCGTATTCACACCCGCCTGATTCGCGTCTACATTCCCGCGCCGTGAAGACAGGGTTTCTCGTAACGCTGGTAACAGTGGTGGTTGCGGCATCCGCGGGTGCGGCGCTGCCCGCGACCGCGTTCGCCGCCCCGTGTCCGGTCAATCCCGGCAACGCGACCGCGTGGATTGGCGGTAGCGGCAGCTTCCACACCGACACGAACTGGAGCAACGGCACCCCGACCGCTGCGTGCGCCGTCACGATCGCTCCGGCGGGTTCCCCGGTCATCACGATGACCGGCGGAGCGAACATGACGTCGCTGACCCTCGGCGGGATCGGCTCGACGCCGACGCTCGTGATCTCCGCCGAGAGCCCGAACACGAACCTCAGCGCCACCGGAACGGGGATTGACATCGCGGCTGGCGCCTCGGTCGTCCTCACCTGCCCGGCGCAGCCGACCGGCTGCCTCGGAGGAGCGGGCGGCGGCTCGGGCCTGAACGCCCTCTCCACCACGATCGACAACGCGGGAACGATCAAGGTCGACGCCGCCTCCGGCACTGGCGCGACGATCACCGGCAGCATCGAGAACACCGGAACGTTGGACATCGACCAGGACTCGACGCACGTGTGGGGCCTCTTGCGCAACCAGGGCGTGGTCACGATCGCCAACGGCAAGACGCTCACGTCGACCACCAGCCACTGTGGCGACAGCACCGGCACGGTGTTCAAGAACGACACCGGCGGCACGCTCGTCACCGAGGGCAGCGGCACGCTCAACGTCCGCAACTACGACCAGGGCAACGGCTCGACGTCGGGCGCCAGCCCGGTGCAGCAGCCCTGCGGCAGCCTCAAGTACACCGGCAACGGAGCGAGCAAGGTGACGGCCTACGGCGGCTTCGCGCTGAGTGGGGAGATGCGGGCCGGCCAGTCGCTGACCGTCAGTGGCGAGAGCGCCAACACCAACCCGTCGCTGAGCGGGAACTTCACCAATGGCGGGTCGATCACGCTCACCTGTCGCACCACTGGCTGTGGGGGCGTGGGATTCAACGCGGCCGGCAATGTGTTCACCAACGCAGGGACGTTCACGATCGGCGCTGCGGCCGCCTCTGGCACCGGTCTCAGCAGTGGCGGTGGCGGGACGCTCGTCAATACCGGCACGCTGCGGTTCGACCAGGACGGCTACATCAGCGGCGTCATGGTGAACAAGGGCGCGCTCGAGATCGTCGACGGCAAGACCGCCACCAGCAGCGGTAGTTCCTGCGGCGACACCGGCGCCAGCGTCAAGAACGACGTCGGCGGCCAGATCAACGCGACTGGCAGCGGCAGGCTCAACGTCCTCAACTACGAGCAGGGCGCCGGCACGACCTCCGGCGCGGCGCCCGTTCAGCTTCCCTGCGGCAGCCTGAAGTACACGGGCGCGGGGGCGAGCACGGTGCAGCTGAACGGGGCCGTGAGCATGA
Organism: uncultured Thermoleophilaceae bacterium; assembly: GCA_964629855.1. Taxonomy (GTDB): domain Bacteria; phylum Actinomycetota; class Thermoleophilia; order Solirubrobacterales; family Thermoleophilaceae; genus JAAYBF01. The sequence continues at coordinate 3,313 of CAZVRI010000087.1, forward strand.
CCGGCAACATCGCTGCCGGGCAGACGCTGCGGCTCATCAATGGCAGCACCCCTGCACCTCCCTTCACCAACGCTGGGACGATCGTCTTCGACCCGAGCGGCTCGGCGACGCTCAACACCAGCACGCTGACGAACACCGGAAGGCTTACCGGCGTCGGCACGGTCGGCGGCTCGGTCGACAACCAGACGGGCACCGTCGCCCCAGGGGCGAGCCCCGGAACGCTGTCGGTCAACGGCAACTACAGCCAGGGCGCTGGAGGCACGCTCGAGATCGAGGCGGATGGCACCGGCGCCGGCCAGTTCGACAAGCTCGCCGTCGGCGGCAGCGCGACGCTCGGCGGGACGCTTGCGCTGAAGCCGAGCGCCGGCTTCGTCGCGGCAGCCGCACCGGGGAACAGCGTGCAGTTGCTCACCTACGGCGGTGGCCGCACGAACCAGTTCGCCGCGACGAGCGCGACCCCGCCGCTCACGTGCCCGAACGTCTTCACGCCGAGCTACGACGACACGGCGAAGAACGTCGCCGCGGTCGTCTCCACCAGCGCGACCTGCGGTGGCGGTGGAGGAGGCGGCGGCACGGTCGATCCGCCGCCGGCCGGCCCACCCAACACGAAGCTCGGCAAGCACCCGCGCGCGCGGGTTACCACCAAGAAGGCGAAGGCCAAGGTGACCTTCAAGTTCTCGTCCAAGACCGCTGGCGCCCGCTTCCAGTGCAAGCTCGACAAGAAGCGGTACGCGCGCTGCAGCTCGCCGAAGTCGTACAAGGTCGCGCCTGGGAAGCACAAGTTCTCCGTGCGCGCCGTCGGTGCCGGTGGCGCGACCGATGCCACCCCCGCGACCTTCAGCTTCAAGGTCGTCAAGAAGAAGCGCTAGCTCGTCCCCAGAGACAACCGCGCCTACGGCCGCCGCAGTTGCACTAGCCTGTGCCCTGCTGATGGACGGTGTGGTGAATGGCTTCCGGGTGATGCGCGGTGCGGCGATCGCGCTTGTCGCGCTGCTGGCGCTGAGTCTCGGCGCCGCGACGGCGCGCGCCGAGCAACTCTCGATGACGTTCACCGAGGCCCGTGCGAACGTCGGGGTCCAGCTCTCTGACCACGCTCTGTTCGAGGCGCCTCAGACCGCGCCGTTCGCGGCTCAGATCGATCCGGGTAGTGGCCTGATCACCGCCGGCCTGTTGACGGTCCCCGCGTTCTCGACGCACATCACCGAACCGCTCGACGCCGACGTCGTCGTCGAATTCGAGATCGGGACTATCACGGGCAGCTTCAACCAGGCGACGGGCGCGCTGACGGGGACGGGCATGGCGGGCGGAACGCTGACGTCAGAGGGCAGCACCTGCATCATCTCGACGACGCCAGCGCCCCTGACGCTCTCGACTACCGGCAACTCCGGCGGCACGAACCCGCGCTCCGGAACGCCGTTCGCCTCGGGCCTTACCGGGGCAGGCGCGGTCGCCGGGCAGTGGACGGACATGCACGCGACTCCGGTTGGCCCGGGCGACAACACCGTTTGCAACACCGTCGACGACCGCATCGGCGGCCCCGGCGGAATCTGGCTCCAGCAGGCGGGCGACACCGAGGCTCCGGCGGCGCCGCAGCTCACAGGCACCGACCCGGCCTCGCCGAGCGCGAACGGCACGCCGCGGATCCGCGGAAACGCCGAGGCGGGATCGACGGTGCAGGTCTATGCGGGCCCGGACTGCGCGGGCGCGCCCGTGGTGACCGGGAGCGCGGCCGAGCTCGGCTCGCCCGGCTTGACGGTCGCGGTCGACGAGGGCGTCACCGCCACCTTCTCGGCAACCGCCAGCGACGCGGCCAGCAACACCTCTGCCTGCTCGGCGCCGATCTCGTACACGCGCTCGAAGGTGTCTTCTGCGCCTCCGGACGGAGGAGGCGGCCCGGCGCCGCGTCCCGCATGCAAGGTCCCGAAGCTCGCCGGCAAGACGCTCAAGCAGGCGAAGCGGGCGCTGAAGTCGGCCAACTGCAAGCTCGGCAAGGTCCAGAAGCCGAAGCAGGCGAAGGGCAAGAAGCGGCGGGTCCTCGTCGTCAAGCGGTCGTTCCCGGGACGGGGAGCGAAGCCCGCGGACCGCACGGTCGACCTCAAGCTCCATCCGAAGCCGAAGCCGAAGGTCAAGCAGCCGAAGGCGAAGACCCGCCGCTGAGTCAGCGTGCGCGGCGCAGGCGCACCGTGAACGTGGTTGTGGTGGTTGAGGTGCCGTGGCCGGAGGCGACCTTGCCCGACCACGTCTTCTTGCCGACGACGACGATCAGGCCCTGACTGCGGTTGAACAGGCCGCGTGGCGGGAAGCGCTGGGCGATCGCGGTGAAGCTGCCCTCGTCGGGGCCGTCGGCCGCCATCAGCGGGCAGTTGTCGTAGTCGCCTGAGCCGTCGAGCGGGACGACGAGATCGTCGGCCCGGACCGTCATGCGGCGGCCGATCCACTCGAGCCGGACCCCGGGGTCGAACGCCCGCCTGCCGCAGTCGTAGGGACCGGTGTCGGTCACGGTCGGCTCGTCGCCGTCGAAGCACTCCGACGGCTCGATCCCGCGCTGGTGCTTGCCCTCGCGGACGATCTTGCCGCTGCCGGCGAGCGCGTCCGCGCGCTGCTCCCCGAACATGCTCCAGCCGCCGTAGCGCAGTTGCGGGACGGTGGCGAGCGGCGGCTTGTAGGCCAGCAGCCGCATCGGCTTGGTGCGGAAGCGGGTCGTCTCGCTGCCCGTGGCCTGCTCCCAGCGCTGCCCCTGGCAGTCGCGGTAGGTGTTCCAGCGCGGCACGTTCCACTTCGTCGTCTGCTTGCCCTCCACGTAGGCGACGAAGCGCGCGGTCTTGATGCCCGGCGCGGCCTCGGCGGCGCTGGCCGTCGCCAGGGTCGCCAGCAAGGCGATGGCAACGGCGGCGGATCGTGTTCTCATCTGTCTTCGTTCTCCCGGAATTGGTTGCTGTCCGAGACGATCCTGCGCGCCCGGGCGCGCGTTGTGAAACACGCGCTCGCTGTATGTGCGACACCGCTGCGCTGTTAGTGGCTGCCCGTTAGCCTGCGCGCGTGCGCACCGTGGAGGCCATTCGCTATGTCGCGCCGCTGCGCCAGGGCGGTTCGCTGCCGGCGCTGGTGGAGGCCGACGACGACGGGCTCTACGTGGTCAAGCTGCGTGGCGCCGGACAGGGGCCGCGCGCGCTGGTCGCCGAGTTCCTGGTCGGGGAGCTGGGGCGGGCGCTCGGCCTGCGCGTGCCGGAGCTGGTGGTCGCTGACCTCGACCCGCACATCGCCGACGCCGAGCCCGACCCGGAGATCCAGGATCTGCTCCAGGCCAGCGCGGGAGCCAACGCGGGGCTGGACTTCCTGCCGGGGTCGCTGATGTACCTGCCGGGCTGCGGGCTCGACGTACCGGCCGAGGAGGCGGCCGCCGTCGTGTGGCTCGATGCGCTGACCGAGAACGTCGACCGCACACCGCGCAACACCAACCTGCTCGTCTGGCATGGCCAGCTGTGGCTGATCGACCACGGTGCCGCGCTCTACCGCCAGCACGCCGGCCTTAACCCGGACGCGGCCGGCGGGGTGTTCGCCGCGATCGGCGAGCACGTGCTGCTGCCGCACGCGGCGTCGATCGCCGACGCGGATGAGAGGCTGGCGCCGATCGTGGACCGGACCCTGCTCGAGTCGCTGACCGCCAACGTCCCGCCGGACTGGTTTCAGGGCGCCGCTGCCGAGACGTACGTCGAGTACCTGCTGGCGCCATGGCCGGGCCTCGGCGCTGGGTCGCTCACGCAGAGGAGGCGCGGACAGGTGGCTGAGTCGTTCCAGTACGCGCTGCTGCGCGTTGTGCCTTCGCTGCCCCGCGGCGAGGCGATGAACGTCGCGATCGTCCTGCACTGCCGTCGCTGCGGGTTCCTCGGGGTCCGCAGCCGTGTCGACGACGAGCGGCTGCGGGTGCTGGACCCGTCGATCGACATCGAGGCCGTCAAGGCCCACATGGAGCTGCTCGAGCGAGTCGCAGCCGGCAAGGCCGACAACCCGATCGCCGAGCTGGATCGCTCCGAGCGCTTCGGCTGGATCGTCGCCCCGTCGAGCACCGTCGTCCAGCCCTCCGACGTCCACACCGGGCTGACCGACGACCCGGCCGCGACGATCGAGAAGCTCTTCGCGAGCCTGGTCGCCGTCCCCGAGCGCTAGGCGTCGAGCAGCCGCTCCAGGCCGTCGAGGATCACGTCGAGGCCGAACAGGAACTCGGCGTCGTAGTCGTAGCCGGACTCGGCGACGTATCCGCCGACGACCTCGACGAGATGGGGGTAGTCGGCCAGCACGGCTGCGTACTCGCGCATCTGGCGCTGCGCCTCCGCGGCGAAGTCCTCCGGGGTCTCCGACGACATGTCGGTCTCCTGGAGCACGAATCCGTAGATGTACGCGTCCTGGACGGAGTAGGCGTGGACCGTCGTCTCGAGCGAGAAGCCGGCGGCGCGTAGGCAGCCGAGCACCGCGTCGTGGACGCGCAGGTTCGACGGCCCGTGGTTGGTCCGGCCCTCCATCTCGCCGATCGCCCAGCGGTGGCGGTTGAGCGCCGCGCGGGTCGAGA
>CAZVRI010000088.1:0-7485 GCA_964629855.1 uncultured Thermoleophilaceae bacterium
CCGCCTCGCCGGCCTCAACCCGGCCGGCGTGATCTGCGAGATCCTCAACGACGACGGCACGATGGCGCGCGTCCCCGACCTGACCGGCTACTGCCAGCGCCACGACCTCAAGCTGATCACGATCGCCGACCTGATCGCCTACCGCAGGCGCAACGACAAGCTGGTCGAGCGCGTCGTCGAGACCGGCCTGCCGACCGCCTTCGGTGAATTCCGCGCCGTCGGCTTCCGCTCGCTCGTCGACGAGAAGCATCACATGGCGATGGTCAAGGGCGACATCGACGGCGCCGACGACGTGCTCGTCCGGGTCCACTCGGAGTGCCTGACCGGCGACGTCTTCCACTCGCTGCGCTGCGACTGCGGCCAGCAGCTCGAGGACGCGCTCGCGCGGATCGAGCAGGAGGGCGCGGGCGTCCTGCTCTACCTGTCCCAGGAGGGGCGCGGCATCGGCCTGCTGAACAAGCTCAAGGCCTACCGCCTCCAGGAGCAGGGGCGCGACACCGTCGAGGCGAATCTCGAGCTCGGCCTGCCCGCCGACCTGCGCGACTACGGCATCGGTGCCCAGATCCTCGTCGACCTCGGGCTCAGCTCGATCCGGCTGCTGACCAACAACCCGAAGAAGATCGTCGGCCTGGAGGGCTACGGCCTGCGCGTCAGCGACCAGATCCCGATCCAGCACCAGTCGAACCCGCACAACGAGGAGTACCTGCGCACGAAGGCCGAGAAGATGGGGCACCTGCTCCACCACCAGGGCCTGGCGCTCGACGAGGAGATGATCGCCGAGGAGCGGCGCGCCGACCGCGAGAAGGGGGAGAGCCAGGATGGCTGATCGCTGGGCGATCGCCGTCGGTCGCTTCTACGAGGACCTCGCCGAGCGGCTTGTGGCGGGCGCGCGCGGCGTCTTCGAGGAGGCCGGCGGGACGGTAGAAGTCCACGACGTCCCCGGCGCCTTCGAGCTGCCGCTCGCCGCCAAGTACCTCGCCGAGTCCGGCGCCGACGGCGTCGCCTGCCTCGGTGCGGTGATCCGAGGCGAGACCGACCACTACGACTTCGTCTGCTCCGAGGCCGCCTCCGGCATCGCTCGCGTGTCGCTCGACACGGGCGTTCCGTGCGCTTTCGGCGTCCTGACCGTCGACAACATGGCCCAGGCGCTCGCTCGCACCGGCGATGGCAAACGCCATCAGGGTGAGGACGCGGCGCGTGCAGTAGTCGCGATGTCGACCATGCGCGCGCGGCTCGGCGGCTGACGCCTGCTAACCTGCCGCGCCGTGCCAAAGGTCTGTTACTCATGCGGCAAGGGCCCTGCCTTCGGACAGAGCCGCAGCCATTCGATGGTCGCCACCAAGCGGCGTTTCAACCCGAACCTGCAGAAGGTCCGGATCGACATCAAGGGCACGCCTTCGCGTGAGTACGTCTGCACCCGGTGCCTCAAGGCCGGCAAGATCACCAAAGCCGCCTGAAGTTCGCGCGAAAACTCCGCCGGTCGGCGGTGTAGAAAGCTTCTGTGCCTGACGAGAGCCTGATTCGCTTCAGACGTGTCGTCGCCGCGTCGCTCGCCGAGCTGGAGAGCCGCCGCGACGAGGTCAACGATCTCAACGTCTTCCCGGTTGCCGACGGCGACACCGGCGACAACATGGCGATGACGATGCGCGCCGTGATGGACGAGCTGAACGTCCTCAACGGCCAGCCGCTCGACGGGGTCGGGCGTGAGGAAGTCGTCTCGGCAGTTGCGCGTGCGGCTCTGCTCGGCGCGCGCGGCAACAGCGGCGTGATCCTGTCGCAGATCGTGCGCGGCGCCGCCGAGGAGCTCGCCTCGCGGCCCGGCGAGCTCGTCGACCCGGTGCTGGTCGCGGCCGCGTTCGCGCGCGCCGCCGACGCCGCGTACGCCTCGGTCCGCAACCCGGCCGAGGGGACGATGCTCAGCGCGGTGCGGGCGATGGCGCACCGCGTCGCCCAGGACATCGCCCACATGGACCACCAGCGGCTCGGTCCCGACGCCACTGCCGAGGAGCAGGACGCGCTGATCGCCGACGTGCTCGAGCGCGCCCTCGACGCCGCCAAGGAGGCGGTCGACAAGGGGCCCGAACAGCTGGCCGTGCTCAAGGAGGCCGGCGTCGTCGACGCCGGCGCCTACGGCCTGACCGTGATCGTCGCGGGCGTCGTCGCCGCGCTGCGTGGACAGCAGCAGATCGAGCTCGCCCACCACGAGCCGGCGCGCGCGATCCACGCGACCCAGCACGAATCCTCGACCTACCGCTACTGCACCAACTTCGCCGTCACCGGCGTCGAGATCGACGGCCAGTCGCTCGTGCCGGCGCTGGAGCGGATCGGCGACAGCGTGCTCGTCGTCGGCGACGCGCGCGCGCTGCGCGTCCATGTCCACACCGACACGCCCGACGCCGCAGTCGCGCTGTTCGCCGAACATGGCGAGGTGTCGCGGCTCGAGGCCTCGGACATGCGCGAGCAGGTCGCCGACCGCAACGCGCGCCTCGCCGGCCCGCGCCCGACCTGCGCCGTCGTCGCGGTCGCCACCGGGCCGGGCATGCAGGCGCTCTACCGCGAGCTGGGCGTCGACGTGCTGGAGGGCGGCCCGACGATGAACCCGTCGACCGCCGAGCTGCTCGAGGCGATCGGGACCTCGGACGGCCGCGAGGTGCTGCTGCTACCGAACAGCCCGAACGTGATCATGGCCGCCGAGGAGGCCGCGAAGCTCGCCGAGCGGCCCGTGTGCGTCGTTCCGACCCGCGCCCAGCAGGAGGGGCTGGCGGCGCTGTTGGCCTTCGACCCGGCGCGTGGCGCGACCGCCAACGCGGAGGCTGTCGCGGACGCCGCTGACGCCCTCGCCGTCGGCGGAGTCGCCGAGGCGGCCAAGGACGATCCAGACGGCCGCTTCGCCGTCGGCGACGCCGTCGGCTACCGCGGCGATGAGCTGGTCGCCTGGGGCGATCCCGCCGAGACGCTCGCGGCAACGCTCAACGCGCTCGCCGAAGACGCCGAGCTCGTGACCTGCATCGCCGGCGCCGCCGCGCCGCTCGGCGAAGCCGCCGTCGCCGCCGCCCTTCCCGGCGACATCGAGCTCGACTACCACGACGGCGGCCAGCCGGCGTGGTGGTGGCTGCTCTGCGCAGAGTGACTTGAAGGCGTTCGCCAGCACCGAGGAGCTGACCCCAAGTCCAGCCGCGGTGCGCTCGATCCCGCGGCCGAGTGTGCTGGCGGAGCCATTGCCGGTGAGCAAGCAGACCGCGAAGGGGTTGGCCGCGCTCGGGATCGCGACGCACGGCGACCTGATCGAGCACCTGCCGCATACCCACCGCGACCGCCGCGAGGTGCGCGGCATCGGCGAGATCGGCGTGGGGGAGGAGGCGACCGTGGCGGTCACCGTCCGTGACGTGAAGGTCCGGCCGACCCGGCGCCGCGGGCTCAAGAAGGTCGAGGCGCACGTCTTCGACGACACCGGGCCGATGCTCGCGGTCTGGTGGAACCAGCTGTCGATCCCGCGCAAGCTGCCGCCAGGGACACCGGTCCTCCTGCACGGCAAGCGCAAGCGACGCAACGAGTTCGCGGTCTCCGACTACGAGCTGATCAGCGGAGGCGAGGCTCCTGTACATACCGTCGGGCTGGTTCCGGTGCACCCCGCGACGCACGGACTCGAACCGGCGGCCTTGCGCAAGCTGGTTTGGGACGACTACAAGCTGATCCGCCATGTCGTAGAGCCGTTGCCGACCGCGCTGCGCGTGGCGGAAGGACTGCCCGACCGCTCGGCGGCGATCGCCGCCGCACACTTCCCCGACGGCGAGGACGAGGCCGCCGGCGCCCGCCGCCGGCTCGCCTTCGAGGAGCTCTTCCTGCTCCAGCTCGCCGTCACCGGACGGAGGCGATCGCGGCGCGGCCGCCGCGAGGCGGCGGCGCTCGAGGCAACGGGCGCGATAGTCGACCCCTGGCGCGCCGCGCTCCCGTTCGAGCTGACCGGCGACCAGGCCCGCGCCTGCGCCGAGATCGACGCCGATCTCGCCCGCTCGCGGCCGATGCAGCGGCTGCTGATGGGTGAGGTCGGCAGCGGCAAGACCGCCGTCGCGCTCGCCGCGATGCTGCGCGCCGTCGAGAACGGACGTCAGGCCGCGCTGATGGCGCCGACCGAGACGCTCGCCGAGCAGCACCTCGCGACGATCGACAGCCTGCTCGGCGGGACAGTGCCGGTCGAGCTGCTGACCGGCTCGACGCCCGCCGCCCGCCGCCGCGACCTGCTCGCCCGGCTCGCGTCCGGCGAGCTGTCGCTCGTCGTCGGCACCCACGCGCTGATCGAGGACAGCGTCGAGTTCCGCGACCTCGCCGTCTGCGTCGTCGACGAGCAGCACCGCTTCGGCGTCCGCCAGCGGGCCGCGCTCGACTCGAAGGCACCCGGCGAGCTCGCGCCGCACGTCCTGCACATGACCGCCACGCCGATCCCGCGCACGCTCGCGCTGACCGCCTACGGCGACCTCGAAGCGACCGTCCTGCGCGAGCTGCCCGCCGGCCGGCGCCCGGTCGAGACGTTCGTCGTCGACGGCGCCCGCGCCCGGGCACGCGCCTACGAGCGGATCCGCGAGGAGATCGCCGCCGGCCGCCAGTGCTTCGTCGTCTGCCCGCTCGTCGAGGAGTCCGAGGCGCTCCAGGCGAAGGCCGCGACCGTGGAGGCCGACCGCCTCGCGCGGACCGAGTTCGCCGACCACCGCGTCGCACTGATCCACGGCCAGATGTCGGCCGCCAAGAAACAGGAGGCGATGCGCAGCTTCGCCGCCGGCGACGCCGACGTGCTCGTCGCGACGAGCGTCATCGAGGTCGGCATCGACGTTCCCAACGCGACTGTGATGCTGATCGAGGCCGCCGACCGCTACGCGGCCGCGTCGGTCGCGGCGGCCACGCCTCGCTCTGCATCCTCTTCGGAGATCCGAAGCTGCCGCGGCTGATGGCGCTCGCCAACGAGCGCGACGGCTTCCGGCTCGCCGAGATCGACCTCGAGCTGCGCGGGGCGGGGGAGGTGCTCGGCACGCGCCAGTCCGGCCTGCCCGAGTTCCGCGTCGCACGGCTGCCCGACGATCAGGAGCTGCTCGAGCGCGCCAAGCTGCGCGCCGACGAGCTGCTCACGGCCGACCCGCGGCTCGAGCTGCCCGAGAACGGACTGCTGCGCGCGGCGGTCGTCGAGCACTTTGGCTCCGACCTCGACCCGATCCCCGCATGAGGGTCGTCGCCGGCGAGCTGCGCGGCCGCAAGCTCGTCGCCCCAGCCGGCGACGCGACCCGCCCGACCGCCGACCGCGTCCGCGAGGCTCTGTTCTCGATCCTCGGCGACATATCCGGCCTGCGGGTGCTCGACCTCTACGCCGGATCGGGCGCACTCGGGATCGAGGCGCTGTCGCGCGGGGCGGCCGCCGCGGTCTTCGTCGACAGCTCACAGGCCGCCGTCACGGCGATCCGCCGCAACCTCTCCGAGCTCGGCCTGCAGGCGCCAGTCCAGCGCCGCGACGTGCTCGCCTACCTCGCCACGGCCGCCGGCGGCGACCCCTACGACCTCGTCTTCGCCGACCCTCCGTATGATTCCGCTGTCCGCCTCGCTCCAGAGCTGGCGGAGCTCCTCCCGCCAGTCCTAGCTGAAGACGCCGTCATCGTGACCGAGTCCAACAAGCGAGCCCCGCTCGAACTGCCCTTCCCGCTGCTGCGTGACCGCAGCTACGGCGACACACGGATCGCGGTCCACCGCCATGGCTAATCGCACCAGCGGAACCGCCGTCTGCCCGGGCTCCTACGACCCGGTCACGCTCGGCCACATCGACATCATCACCCGCACCGCCGAGGTGTTCGACAAGGTGATCGTCGGGGTCGTCGACCAGCCGGTGCGCAAGCAGAAGACCGTATTCACCGCCGAGCAGCGCGTCGAGTTCATCCAGGCCGAGGTCGCCGCGCTCGGCAACGTTGAGGTCAAGTCGTTCCACAACCTGCTCGTCGAGTTCGCCCGCGAGAACGGTGCCAAGACGATCGTCAAGGGCCTGCGCGCGATCTCGGACTTCGAGTACGAGTTCGAGATGAACCAGCTCAACCGCAAGATGGCCCCAGACATCGAGAGCACCTACCTGATGGCGGCCCCACAATTCAGCTTCCTCAGCTCCAGCGGCGTCAAGGAGCTGGCAATGTTCGGAGGGGATCTCACCGGATTGGTGCCCGCGCCGGTAGCCTCTCGCTTGCAGGAAGCGCTCGAGCGCTGACGAACTGAGGTTCATCTATGGACGTCCTAGTACTCATCGACAAGCTGGACGACACCGTCCACAACGCCAAGCCCGTGCCGCTCACGGACCAGGTCCGCGTCGACAAAGAGGAGATCTACGACATCCTCGATCAGATGCGCGCCACGATCCCCGAGGAGATCAAGCAGGCGCGCTGGATCGTCAAGGAGCGTCAGGAGATGCTCGCCGAGGCCAAGCGCGAGGCTGAGCGGATCGTCAAAGAGGCCCGCGAGGAGCAGATCCAGCTGATCTCCGACGAGGAGGTCGTCAAGCAGGCCGAGCGCCAGGCCGACGAGATCGTCGAGGACGCCCGCGCCCGCGAGCGCGAGATCCGTCTCGGCGCCGAGGACTACGCCGACGACATCCTCAACACCCTCGAGATCAACCTCGAGAAGTTCACCGCCGCCGTCCAGCGCGGCCGTGACCGACTCCAAGGCCGCGAGGAGGCCGAGGTCTCCTAGACCCGGCTGCCGTGCCCGCTAGGGTCGATGTATGGCCCAGCGAATCGATGAGTTCGATGTCGGCACGCTGAGGCTCGCCTCAGGCGAGGCGAAGCAGCTCGACTTCGAAGTCCCCGTCAAAGAGCTCGCCTTCGGCGGCCAGACCTACAGCGCCGGCGGCTACACCGACGCCGTCCTCGACGTCGCCCGCACCACCTCCGGCCACGCGCTCCGCCTCCGCTTCGCGGTCGACCTCCACGGCCCCTGCACCCGTTGCCTCGAGGACGCCAACGCCCGCGTCGACGTCGACGCCCGCGAGGTCGACCAGCCAGGCGACTCCGCCGAGCTCCGCTCCCCCTACGTCAAGGAAGACGTCGTCGACCTCAGCGCCTGGGCCCGCGACGCCCTCGCCCTAGCGCTCCCGACCCGCATCCTCTGCAACGACGACTGCCTCGGCCTCTGCACCGTCTGCGGCACCAACCTCAACCAAGACCCCACCCACGCCCACGACCCCGAGCCCGACCCCCGCTGGGCCAAGCTCTCGGAGTTGAAGCTGGACTAGCTCGGGATCGGGGCGTGCTTCCCGCGGGTCCTGTCTCCGATTTTGGTCCACGCGCTTTCGGCTTCGTCGGCGACTTCGCCCCGTCCCTGGCGCGGCTTGTCGGCTGAGGGTTCTCACGTAGTCGACGGGAGGGGCTGCGCGCTCGACTCCGCCTGCAGCGCGCGGACGCAAAATGCGTCGCCACCCGCGGAGGCACAACGTCGGCACCCGTACCACGCCCTCGGCGGCCG
>CAZVRI010000089.1:0-7257 GCA_964629855.1 uncultured Thermoleophilaceae bacterium
GTCACCATGCCGGAAAGCATGAGCCTGGAGCGGCGTCGACTGATCAAGGCGTTCGGCGCCGAGATCATCCTGACCCCCGCCGCCGAAGGGATGCCGGGCGCCGTCCGAAAGGCCGAGGAGCTGCTCAAGAGCACGCCCAACTCGTTCATGCCCCAGCAGTTCAAGAACCCGGCCAACCCGGAGATCCACCGCCGCACCACGGCCGAGGAGATCTGGCGCGACACCGACGGACGGGTCGACGTGCTGGTCGCCGGGGTCGGTACGGGCGGGACGATCACCGGCTGTGGCGAGCGGCTGAAAGAGCTCAATCCCGATCTGCGCGTCGTCGCGGTCGAGCCGGCGAGCTCGCCGGTGATCTCGGGCGGACGGCCGGGTCCGCACCGCATCCAGGGCATCGGCGCCGGTTTCGTGCCGGCGGTGCTCAACCGGGCGATCCTCGACGAGGTGATCGCCGTCTCCGACGAGGACGCCGTCGCGACGGCGCGCGAGTGCGCGGTCCGCGAGGGCGTACTGGCCGGGATCTCGTGCGGCGCGGCGCTGTGCGCGGCGATCGAGGTCGGGAAGCGCCCCGAGATGGCCGGCAAGCGGATCGTCACGATCATGCCGGACTCCGGCGAGCGCTACGTCAGCGCGCCTTTCTTCGCCCCGTAACCTTCTAGCCATGCCGGGACTGGACACATCGGCGCGCGTCACACGTGAGGTGCGCGAGGACCTGGAGGCCGCGCAGGCACGCGATCCAGCCGCGCACGATGTCGGACGGACGGAGATCCTGCTCACCTACGGTGGCGTCCAGGCGCTGCTGTCGCACCGCATCGCCCATGCGCTGCACCAGGCGGGAGTCCCGGTCGTGCCACGCTTCCTCGCCAACCTGACGAAGGTGATCACCGGCGTCGAGATCCATCCGGCGGCGCGGATCGGCAAGGCGCTATTCATCGACCACGGCGCCGGCGTCGTGATCGGCGAGACCGCCGAGATCGGCGACAACGTGACGCTCTACCAGGGGGTCACGCTCGGCGGCACCGGCTTCGAGGGGGGCAAGCGCCACCCGACGGTCGGTGACGACGTCGTCGTCGGGTCGGGGGCGAAGCTGCTCGGCCCGGTCGCGATCGGCGACCGCGCGAAGATCGGCGCCAACTCAGTCGTGATCCACGATGTTCCGCCGGACTCGACGGTCGTCGGCAACCCCGGCCATCCGGTGCGCGTCAACGGCAGCCGGCCCGAGGGGCCCGACGCCGACTGGGCGCACCTGCCCGATCCGGTTGCCGACGCGCTCAAAGGGATGGCCGAGCGGATCGGCGAGCTCGAGGAGCTGGTCGCCGAGCTGACCGGCAAGCAGCCGGAAGCCGGTGCGCAGGTCCGCCCGCTTAGCCGCGGCGCCGGCAACGACCCCGCCTCCGGCTGAGCGCGTCTCAGTAGGCGGTGGTCCGCGTGCGGTGGCGCGGGATCGCTTTGTAACGCGGCTGCTGGCCGCGGTTCCACAGCCAGTTGTCGAGCACGCGCGGCGGGACGCCGAGGTCGGCGGCGATCGCCTCGCAGGCGACGACGGCGCAGGCGCGGATCTCGCGCTCGGCGCCGCCGGGTGGCAGCAGCGCCTCCGCGTCGATCGTTGTGGCGAGGCCGTCCGAGTAGCGCAGCACGCCGTCGACGCGCAGGACGTGGGGGACGAGGTTGTCGGCGAAGATCGTCAGCCGGTCGATGTCGCCGAACTCGGCGACGCTGGCGAGTACGAGATCGCTCGCCACGATCTGGGCGCGCTTGTAGAAGCCGGGGTCGTCGAATAGCGGCATACCCGCCGCTAGCTGCTCGGCGAGCCGCTCCGCCGAGCCGCCCGCGGCCGCCACGACCTCGAGCGTGCTCCGCTCCCCGATGAACGCGCCGAGCTGGCGCAGCGCCTCCGCGTAGAGGGCCATCAGCTCGTGCCCGCGCTCCTGCCCGAGCACGTCGGCGACGGTGTCCGCGTCGAGCGTCGCCAACTCGTCTGGCGACCACGGGCCCGCGGTCCGGAAGCGGTCGGTCAGCGCCCAGGCGATCGTGTTGTAGCCCGAGCATCCCGGCCGCTTGCGCAGCGTCGGGAACCAGCCCGACCCGAAGTTGATCGCGTCGAGCGTCAACGTGAACATCGCCACGTCCTCCGCCGACCCCTCCAGGTAGTGCCGCTCCGGGTCCAGCTCAGGCTCCGGACCCGCCTCGATCGCCCCGACCCGGCCCAGATCGACAGCTACGTCCCGCGCCGACTCCGCGATCGCCGCACAGCTCGCCCGCACCTCGTCGCACAGCCCCATCGCCGCGAGGCTAGACGCCGTGAGGGACGGCCGCCTGCGGCCCTATCCTGGACGGGGTGAGCGCGACCGCCCCAGGTTCGGAGCAGCAGACGGCTGAGAGCCGGGTCGCGGGGCTGTTGGAGGGGCTGAACGAGCCGCAGCGCGAGGCGGTGACGCACGGTGAGGGGCCGTTGCTGATCCTCGCCGGGGCGGGGTCGGGGAAGACGCGCGCGCTGACGCGGCGGATCGCCTATCTGGTCGGGACCCGGCAGGCGCGGGCGAGCGAGATCCTGGCGATCACGTTCACCAACAAGGCCGCGGCCGAGATGCGCGAGCGGGTCCAGCAGCTCGTCGGCAACCAGGCGCGGGCGATGTGGGTGATGACCTTCCACTCCGCCTGCGCGCGGATCCTGCGTGCCGACGCCGACAAGCTCGGCTACACGCGCGGCTTCACGATCTACGACGAGTCCGACTCGGTCCGGCTCGTCAAGCAGTGCATCGAGGAGGTCGGAGCCGACCCCAAGCGCTACGCGCCGCGGGCCGTCAAGCGCCAGATATCCGACGCCAAGAGCCAGCTGCTCGACGCCGCCGCCTACAAGCTCAAGGTCGGCGGCTATTTCGAGCAGACCGTCGCCGACGTCTACGAGCTCTACGAGCAGCGGATCCACGGCATGAACGCGATGGACTTCGACGACCTGCTGCTCCAGTCGGCCCGCCTCTTCCAGATGTTCCCGGAGGTGCTCGAGCGCTACCGCCGCTCCTTCCGCCACGTCCTCGTCGACGAGTACCAGGACACCAACCACGCCCAGTACGTCTGGCTGCGCCTGCTCGCCGACGAGCACCGCAACATCTGCGTCGTCGGCGACGAGGACCAGTCGGTCTACCGCTTCCGTCACGCCGACATCCGCAACATCCTCGACTTCGAGCACGACTTCCCCGACGCGACGGTGATCAAGCTCGAGCAGAACTACCGCTCGACGCAGACGATCCTCGACGCGGCGAACGGGGTGATTCGCAATAACCGCGAACGGATCGGCAAGAACCTCTGGACCGACCAGGAGGGCGGCGAGCCGGTCCGTCTCCGCGAGCTCGAGGACGAGCACGCTGAGGCCCGCTACGTCGCCGGCGCGATCGAGCGCCACGTCGAGAACGGCGGCTCACGCAACGACGTCGCCGTCTTCTACCGGACCAACGCGCAGTCACGCGTGCTCGAGGACACGCTCGTCCGCTACGGCGTCAGCTACCAGGTGATCGGCGGGACGAAGTTCTACGACCGCGCCGAGATCAAGGACGCGCTCGCCTACCTGACCCTGCTGACCAACCCGCACGACGTCGTCTCGTTCGGGCGGATCGTCAACTCGCCGCGGCGCGGCATCGGCCAGACGTCGCAGGCGCGGATCATCTCCCACGCGAACACGATCGGCGAGCCGATCTTCGACGTCGCCAGCACGCCCGAGGACGTGCCCGGCCTCGGAGCGGCGGCGGTTAAGGCGGTCAGTCGCTTCATGGAGACGATGGAGAAGCTGCGCGACCGTGCCGACGGCGCCCGCGTCGGCGACCTCGTCAACGACGTCCTGCACGAGGTCGGCTACTTCGAGGCGCTCGAGAAGGACCGCTCGTTCGAGTCGCAGGGCCGGATCGAGAACCTCGAGGAGCTGGTCGGCGTGGCGCGCGAGTACGACGCGGCGCGCGGCGGCGCGCTCGGCGGGGTCGACGACGACGGCGGCGGCCAAGAGCCGTCGGTCGAGGAGTTCCTGCAGCAGATCGCGCTCTTCTCGCAGCAGGACGACCTCTCCGACGACGAGGGCGTCGTGACCCTGATGACCCTCCACAACGCGAAGGGCCTCGAGTACGACGTGGTGTTCATGATCGGCTGCGAGGACGGGGTATTCCCGCACTCACGCTCGATCGAGGCGGGCGATGTGGAGGAGGAGCGGCGGCTCTGTTACGTCGGGATGACGCGGGCGCGCAAGGAGCTGACGCTGACCCATGCGCGGACGCGGGCGCTGTATGGGGCGCGGGAGTGGAACGTGCCCAGTCGGTTCTTGGCGGAGATTCCAGTGGAGCTGACGGACGCTGAGGAGCAGGTTGGGGCGGCGCGGGCGGCTACGACTTGGAGCGGGGGAGGTACGCCGGGATTTGGGGGTCCCGACTCTGCTTGGGAATCGCGCCGCCGGGACCCCCAAATCTCGTCTAAGCCGGCGGTGGTGGTGGGTGCGCACTTCAATGTGGGCGAGGATGTGGTGCATGCGAAGTTCGGCGAGGGTGTGGTGACTTCGCTCGAGGCGGGCGGGATCGTGATGGTGCGGTTTGGTGGCGGGGTTGGCGAGAAGAAGCTGATGGCGGACTATGCGCCGCTGAAACGGAAAGGTGATTGATGGCGGCTGAGGTGATCGACGGGAAGGCGGTTGCGGCTTCGGTTCGCGAGCGTGTCGCGCGTGAGGTGGAGGAGCTGCGTGCGGCGAGTGTGACGCCGGGGCTGGCGACGATCCTTGTCGGCGATGACCCGGCTTCGGCGGTCTACGTGCGGATGAAGCGGGAAGACTGTGCTGAGGTCGGGATCGAGTCGTTTCATCATGCGCCGGCCGGCGATGTGTCGCAGGAGGAGTTGGCGGAGCTGATCTCGTCGCTGAATGCCGACGAGCGGGTTCACGGCATCCTGCTGCAGCTGCCGCTGCCCGGACATCTGGACCAAGACGCGCTGATTCCGCTGATCGACCGCGCCAAGGACGTTGACGGGCTGACGACGGCGAACGCTGGGCTGCTTGCCCACGGCCGCGAGGAGGCGCTGGTGGCGTGCACGCCCGCCGGGGTGATGGAGCTGCTGGACCACGCCGGCGTCGAGCTCGAGGGGGCGCGCGTCGCGGTGATCGGTCGTTCGATCCTTGTCGGCAAGCCGGTCGCGGCGCTGTTGCTGGCCGCCAACGCGACAGTCACGCACTGCCACTCGCGGACGCGTGATCTGGGCGCGGTCTGCCGCGAGTCGGACGTGATCGTCGCGGCGGTCGGACGGCCGAACACCGTCACCGCCGACATGGTCCGCGAGGGAGCGGTGGTGATCGACGTCGGCACCAACCGCGTCGACGGCAAACTCGTCGGCGACGTCGACTACGAGGCAGTCAAGGAGAAGGCAGCGGCGATCACGCCCGTGCCGGGCGGCGTCGGCCCAATGACGCGCGCGATGCTGCTGGTCAACACCGTCCGCACGGCGCGGGCGCAGGCCGCCGCACCGGACGCGGCTGTCCGCCACTAGGCTCCCGCCGCGATGAACCTCCAGCGGCTCAGGATCGGCGAGTGGATCTTCGGCGTCTCCGGCGTCGGGCTGCTCATCTCGCTGTTCCTGCCGTGGTGGGGGCTGGAGGGGCCCTTCACCTACTTGAGTCCTGGTGGGCCGGTCGAGGGCTCGTACTTCAACAACACGCTGGGTGAGCCGGACATCAAGACCGCCACCTGGAACGCGTGGGAGGTCTTCACCGGCACGGACGTCTTCCTAGCCTTGTTAGGGCTGCTTGCGATCGTCGTCTGGGTGGTCGTGGCGCGCTGGACCTCTCCAGGCTTCGGCCTGTCCGCTGAGGCGCTCCTGACGCTGCTGGCGATCGTGATGACGCTCGTCGTCGTGATTCAAGTCGTCAGCACCCCGGACGTGCTCGAGGTACCGCCGCCGATCCCGCACGCGACCCTCGAGATCGGCGCCTGGCTCGGCCTTGCCTCGACCTTCGGCATCCTCTTCGGGCTGCTCGCCGCGATGCGCGACGAGCGGCTCAGCAAGCCCGGCGAGCCGACCGACTCGACCGGCGTGCGGATCGACGCGCACCCGCCCGTCGAGAAGCTGGCCGGCCTACCGCCCGCCTGAGCGCGCCGGACACGCCTAGAATCGCCGCTCGATGATCGACCGCGAGCAGGTACTCCACGTCGCGCGCCTCGCGCGCCTCCGTCTCAGTGACGACGAGGTAGAGGCGATGACCGGCGAGCTCTCGTCGGTGCTCGGGCACATCGAGAAGATCGGCGAGCTCGATCTCGCCGACGTCGAGCCGACCTCGCACGTCGTCGCGCTCGAGAACGTCCTGCGCCCCGACGAGCCACGGCCGAGCCTGCCGCGCAATGCCGCGCTCGCCCAGGCCCCCGACAGCGACGGCTCCGGCTTCCGCGTCCCGAGCCCCGGCGCATGAGCGGAATCGTTGAGCTGACCGCCGCCGCGGCGGCCGAGCGCGTGCGCGCCGGCGAGCTGTCGCCGGGCGAGCTGTGGGCGGCCTACCGCGAGCGCGCCGCCGCCGACGACCTCAACGCCTTTCTCTGGCTCGCCGACGACGCACCCGAGGTGGCGGCCGATGCCCCACTCGGCGGCGTCCCGCTGGCGGTCAAGGACCTCTTCTGCACCGCGGGCGCTCCTAGCGCCGCCGCTTCGAAAATCCTCGAGGGCTACCTGCCGCCTTACACGGCGACCGCGATCGAGCTGCTCGCCAAGGCCGGCGCGCCGATGCTCGGCAAGACCAACATGGACGAGTTCGCGATGGGTTCGTCGAACGAGAACTCCGCCTTCGGCGCGGTCCGCAACCCGTGGGACCAGAGCCGCGTGCCGGGCGGCTCGTCGGGCGGATCGGCGGCGGCCGTCGCCGCCGGGCTGGCGCCCTGGGCGATCGGCACCGACACCGGCGGCTCGATCCGCCAGCCGGCGTCGCTGTGCGGGATCGTCGGGCTGAAGCCGACCTATGGGTCGATCTCGCGCTACGGGATGATCGCCTTCGCCTCGTCGCTTGACCAGGCCGGACCGCTGACCCGCGACGTCACCGATGCCGCGCTGATGCTGCGCCACATGGTCGGGCTCGACAGCTGCGACTCGACGTCGACCGGCCACCCCGACGAGATCGCGCTGCCGAGCGCCGAGCGGCTTGACGGGCTCAGCTTCGGCGTGCCGCCGGAGCTGACGGGGGAGGGGCTGGAGCCGAGCTCCTCGATCCGCTTCAGCGTCGCCTCGAAGACGGCGCGCACGCCCGGC
>CAZVRI010000090.1:0-7170 GCA_964629855.1 uncultured Thermoleophilaceae bacterium
TGGACGCGCTCGAGGTCGGCCGCGTCAACGTCGCCGCCCGCGGCGTCGGCATCGCGCAGCGCGCGCTCGAGCTCGGCCTGCGCTACTCACAGGAGCGCAAGACCTTCGGCCGCCCGATCGCCCAGCACCAGGCGATCCAGTTCAAGCTCGCCGACATGGCGACCCAGGTCGACGCCGCCCGTCTGCTCACGGTCCGCGCCGCGCGGCTCAAGGACGCCGGCGAGCGCTCCGACCTCGAGGCCGGCATGGCGAAGCTGTTCGCCTCCGAGGCCGGCCGCTTCTGCGTCGAGGAGTCGTTCCGCATCCACGGCGGCTACGGCTACTCGAAGGAGTACGAGATCGAGCGCCTCTACCGCGATGCGCCGCTGCTGCTGATCGGCGAGGGCACCTCCGAGATCCAGAAGATGGTCATCGGCAAGAAGCTGCTGGAGCGCCACAAGATCTAGGCAAGCCAGCGGCTGCGTAGCGCCGCTGCAATAGGTGCGGTGGTCGGGCCGGTGCGAACCGGCTCGACGCCGCGGACCGAGCCGGTCAGGAACAGCTCGTCGGCGGTGGCGAGGTCGGTGAGCGAAATAGCTCGCTCGGCGACCTCGACTCCCAGCTCGCGCGCGATCTCGACGACTCGGGCGCGCGCGATGCCGGACAGGATGCGCCCGTCGGTGGGCGGGGTGGTCAGCGTGCCGTCCACGACGGCGAAGACGTTGGCTCGTTCGGCCTCGAGAACGCTGCCGTCGGCGTCGACGATCAGCGGTAGAGCGCCGTCGACCAGTGTCGCTGCCTGATCAAGCAGCCGCCGGTCGGCCCACTTGCGGTCGCCGAGGCCGCCGGCGACCGTGACCGGCGCGAGTGCCAGGCCGTGGCCGTTGTCGGGAAACACCGCCGCGGGATCGACCTCGGCCGTGACGGCGGTGACATCCAGCTTGCCGTGGCCGTCGGGGGAGACGGTGAGGCGCAGACGGGCCAGAGCGGGCGAGGCGCTCTCGGGCTCGGGTGCGGCTTCGCCCGCCCGCGCTTCGGCCAGCATACGGGCGGGGCCGGCGACGCGTGCCATCGCCGGGGCGCCGAACAGTTCGCGGACGCTGATCGCGAGCCGGTCGAGGTGGGCGTCGAGCTCGACCGGACGGCCGTCGACGACCAGCAGGGTCTCGAAGACGCCGCGCGCGGGGTCGGGGCGGGGGAGATGGGCGGTGGAGAGCGGGCCGTCGGCCGTCACGGCCTGCGAGGATCGCAGGCTGCGCGGTGAGACGATGAAGACGCTGCTGATCGACAACTACGACTCGTTCACCTACAACCTCTTCCAGCTGCTGGGGGAGGTCAACGGCGAGCCGCCCGAGGTGGTGCTCAACGACGCGGCGAGCTGGGATGAGCTGGCGCGGCGCGACTTCGACAACGTCGTCCTCTCGCCGGGCCCCGGAAGGGCGGACGATCCGGACGACTTCGGCGTCTGCATCGACGCGATCCGCCTCGCCGAGGTGCCGCTGCTCGGCGTCTGCCTCGGCCACCAGGGCCTCTGCTGGGCCTTCGGCGGCAGCGTCGAGCGCGCGCCCGAGGCGATCCACGGCCGCGCCGGCGCGGTGATCCACGACGGCTCGGAGCTGTTCGCCGGCATCCCGCGCGAGTTCCAGGCCGTCCGCTACCACTCGCTCTGCGCCGGCTGGGCGCTGCCCGACGAGCTCGAGCCGACTGCCTGGGCGAGCGATGGCGTCCTGATGGCGGTAGCTCACCGCTCGCGCCCGCTCTGGGGCGTCCAGTTCCACCCCGAGTCCGTCGCGACCGAGCACGGCCGCCGCCTGCTTGCCAACTTCCGCGACTTGTCGGTGGCGGCCTGATGCGGCTGCTGGTCGAGCGGATCGACGTGCCCGTTGACGCCGAGGCGGCGTTCATCGCGCTGTACGCCGGTAGCGAGAACGCGTTCTGGCTCGACAGCGCGCGGCGCGACGGGGACGCGCGGTTCTCGTTCCTCGGCGACGACAGCGGTCCGCTCGGTCACGTCGTGACCTACGACGTCGGAGATGCTGACGCCGAGACGATCTTCGACTACCTCCGCCGCGAGCAGGGGCGGCTGCGCGACGTCGCTCCGGCCGACCTGCCGTTCGACTTCGCCTGTGGCTTCGCCGGCTACCTCGGCTACGAGCTGAAGGCCGACTGCGGCGGCAAGCGGAGCTACGACGCGCCACTGCCGGACGCGGCGTTCGTGTTCGCCGCCCGGATGCTCGCCTTCGACCACCAGGAGGGCCACACCTACCTGCTCTGCCTGACCGACACGGCGAACGCCGCGGACGGCAGGCGCTGGATCGCCGACACCGCCGCGCGCCTCGCGGACCTCGAGGCCGCGCCACCGCCGGCCTGGCGAGCGGCCGCGCTCGACCGCCAACCCGTCGACTTCACGCTCGCACGTTCGCGCGAGCGTTACCTCGCCGACATCGCCGTCTGCCACGAACGGCTGCTCGACGGCGACAGCTACGAGGTCTGCCTGACCAACCAGATCTCCGCGGACGTGGATCCGGCTGCCGACCCGCTGGAGCTCTACCGCGAGCTGCGGCGCGTCAACCCGGCGCCGTTCGCCTCCTACCTCCGTTTCGGCGATACCGCCGTGCTCAGCTCGTCGCCGGAGCGCTTCCTGCGTGTCGGGCGCGACCGCTGGGCCGAAGCGAAGCCGATCAAGGGAACGGCGCCGCGCGGCGCCGCGCCGGTCGAGGACGTGCGGCGCGCCGAGCAGCTGCGGACCAGCGAGAAGAACCGCGCCGAGAACCTGATGATCACCGACCTGCTGCGCAACGACCTCGGCCGGGTCTGCGAGATCGGGACCGTGCACGTGCCGCATCTGATGCAGGTC
Source organism: uncultured Thermoleophilaceae bacterium (assembly GCA_964629855.1). Lineage (GTDB taxonomy): Bacteria > Actinomycetota > Thermoleophilia > Solirubrobacterales > Thermoleophilaceae > JAAYBF01. The sequence goes on from CAZVRI010000090.1 coordinate 2,837, forward strand.
GAGACCTACGAGACCGTCCACCAGCTCGTCTCGACGGTCCGCGGCCTGCTGCGCCCCGGCGTCGACGCGCCCGACTGCGTCAGCGCCTGCTTCCCGCCGGGCTCGATGACCGGCGCCCCGAAGCTGCGAACGATGGAGATCATCGACGGGCTCGAGCAGGCGCCACGCGGCGTCTACTCGGGGGCGATCGGCTACTTCGGCCTCGGTGGCGGCTGCGACCTCAGCGTCACGATCCGGACGATCGTCCGGCAGGGTGACTCGACGACGATTGGCGTCGGTGGGGCAATCGTCGCCCAGAGCGACGCCGACGACGAGTTCCGCGAGGCGCTGCTGAAGGGCGAGGCTCCGATGCGTGCGATCGACCCCAGGGCGAGTGGGGCCGTCGCGTCCGGCTCACTAGACTCGACTGAGTGTCAGCCACCGATACCAAAGCCCTGATCAGCGATGCAATCGAGCGTCTGGCGACGGAGGTCCCGTCGCTGCGCCAGCTCAAGCTGGTGATCCGGCTCGAGCTGCCGAGTCGCGGTGGCGACGCGCCGATCTGGCGCGTCGAGGTCCCCGGGCCGAAGGTCGATCGCGATCCGGCCGGTGACGCTCGGCTCGACGTGATCGTCCAGCGTCAGCAGTTCAACGAGCTGGCGCGCGAGGGCACGCTGCGCCAGTGGGCGAAGGCCTACGAGCAGGGCCACGTCAAGGTCAGTGGCGACAGCGCCGTCGTCAAGCTGCTCGGCAACGTGATCGACCGCCAGCTCGTGCGCACGAAGTAGTGGCCAAGCCGGTCCTCTTCGTCGACGTCGACGGTGTCCTAAGCCTCTTCGACTTCGATCCCGCCGACGAAATGCCCGGGCCGTTCCACTGGATCGACGGCATTGCCCACTGCATCCCGCCCGACGCCGGTCCCCGGCTCGTGCGGTTGGCCGACAGCTTCGATCTCGTCTGGGCGACGGGCTGGGAGGAGAAGGCCAACGAGTACCTCCCGCACATCTTGGGGCTGCCCTTCAAGGAGCTGCCTACCTTGACCTTCGACGGCCGCGCTCGGTTCGGCAGCTCTCACTGGAAGATCGACGTGATCGGCGAGTATGCGGGCGACCGTCCCGCCGCCTGGATCGACGACAACATCGACGACGCCGGCCGCCTCTGGGCCACCGAACGCAGCGCTCCGACGCTATTGATCGAGACGCTACCGGCAGTCGGCCTGACCGACGACCATGTCGAGGAGCTGATTGGGTGGGCTACCGGTGACGCTACCGGAGGCCCTGCGCGCGCGTAAAGGAGAAGCGCCGCCCTCCACGAAAAACCGAGTTCGACCATACAATGTGTGTGTGAAGCGACATCTTGCAATCTCGGTGATCAGCGTCGCCGCCATTTTCGCGATGGCGCCACCGGCGGCTGGCCAGGATTCCGAGGGCCCCACCGTCAGGATCAGCGACTTCCAGTACAGCCCGACCTCGATCACCGTTCCGATCGGCAGCACGGTCACCTGGATCAACGACGGTCCGTCGGCTCACACTGCCACGTCGTCGGACGCGCGCTTCGACACCGGGCTGCTCAAGAGCGGCGAGCAGGCGACAGCCGAGTTCAAGCAGGTCGGGAACTTCGAGTACGTCTGCACCCTGCATCCGAACATGAGCGGGACTGTCGTGGTCCAGTCCGCCGGCAGCTCGCTCGAGAGCGCGCCTGCATCCAAGGAGCCCGCGAAGACCTTCAAGGAGGAGTCAGCGCCGCCACCTGAGGCCGCGGCTGATGCGCAGGCGGAGGATGACGAGGAGGTCGAGAAGCACCCGCGCACGGGCGCTGACCTCGGGTTGAGGCTGTTGCTCGGCGTCGGTCTGCTCCTCATCGGCGCTCACAGCCGCCGGCTGCTGTCGACCAACCGCGTCTAGCCGACGACGTGAAGGAGGCTGGTGACCTCTGCGATCGCGGCCGGAGCGGAGTGGAACGAGTTCTTGACCCGTGACGCGGCCCTGCGGAGCTGGAACCGCGTCGTGCCGTAGCCCCAGGCGGCAAGGCCCGCGGGATTACGCCTGAACGCGCGCAGGGATGCGTTCTCGACGCGGCGGTCGGTCCAGCTCAGCTTGAACGGCTCCTCGTTGCCGAGCAGGTCAATGCGCTCGAGACCCTGCTCGAAGCAGTACGCGATCTCGTCGTGAAGCAACAGCGCGCCAGGGCCAAATGAGCGGTAGGACTCGTCGTAGCCCGCCTTGAGCGTGTACAGCACGCCGTTGTGCACGAGCGCGTAGTCACAGGCGATCGGCCGTCCGGACAGGCGCAGGAAGACCAGCCGAAACCAGTCCCGGTCGGAGGCCCAGCGAGCGAGGTTCGTGTAGAAGGCACGCGTCTCCGGGTTAGAGGCGATCGCCGTCCCGGTCTTGCCCTTCCAGCCCGATGCCTCGAGGGCGAAGTGCTCGTCGAGCAGGCTGTCGAGCCGGTCGCCGCCGTCGTTGACCTCGAGGCTGAGCTCCCCCTCGGCCTCCAACTTGCGCCGGTGGCGGCGCATTCCCTTGCGGCGGTTGCGGGATAGCCGCTCGTCGAACTGCTCGATGTCGCCGATCAGCTCGATGTAGGGGGAGCGCGCGACCGTCGTGCGCCAGACGAGGCGCCTATTGCGGCGGGCGGATTCAGCGACCGTGTCGATCGCGAACGGGAGGGCGTCGATGAAGGTCAGCTCGACCTTGGTGTCGGGCAGGGTGAAGAGATGCTCCAGCAACGCGGCCCCTGCCTCCTCGTCGAGGCAGACCGCGCCCGACATCGGATTGTCGGGGCTCACCGGTGAGCGAAGACCACTGCGGCAGCGCTGCATCGGCAGGGCCGCGACTAGATCGCCGTCACGGCGAACGGTCACCAGGCAGAGGCCGGCAATGCGAAATGCTTCGAACCAAGCGAATGTCCAGCCTGGGTGCAGGAACGGCGGAGCATCGACCCGATCGGCCAACGCCTCCCACTCGGAGACCAGCGTGGAGCCCTGCTCGAGCGGCTCTACGCCTAGGTCGTCTGCGAGTGCGATCACCTACCGTCTCAGGATGTTTCCGTCATAGAGCTTCGTAACCGTAACGGTGCCATCGGGCGCGGCGTCCAGGCAGAGGCCGCACAGGACACACTCGTCCAGTTGCTTCTCAACGATATCGACTCCGCTATCGGTCGCGGCAAAGATGTCGACCGGGCAGACCTCCTCGAGCTTCTTCGCGAGCTCGACGTCTCCCGCGACCGAGGCGTCGACCTCGACGTCGATGAACGTACCGGGCATCAGGCCACCGCCTTCTTCTCGTTGAGCTTGCGCTTGACCGCGTCCGGGATCTCGTCGATCCGCTCGACGACCGGGATGCCGGCCGCCTCGAGACGGGCGATCTTCTCGGTCGCGGAGTCCTCCTTGCCCTCGACGATCGTGCCGGCGTGTCCGAAGGACATGCCCTGCATCTCGTCGTCGTCCATGAAGCGACCCGCCATGAAGGCGATGATCGGCAGGCGGGAGTCGTTCTCGGAGACCCACTCGGCGAGCTGGGCCTCCATCCGGCCGCCCGGCTCGGTGTAGATCACGATCGCCTCGGTCTGCTCGTCGGCCTCGAACTCGGGCATCAGCTCGGCGTAGGCCGAGCCGATGATCGCGTCGCCGCCGATCGAGATCGCCGTCGACACGCCGAGGCCGGCGGCCGTCAGCGTCGACGAGATCTCGGTCGTCATGCCGCCGGAGCGCGACATCACGCCGATCGATCCGGGCTGGTAGGCCTGCTCGGCGTTGCGCGCCGGGCCGCCGATGCCGCCCATCTTGGCGACGCCGGGGACGATCAGGCCAAGGCAGTTCGGGCCGATGATCCGCGCGCCGCGCATGTTCGCCAGCTCGACCATCTGGGCGACGTCACGGCGCGGGATGCGCTCGGTGACGATCACGATCAGCTTGATGCCGGTCTCGATCGCCTCGAAGACGGCGTCCTTGGTGAACGCGGGGGGGACGGTGACGACAGAGCCGTCGGGCACCGCGCCGCCGTTGTGGGCGATCACCTGCTCGATCGTGTCGAAGACCGGCACGCCGTGGACCTCGCGGCCCTTGCGGCCGGGGGTCACGCCGCCGACGATCTTCGAGCCGTAGTCGAGGCACTCGCGCGTCAGGTTGATCGCCTCGCGCCCGGTGATGCCCTGGACGATGAAGGTCGTGTTCTCGTTGATCAGGATGGACATCTAGGCCGCCTCTCCCTGGATCTTGGCCACGGCACGGCCCGCCGCCTCATGCAGCGAGACGGTGCGGTCGCAGTACTCGATCCCGTACTTGTCGAGGATCTTGAATCCCTCGTCCTCCCAGGCGCCCGGGATGCGGAAGATCGCGATCGTCTCGCCCGGGT
>CAZVRI010000091.1:0-6540 GCA_964629855.1 uncultured Thermoleophilaceae bacterium
CCTCGTCGCCCTGGCCCGAGATGATGAGCGGCGTTCGCGCCTCGTCGATCAGGATGTTGTCGACCTCGTCGACGATCGCGTAGCCATGGCCGCGCTGAGCCTTCTCGGCCATGTCGGTCGCGAGGTTGTCGCGCAGGTAGTCGAAGCCGAGCTCGGAGTTCGTGCCGTAGGTGATGTCGGACTCGTAGGCGGCGCGCTTGTTGTCCCAGTCGCGCTCGTCGGCCTGCAGGATCCCGAGCTTCAGTCCGAGCGCGTCGTAGATCGGCTTCATCCAGAGCGCGTCGCGGCGGGCGAGGTAATCGTTGACCGTGACGACGTGGACGCCCTTGCCGTGCATCGGCTCGCCGTCGGCATCGCGGGAGGTGAGCGCGTTGAGGACCACCGGCAGCGTCGCCGTCAGCGTCTTGCCCTCACCGGTCTTCATCTCGGAGATCGAGCCGTCGTGCAGCACCATGCCGCCGATCAGCTGGACGTCGAAGTGACGCTGGCCGAGCTGGCGCTTGGCGACCTCGCGAGTGATCGCGAACGATTCGAACAGCAGGTCGTCCAGCGACTCGCCGCTGACGGCGCGCTCGCGCAGACGGTCGTAGCGCTCGCGGATCTCCTCGTCGCTCTCGAGTTCGAGCTCGGGCTCGAAGTCCCCGATCCGGGCGACGTGCTTCTGGAACTGCTTGAACTTCTTCCCCTCGCCAACCCGCAGCGCTCGGTCCAGAATCGACATAAGGGCGAGCCTAGCAATGCGACGAAGCCCCCGTGGGGCCTGTGCCTCCCGGAATCGGCCCGCCAGGCGCCACGGGGGTCCGGGGGCGTAAGCCCCCGGTTCCCATCCTTACGCGAGTCTGGGCGAAGCCCGGTGCGCCTCCCTGCGCTTGCGTCGCTTCTCCCGGTGGCGCTTGACCTGGCGGGCGAGGTCCTCCGAGGCGAGGTTGACCGAGCGCGCCATGCTCTCCGACGCCTCACGTGCCCTCAAGGTCACACCCTTGAGATGCAAGGTCACCTCGACCACCTGGGACTGCTTGATCGAGGGGTTGCGTTCCTCGATCAACTCGACCTCCATGTCCGCGAGTGGAGATACCTGCCTGGCGACCTTGGCGAACTTCTTGTTCACCCGCTCCCTGAGCTCGTCGCCGACCGGTACGTTGCGCCCCTTCATTGCGATGCGCATGCGGCCTCCCTGGAGATGTGTTGGAGATTGCTTGGGATCCTAGTGCCCAGGACGGCGGCTGCCAATGCCCTATTCGTCCAACTTTGCGGGAACTTCAGCGGCCGGGCGTGAGCGCGTACGCGACGGCCGTCACGTCGATGGCACCGCTGGCGTAGAGGGCGTCGGCACAGGCGCCGACGGTGCCGCCGGTGGTGACGACGTCGTCGACGAGCACCGCCCGCTCGGGCACCGCCACCCCCGGCCGCCGCTCGATGGCCCCGGCTAACGCCGCCAGCCGCGCGTCCCGGCCGCGACCGACCTGGCGCCCGCCCGCAGGACCGCCGCGGCACAGGCAGTCCGCCACGCGCATGCCGGTGCGACGGGCAACGGCGGCCGCCAGTCGCTCGGCCTGGTTGTAGCCGCGCCGACGGGCGCGGGCGGGGTGCAGTGGCACCGGCACCAGCAGCGCGGGGGGTCGCAGCATCGAGAGCGGTGCGCCTGCCGCAATCTGCGCCGCCATCGGGTCCGCGAGACCGACGGCGCCGCGGAACTTCAGTCCGCCGACCAGCGCCCGCGCCGGCCCGTCGTAGGCGACCGGTGCCCAGACCTCCACCCCGGCGAGCCTGACCTGATCGCCATCCAGCCAGCGCAGGTCGGCGCGGCAGGCCAAGCAGAGCGGCTCGCGGCTACGGCTCGGCGCCCGACACGCCCAGCACAAGCGCGGCACGAGCAGCCCAAGCAGCGCTTCGACAGGTCCCATCCGGCGATCGTCGTGGTCCCACACCCGGCCGTAGGCACGGCGGTGACACAATCGACGGCGTGTTCGGCGACAACTTCGTGTTCGTCGGCGCGACCGACCCGCAGATCTACTGGCTGCCGACGCCGGCCGTGCTGGCGCCGATCGGGCTGCTGATCTTCGTCTACGTGCGCCGCTTCCGCGCCGCGCGGCGTGAGGAGGGCGGTCGTGGCGCCGGCTGGCCGCAGGCGCTCGCGTTCGCCGCCGGCATCCTGGCGCTGCTGGCGGCGATGGCATCCCCGATCGACGGGCTCGGCGAGGACTACCTCTTCTCAGCGCACATGGTCCAGCACGTGCTGCTCGGCGACATCGCGCCGGCGCTGCTGCTGCTGTCGCTCTCGCGCGTGATCATGCGGCCGGCGACCCGCCGGCTGCACAAGTTCGAGCGCAAGCTCGGCCCGTTCGCCTCCCCGTGGACAGGTATCGGCCTCTGGCTGATCCTGATGTACGGCTGGCACATTCCGGCGCTCTACGACGCCGCGCTCGAGAACCCGTTCGTCCACTTCCTCGAGCACGTGACGTTCTTCACGGCCGGCGTATGCGTCTGGTGGCCGCTGATCCAGCCGGTCCCGATGCGCCGCCCGCTGAAGGGTTTCCAGACCGTCGCTTACATCGGCGGCGCAAAGTTCGGCCTGGCGGCGCTCGGGCTCTACCTGACCTGGTCCTCGACGGTCCTCTACCCGTACTACGAGACCGTGCCGCGGATCTGGGGTCTCAGCGCGATCAACGACCAGAACGCGGGCGGCGCGATCATGATGGTCGAGCAGTCGATCACGTTCGTGATCGCGCTCGTCTTCCTCTTCTCGCGAATGCTGTCCCAGTCCGAGGTCGACCAGAAACGCCAGGAGCGGCTCGACGACCGCGCAACGGCCAGTAGCTCCAGCTAGGACAGCGCGTCGAGCGGGCGCAGGCGGTCCATGATGCCGCTGCCGCCGTGGATCGCGCCGATGAGGATCTCGCCGGCCGCGACCTCGGTGCCGGGGAAGACGATCGTGTCGCGCAGCGCGGCGCCCGCGCCGATGCTCGCCCCGTCGCCGATCGCGACCGGTCCGATCAGCTTCACGTCGGCGCCGAACGTGACGCCGGACCCGACCCAGACCGGGCCGTCGACGACCTCGACGCCGTCGAGGCTGCTGCCCTCGCCCACGTTCACGCCCTCAGCCACCTGCTCGCCGGTGACGCCGAGCCCGAGCTTGCCGTCGAGCGCGTCCCACGTTCCCTGGCGCAGCTCGGCGAGCGAGCCAACGTCATTCCAGTAGTCGTCGATCTCGTGGATGTAGAACGGGACGTCGTTCTCGAGCAGCGCCGGGAAGACGTCGTTGGCCCAGTCGACGAACGGGCGGTCCGGGAAGTAGTCGAAGATCTCCGGCGAGAAGCAGTAGATGCCGCAGTTGCCCAGGTCGGACAGCGCCTCCGCGGGGTCGGGCTTCTCCTGGAAACCCTGGATCCGGCCGTCGGCGTCGTGGATCACGACGCCGTACTCGCGCGTGTCGTCGACCTTCTTGACGGTCAGCGTGGCGATGCCGCCAGCGCTGTTGTGGCGCTCGACCAGCTTGTTGAGATCGGTGTCGGTCAGTGCGTCGCCGGACACGATCACGACCGGGTCGTCGCCGAAGAAGTCCTTGACGTTGCGGACGCCACCGGCGGTGCCGAGCAGCTCCTCCTCGAAGCGGTAGGTCAGCCGGTCGCCGAAGTACTCGCGGATCGTCTCCGGGTAGTAGTGGAGGTTCGCGATCAGCTCGGTGAACCCCTGGCGCTCGAGCATCCCGGTGATGTGCGCCATCACGGGGCGGTCGAGCACCGGAACCATCGGCTTCGGGATCTCGTAGGTGATCGGCTTGAGACGTGTGCCGAGACCGGCGGCTAGGACCATGGCTTTCATCGGGCGGGCACGCTAGCGATTAGTGTCGGTCCATGACCGCTATCTCCACCGTGGGCGAGACCGACCTGGCCGAGTTGCTGCCGCTGATGCGCGGCTACTGCGACTTCTACGCGGTCGATCCGTCGGACGACGCACTGCTCGCGATGTCGCGCGCGCTGATCGCCGACCCCGCCAGGGAGGGCTTCCAGCTGATCGCCCGCGACGACTCTGGGCGCGCCGTCGCCTTCGCCACGGTCTTCTGGACCTGGGCGACATCTTCGGCGAGCCGGATCGGTGTGATGAACGATCTCTACGTCGCGCCCGACGCCCGCGGCAGCGGCGCCGCCGACGAGCTGATCGCCGATTGCGCCCGCCTCGTCCGCGAGCACGGCGGCAAGTCGCTCGCATGGGAGACCGCCAAGGACAACTACCGCGCCCAGAAGGTCTACGACCGTGTCGACGGCAAGCGCGACGACCGCTGGCTCTCGTACTCGATCGAGCTCTGAGCAATGGCCGCGCGGTTCGCCGCTAACTCACCGTGGAACGGTCTTCCGGGTCTGCCCAACCGAAGTACTCGCGGTCGACAAGGCTGACGAGAACCATCGTCGGCACAAAGACGATCCACATCGCGAACTCGGTCGAGCCAAGAGCTCGATACAGAAAGGCGGCTGGAATCGATGCCAGGACGAGAGCCGCGCCGATGTGTAAGAACCGCACGATGCCTCTGCGGCTGGGCCGCCAGCACCCATGCAACGCCCCCATAGCTCTGAGGATCAGAAGGCTGGGAACCACGAGGAGAGAGGCAATCCAGGAGTGCTCTCCCAGGGTGCAAGTCCCGACCAGGATCAACGCAGACAGGCTCCAGTAGGCAGGCACCAGAACCCGCTTTGAGGACACGCACATATGCTACCTCACTCAAACGCCCAGTCAAGGATCAGCATCAGCAACGGGAAGACGATGGCACCCGCTAGCGCCCACCGGCTGGCGACGAGCGTCTGCCGGGAAGCCGCTAGGTGTGCTTTTTGACGCACCACGACGAACGCACCGGCGACGCCTCCCAGTACGAAGCCCCGGCCGATGTCGTCCACAAGCGTGCGCATCTCGGCGACCACCGTGGTCGCGAGCTGGAAGATCAGGTTCACGCCCCATGAAGTCGCGGGCGCGGATTTTTCGCCCCCCCTACGTCAGGAGTTGCCGGGGCGCCAGCCTTGGAGGTAGTCGCTCTGCTCGGGCGTGAGGGTGTCGATGTGGACGCCGAGGGCGGCGAGCTTGAGGCGGGCCACCTCGTCGTCGATCGCGCGCGGGACGTCGAGGACGCCCGCGGCGAGATCGTCGCGGTGGAGGGCCAGGTGCTCGGCGGCGAGCGCCTGGAGGGCGAACGAGACGTCCATGACGGCCGCCGGGTGCCCCTCGCCGGCGGCGAGGTTGACGACGCGCCCGGAGGCGAGCAGGTTGAGTCGCCGGTCGCCGAGGTCGTACTGGTCGACGAGCGGCAGGACGGGCTGGATGCCACCGGTCGCCAGGTCGCGGAGGTCGGCCAGGTCGATCTCGACGTCGAAGTGGCCAGCGTTGGCGAGCACGGCGTTGTCCTTCATCCGCTCGAAGTGCTCGCGGCGCAGGACCGAGCGTGAGCCGGTGACGGTGACGAACAGGTCGCCGCGCTCGGCCGCTTCGAGCGCGGGCATCACCTCGTAGCCCTCCATCCGAGCCTCGAGGGCGCGCAGCGGATCGACCTCGCAGACGATCACCGCGGCGCCGGCGCCGCGGGCGCGCTGGGCGATCCCGCGGCCGGCGAACCCATAGCCGAGCAGGACAAGCGTGTGGCCGGCGAGCAGCAGGTTGGCGGCCCGCAGGATGCCGTCGAGCGCCGACTGGCCGGTGCCATAGCGGTCGTTGAGCGTCCGCTCCGCGAGCGCCTCGTTGACCGCGAGTACCGGGCAGCGCAGGTCGCCGTCGGCCTCCAGACGGCGCAGGCGCAGCAGGCCGGTGGTCGTCTCCTCGGTGCCACCGATCAGCTCGCTGCCCGGCTCGCGGGCGTGGATGGCCGTCAGCAGGTCGGCGCCGTCGTCGAGCGTGACGTGCGGCGCCGAGTCGACCAGCCCGTTCACGTGCGACACGTAGGTGTCGAGGTCCTCGCCGCGCTGCGCGTGGACGTCGATCGAAGCGTCCTCGGCGAGCGCCGCCGCGACGTCGTCCTGGGTCGACAGCGGGTTGGCCGAACACAGCCCGACCTCCGCCCCGCCCGCGACGAGGGTCCGAGCCAGGCACGCGGTCTCGGCCGTGACGTGGAGGCAGGCGGCTACCCGCAGGTCCTCCAGCGGCCGCTCCGCGGCAAACCGCTCGCGGATCAGCCGCAGGACGGGCATCTGCCCGTCAGCCCATGCGACCCGGGCCGCGCCGGCGGCGGCGAGACCCGGGTCGGCGATGTGGCTAGTAGCGGTAATGGTCGGGCTTGTACGGGCCCTCGACCGGGACGCCGATGTAGTCGGCCTGCTCCTCGGACAGCTCGGTCAGCTTCACGCCGAGCTCGGCGTGAAGCTGACCGAGCGCGTCGAGGTGGAGGCGGGCGACCTTCTCGTCGAGGTGCTTGGGCAGGACGTAGACCTGCTTCTCGTAATCGTCGTTCTTGGTGAACAGCTCGATCTGGGCGATCGTCTGGTTCGTGAACGAGTTCGACATCACGAACGACGGGTGGCCGGTCGCGTTGCCGAGGTTCAGCAGGCGGCCCTCGGAGAGCAC
>CAZVRI010000092.1:0-6479 GCA_964629855.1 uncultured Thermoleophilaceae bacterium
CCGCCCGTCGGGAACGACGACGCGTCCGGCTCGCCCTGGATCAGCTCCTTGCCGGAGAACTCCGCCAGGGCGGTGCCCTCGCTGGCCGGGTTGAAGAACGAGTCGTGCTTCTCGGCGGTCAGGCCGGTCAGCGGCTGGAACATGTGGGTGTAATGCGTGGCGCCCTTCTCGAGCGCCCAGTCCTTCATTGCCGCCGCGACCGCGTCGGCGAGCGACGAGTCGATCGCCTCACCCTTTTCGAGCGTGCGCTGCAGGCGCTTGAAGACGTCCTTCGGCAGCCGCTGACGCTGGACCGGAACGGAGAAGACGTTCTCTCCGAAGGGGTTGTTGCCGGGCTGCGATAGGTCGACCGCTCCGAGTGCGCCCCCATTCGGGCTCCACTGAGCGGCGGTTACGTTCTGCTGGCGAATCCTTGCCATCTGAGTTCGGGGCCTCCTACGGGGGTTGTGGTGCGGACTCTAACCGCGAGTGAGCCGAGCCTTCGCCCGGCGGGCGCGCCCCCGTGCGCGCCCGCCGTTGTGGCGAAGCCCCGGCGTAGGGTTGGGAGAGGGAGCTACGCCCCCGCCGGGATCTCCTCCGAGCCGTGGATCTGCAAGACCGGATCCCCGTCCTCGCCGGTGCGGATGCGAATCGCCTCCTCAACCGGGATCACGAAGATCTTGCCGTCGCCGACCTGACCCGTGCGGGCGTGCTTCAGGATCACCTCCGTGATCACGCCCACGTCTTTGCCCTCGACCACGATCTCGAGCTTGAGCTTCGGTCGAAGGTGAATGGTCATCTCCGAGCCTCGGTAGTGCTCGGTGATGCCCTTCTGCCTGCCCGAGCCCTTGTACTCCGCGATGGAGAGGCTCGGAAAGCCCTTCTCGAGCAGCTCCATGCGGATCGGCTCGAAGGCCTCGTGGCGTATGAACGCCTCGATCTTCTTCATGTCTGCCAGCCTCCTATCGTGACTCGGTAGACGCGGTCATTGCACTGGCCGTGGCTGCCGGTACCGCCGGCGACGCTCCCAGACCAACCGTTCCCGGGATGCCGGTCGAGTAGTCCGGCTGCGGGATGAACTGCTCCGGGTAGCCATACATCCCGTGGGACGAGATGTCGAGGCCTGCCTCCTCCTCCTCGTCGGGCACACGGAGCCCGATCGTCGCCTTGATGAAGGCGAACGTGACGTAGGAGAGGACGAACACCACCACGAACGTCAGGACGACCGCCAGCGTCTGGACGCCGAGCTGACCGAACGCCGCACTGGCGCTGGCATCGCCGAACAGCGCGTACCAGACACCCGGCCCGGCACCCTCGCTGATCAGTCGCTCGGACGCGAACAGACCGACTGCGATCGTGCCCCAGATACCGGCCAGACCGTGCGCCGAGAGCGCGCCGACCGGGTCGTCGAGCTTCTTGTCGAACGCGAGCACGCCGTAGACGACGATTACACCGGCGATGAAGCCGATGATCGGCGCCGCCCAGTACTCGACGAAGCCACACGGAGCGGTGATTCCGACGAGACCGGCGATCGCGCCGTTGCCGGCCATGCCGACGTCGAGCGACTTGGTCTTCATGTAGATGATCAGGCTCGCGCCGATCACACCGGCCGCCGCGGCGAGCTGGGTGTTCAGCATGACCTCGCCGAAGAACGACCCGGCGCTCTCGAACGTCGAGCCACCGTTGAAGCCGAACCAGCCGATCCAGAGGATGACCACGCCGAGACCGACCAGCGGCATCGAGTGGCCCGGGATGACGCGCGGCTTGCCGTCGGCGCCGTACTTGCCCTTACGGGCACCGAGCAGCAGCAGCGCCGCGAGCGCACCGGTCGCGCCGGTGAGGTGGACCACCGAGGAGCCGGCGAAGTCCATCACCGGCTTGCCGCCGACGTCAGACAGCAGGCCACCGCCCCAGACCGCGTGCGCGATCAGCGGGTAGATCAGCGCGCCGAAGACGATCGCGTAGATCACGTAAGCGCCGAACTTGATCCGCTCGAGCGTGGTGCCCCAGACAATCGCCAGCGACACGGCCGCGAACGCCAGGCCGAACAGCATCAGCATCGTGTCCGAAGCCGCCACGACCGTCGCCTCCGCGCCACTGCCGATCGTCTGACCGAAGTGGAAGAAGAAGCCGTCGTTGCCGAAGAAATCGTTGCCGGTGCCGCTGATGCCGAAGCCGATCGCCCACCAGGCGATCGTGATGATGGCGAGGTTGATGAATATCTTCGCCACGCCAGTACCGGCGTTCTTCTGCCGCGAGAAGCCAATCTCGAGGAACATGAAGCCGGCCTGCATGAAGAAGACCAGGACGGTTGCGACGGCGACCCAGACCATGTCTAGCTCGGCGGCTTTCGCCTCCACCTGCTCGAGCACGTCGGCCTGGGCGAATGCCGCCCCCGGCAAGAGAAGGGACGCGAGCGCGGCGACCATGACGGCCAGCGCGCCGGTCCTCAGGAAACTTGATCTCATCGTGTGAGGCTCTCCTTGGGCCGGCGGCGGACGGTGCCGCCGGATCGGGGAATCGGACCTCATCAACCTAGGATTGGCCTCGCCAGGGGTCTTTATCCAGATGGCGAAGATTTAGAAGACGGCCTTCTCACGCCTGTCCGAGGCGATCCTCCCTAAACGTGACCTTCCCAACGATCGAGTTCGCGGCCTTCTTCACGGTCGTCCTGTTCCTGTCCTGGCTGCTGATGCCGCACCCGCGCGCGTGGCGGCCGTTCATCCTGGTCTCCTCCTGGGTCTTCTACGGCTGGCTGGACTGGCGCTGGGTCCTGCTGCTGATCGGCTCGACGGTCGTCAACACGCTGCTAGCGAACGCGGTCGCGCGCGCCGACGGTCAGGCGACGCGCAAGCAGTGGGTCACGGTCGCGGTCGTGCTCAACCTGACGCTGCTGGGCATCTTCAAGTACCTCGGCTTCTTCGTCGGCTCGGTCGACGACGCGCTCAGCTCGATCGGGATCGCCAGCCTGCCGGTGACCCAGATCGTCCTGCCGATCGGGATCTCGTTCTTCACGTTCCAGTCGATCTCGTACGTCGTCGACGTCTACCGCGGCGAGCAGCGGCCGGTGTCGCTGATGGACTTCGCGATCCTGCAGGCGTTCTTCCCGCACATCGTCGCGGGGCCGATCGTCCGCGTCGGCGAGTTCGTGCCGCAGCTGAAAACGCCGCGCGACCCGCGCAAGGTGCTCGCCGGGCCGGGAATCTTCCTGATCGCCGGCGGCCTGTTCAAGAAGACGGTCGTCGCCGACGAGCTGGCGCGGCGGATCGTCGATCCGGTGTTCTCGGACCCGAGCGCCCACTCCGGGCTGGAGACGCTGCTGGCGATCTACGGCTTTGCCGCCCAGATCTACTGCGACTTCTCCGGCTACACCGACATGGCGATCGGGCTCGCGCTGCTGCTCGGCTTCCGGCTGCCGCAGAACTTCGACCGCCCCTACCTCGCCACCAGCCTGCGCCTGTTCTGGCATGGCTGGCACATGACGCTGTCGCGTTGGCTGCGCGACTACCTCTACATCCCGCTCGGCGGCAACCGGCGCGGAAAGCGCCGCACGTACATCAATCTGATGCTGACGATGCTGCTCGGCGGTCTATGGCATGGCGCGGCGTGGACGTTCCTGATCTGGGGCGGCATCCACGGCAGCGCGCTGGCGGGCGAGCGCTGGCTTGGTGAGCGCTACCCGCGTGTCCATCTGCCGCGCTGGGTCGCTTGGGTGATCACTTTCAACATCGTCTGCCTGGCGTGGGTGTTCTTCCGCTCGCCCGACCTCAGCACCGCATTCGGCGTGCTCGGGCAGATCGGCGCGGGCGGCCCGTCGCCGCTCGTGACGCCGGTGCTGGTGGCGCTGACCGTCGGCGCGATCGCCGTCCAGGCGGTGCCGCGCGACTTCTGGCAGCGCGCCGAGCGCTGGTTCGTGCTGCGGCCGGCGCTGATGCAGGGCCTGGCGCTCGGCGCGCTGATCGTGATCGCCGACGCCGCCGTCGGACAGCAGGGCGTGGCCCCGTTCATCTACTTCCAGTTCTGACATGGACGACCGCCGACGACATCGACACGACCAGGAGCGCGAGCACCGCCGCGAGCAGCTCTCGGACCACGAGCCGATCGGCGGCCAGCCGAACGTCCACGACCCCGCTCACCCCGGCATCGGCGACCCGGAGGACCCGCGCCTGACGATGCCCGCCGGGCGGGTCTTCCTGGTCGTGCTGATCGCGCTGCTGACCGCGGCGATCTTCAACGCCGACGCGATGGTGCGCGCCGGCGAGGGGATGAAGCTCGGCACGACGCGCGACATCACGCTGTCGGTCGCTCGGCCGCTGGCCGACGTGACCGGCTTCCTCCAGCTCAACGAGCCGCGCAAGGCGTTCGACCTCGCCTTCGGCCAGGAGAGCAAGACCGCCTCGGGCACCGAGCTCGAGACCGGGTCGGCGACGATCCTGAAGAAGAAGGCGAAGGTCGAAGCGAAGCCTGTCTGGCGCCAGCCGACGGCGGCCAAGCCGCTCGAAGTGCTCGTGACCGGCGACTCGGAGGCCGACCTGGTCGGCCTGAAGATGGCCGACCTCGACTCCGGCGACCTGCTCACCGTCGACACGGTCGCCCGCAACGGCACCGCCCTGACCAACCCGGGCTTCTTCAACTGGGAGCTGAACGCCCAGCAGGAGATGTCATCACGCGACCCCGACGCCGTGGTGATGCTGATCGGCGCCAACGACGGCTTCAACGTCACGGTCGACGGCCAGCTCTACGCCCCCGGCACCCCCGAGTGGGAGGCGGAGTTTGCCCGCCGCGTCGCGGTCGTCATGAAGACGCTCAGCGGCGACGGCAAGCGCCCCGTCTACTGGGTCCCGCCCCCCACCGCCCGCGACCAGACCTACAACGAGATCTACCGCTCCCAGAACCGCGCCGTCAAACGCGCCGCCGAGTCGGTCGAAGGCGCCCGCTACGTCGACATCTTCTCCACGATCGGCAACGGCAAGTACTCCGACGACATCGAGGTCAACGGCCGCAAGGTCCTCGGCCGCCAGTCCGACGGCATCCACTTCAACCGCGAGGGCGCCGAGGTCCCCGCCGGCCTCGTCCTAGCCGCCATGGCCAAGGACTACCCAACCCTCAAGGGCGCCGCCCCCGAGCCCCCCAAGACCGACGGCCGCCAGCAGCTCGGCGGCTAGGCAGGCGCCTCGTCCGGAGCCCGGTCGACTGCCTCGGACTCGACGGCGCCGTCGCGGGCCTCGTCCTCGGGTGGGAGGGCGCCGCCGCGGTCGGTGCCAGCGATCAGCTCGTCGGGAGCCTTCTCCTTGGGGATGAAGCCTGACTTCATGCCGAAGTAGACCGACTGTGGGTGGTGGGCGATGATCGCGACCGTCGACTGCTCGGGCATCACGGCGAAGCCGTCTGAGAGGTACATGCCGATCTGGTCGAGGTCGAGCAGGCGCCAGACCTTCTCGTGCTCGGACTGGTCCGGGCAGGCGGGGTAGCCCCAGGAGTAGCGGCGGCCCTGGTCGGCGTCAATACCGAGCGCGGCACGCGCCTGGGCGTGCGACCACTCGGCCAGGCCCTCGGCCGACTGGACGGCAAGGCCGTGGACGAACAGCTGCTCGGCGAACTCGCCGGCGGCCTCGAGCTCGGCCATCCGCTCGGTCGACTTCGGGCCGACGGTGACGCCCTGGAGGGCGACGACGTCGCGCTCGCCGGAGTCGATCGGCCGGTAAAAGTCGGCCAGGCAGATGCGGTCGTGCTTCGGCTGGCGCGGGAAGGTCAGCCGCTCGATCTCGCGGTCGTGGTCCTCGGGGTCGAAGATCACCAGGTCGTTGCCGTCGGAGTTGCAGGGGAAGTAGCCGACGCGGGCCTTCGGCTCGAGGTAGTCCTGCTCCTGCCACATCCGCTCGAGCTTCGGGCGGAAGCCCTCGTCGCCGTTGTGGCCCTCGACGATCTGGCGCCACTCCTCGCCCTTCTTGCCGCGCCCGCCCCAGTGCAGCTTGAACAGCACGTGGCGGTCGAGGTACGGGAAAACGTCGTCGAACGGGACGTCGATCTCGCGTACGCCCCAGAACGGCGGCGGCGGGATCGGCGTGTCGGTGCGCGTCTTGGAGCGCACGCTGTCGTCGGTGACGGGTGGCGAGTCGTCAACGACGACCGGCCGCTCGCGCAGCTCCTTCGCCTCGCCGCGGATCCGCTCGACGAGCGCCGCGCGGGCGTCGCCGTCGATCAGCGCGTCCATCGTGTCGAGTCCCTGGAAGGCGTCCTTGCAGTAGAAGACGCCGGGGTCGTAGACGTCGTCGGACTCGCGGCCGCCCGGGTAGAGGATCCGCCGGCCGAAGTCGCGGTTGATCGCCGCGCCGCCGACCAGCACCGGGAAGTCGAGCCCGCGCGAGTGCAGCTCCTGGACGCAGATCGGCATCTGCTTCGACGTCGAGACAAGCAGCGCCGAGAGGCCGATCGCGTCGGCGTCGTTCTCGACCGCGGCCTCGATGATCGTGTCGACGGGGACCTGTTTGCCGAGGTCG
>CAZVRI010000093.1:0-6153 GCA_964629855.1 uncultured Thermoleophilaceae bacterium
GCCTGCCCGACGACGAGTGCCTGCGCTTCGGCGTCGCCTGCGGCGCCGAAGCGCAGGCACTCGTCGTCGGGCAGGCCGTCGTAACGGCCGGCGACGTAGCCGGCGAGGAACGCGTCGCCGGAGCCAACCGACGACACCGGCTCGAGCGGCTCGAGCGTCGCGCGGGTCAGGCGACGCGGGCGGGTGGCGTCGTTGTCGTCGCCGTGCAGCGCCAGGCAGCCGTCGGCGAGCGTCACGATCGCCTCACGCGCGCCCAGCTCGACCATCTCCGGCAGCGCGGTGCGGCGATCCTCCTCGTCGGAGAACTCGTGGCCGACCAGCTCCTCGGCCTCGTTCTCGTTCGGCGCGATCACGCTCGGCTGGGCGCGCACGGCGTGCCGCAGCGCCTCGCCCTCGCAGTCGAGCACGGTGGTCACGCCAACGCGGCGCAACTCGCCGACGAGCCGCTCGTAGAGGTTCGGCTCAACCCCGCGCGGCAGGCTGCCGCTGAAGACGCACATCGCGGCGCCCTTGGCGAGATAGAGCAGCTTGTCGACGAACAGCTCGAGCTCGGCCTCCGACACTTGGGGTCCGCGCTCGTTGATCTCGGTCTGCTCGCCAGAGGTCGGGTCGACGACCGCCGTCGAGGTCCGCGACTCCTCGCGGATGCGGACGAAGTCGCTGAGGATCGCCTCGTCGGTCAGCTGCTCGACGATCCGGCTGCCGGTGTGACCGCCGGCGAAGCCCGTGGCGATCACCGGACGGCCGAGCGACTTCAGCGCACGCGCCACGTTGACGCCCTTGCCGCCGGCCATCGCGGTCTGCTCGACGGCGCGGTGGCGGCGGCCGAGCCGGAAGCTCGGGACCGCGAGCGTCTTGTCGATCGCTGCGTTGAGGGTGACGGTGATGATCATGGTTGGCCCGCTTGCTCCCTCTGTTCGCGCGCTCGCGCACGTGTTCTGCGCCGCGCCTCCTGGGAGCGAGCCCGACGCCGTCGCCTGATCTGAATGCCCGTGATGGCGACAGCCGAAACGATGACCAACAGAACGAGCGCCGTCAAGGGAATTCCTAGCGCGGACGCCAGCCGGCGCAGCGGCCCCGCTCCAGGAACCTCCTCCGCGGTCAGCAACGGCACGCGCCGGACGACCTTCCCGTCGCGCAGGATGGCAACCGTGCCGACGCGCGCGCCGGCGGCGATCTCGCCGCGCAGCTCGTCGGGCGCGTCGACCCGCTTGGTGATCCGCTGGTCGCGCCGCGCGGTGACGGAGACCGAGCGCGCGGGAACCAGCGGGACGGTCTCGTCGCGGTAGGCAACGTCCGCCCGCGCGACAGCGCGCCCCTCCCGCAGGACCGGCACGCGCCGGTACTGGGCGAGGCCGTAACGCAGCAGCGCAAGCGTGTCGGAGTCGCGCGCCGCCTCGCTCGGCTCGCCTAGCACCACGCTGACGACGCGAGCGCCGTTCGAGCCCGTCGCGGAACCGACAAGGACGTAGCCGGCGTCGCTCGTATGGCCGGTCTTGACGCCGTCGACAGCCGGCACGGTGGCGATCAGGCTGTTGCGGTTGCCGACCGTCCGCGGCCGCGCCCCGGAGGTCAGCGTCGCCGACGGCGAGTCGACGACCTTGGCGAAGCGGCGGTCGCGCAGCAGCTTGCGCGCGAGCGTCGAGAGATCGCGGGCCGACGAGTAGTTGAGCGGGTCGTCGAGCCCGATCGGATTCGCGTAGCTGGTGTCCTCCAGGCCAAGCTCGGCGGCCCGCTCGTTCATCGCGGCGACGAACGCCGAGCGCGAACCCGACACCCCCTCCGCGAGCGTCGCCGCCGCGTCGTTGGCGCTCTCGAGCATCAAGGCCTTGAACAGGTCGCCCACGCGCATCCGCTCGCCCGGTTGGAGATCGATCTTCGACTCAGCGGCACCCGCCCGGTAGTTGGGAGCTGTATAGACGGCGTTGAACGGTGCCTGCTCGAGCGTCAGCAGCGCCGTCATCAGCTTCGTCGTGCTGGCGATCGGCCGCCGCTCCTGGGGATCCTTCTCGAGGATCGGCGTGCCGTCGCGACCGTCGACGAGGATTGCGGCGGCCGCGCTGTCGAGGGTCGGCCGCTCTGGTTGCTGCGCATGTACAGCCGGTGTGACCGCCAGCGCCAGCACAGCTGCCGCGGCGGCGCCGGCCAGCCGTCGTCCGACCACTAGCGCAGCTGGATCTTCTGGCCGGCGATCAGCGCCTGCGGATCGAGCTCGGGGTTGAGCTCCTGCAACGTCTCCACGGTCACGCCAGTCGTCTCGGCGATCGCGCCGAGGGTGTCGCCCGACTTGACCGTGTAGGTCGCGGGCTGACGCTTGGCCGGCGTCGTCGCCGTGTCGGAGGTCTGCTGGCTCGTCGTCTCGGCCGCGGAGCCACCGCCACCGGACGAGCTGTCGTCGCCACCGCCGAGCGAGCTGCCGATCATGATCAGGACCGCCACGGCACAGATGGCCAGGGCGACTGGGGCGAAGATGCGTGCGGAACTGGAGGATTGCGCTGGCATGGCCGGGACTAGGCGCGGAGCATAGGGGCTCAAGCGCCCCACGCCAGCGCGCGCAACTCCTCTGCCGCCGCGGCGGCCGCGCTGGCCGGATCGCCGCCGCGATCGAGATGGGCGTTGACGATCGAACGCGACGCGGCGACCAGTCCAGCGGCCGGATGCGGCGCGAAGGCCGCGCCGAGCGCATCGACGCTTCCCCCCTGCGCGCCGACTCCCGGCAGCAGGAAGATCGCGTGCGGCATCAGCGAGCGCAAGCGACTGAGCCGCTCCGGCCGCGTCGCGCCGCAGACGGCGCCGACGAGCGACAGCCCGCAGTCGCCGAGCTGGTCGGCGCCGAAGACGTCCGCGATCTGGGCGAGCCGCTCGTGCAGCGGGCGGCCATCGGAGTCCAGATCCTGGAGGTCGGCGGCGCCGGGGTTCGAGGTGTTGACGAGCAGGAAGCAGCCGGCGCCGGCCTCGGCGGCCGCATCGACCAGCGGCGCGATCGCGTCGCCGCCTAGCAGCGGATTCGCCGTGAACGCGTCGGCGCCGAAGCCCTCGACGGTCCCGAACGGTCCGTCGGTCGCCCCTACGAGCGCCTGCGCATAGGCCTTGGCGGTCACGGGCACGTCGCCGCGCTTGCCGTCGGCGAGCACGAGCAGGCCGTGCTCGCGCGCGGCGTCACGGGTCGCCTCGAGCGCCTGCCAGCCAGGAGCGCCGAGGCGCTCGAAGCAGGCCAGCTGGGGCTTTACCGCGACGCAGGACGGACCAGCCGCCTCGATCGCCGCCCGACAGTGGGCGGCGACGGCGGCGGCCGTCCGCTCGGCGGTACTGCCGCCGTCCGCACCTTCCAGCGCGGACGGCCACAACACCGCCGGGTCCGGGTCGAGGCCCAGCACGATCCGGCTCCGGCGCTCCTCTACGAGCGCCGCGAGCCGGTCCGCGAAGTGCTTCAGCCCTTTACGGACTTCTTGAGGGCCGAGCCGGCCGAGAACCGCGGGACCTTGCTGGCCGCGATCTGGATCCGCTCGCCCGTCTGCGGGTTGACGCCTTGGCGCGCACCGCGATCGGCCACGGAGAACTTCCCGAAGCCCGTGAAGCTGACCTCTCCGCCACGCTTCAGCGTGTCCTCGATGACCGTCAGGACCGCGTCGACGGCGGTCCCGGCATCACCCTTCGAAAGGCCGGACTCGGCGGCCACCTGATCGACGAACTCTGACTTCGTCACCTTGTTTCCTCCTTTGGAGGGACTGGAACAGTGCGGCGAAACTAACAACGGCCACGGACGACGGGCCCCTGAAACCGCTCTGGAAACGGGGTCGGGACTAAGAATCCCCGCTATTTGC
The DNA here is from genome assembly GCA_964629855.1 of uncultured Thermoleophilaceae bacterium. GTDB lineage: Bacteria > Actinomycetota > Thermoleophilia > Solirubrobacterales > Thermoleophilaceae > JAAYBF01. The sequence goes on from CAZVRI010000093.1 coordinate 3,825, forward strand.
GGATTTCGCCAGCAGCACCAACCGCTCAGCGACGTCGAGCAGATCGTCCTGTCCCTTCGCTCCAGGCGGCAGCAGACGCGGTGTTCCGGGCGATCGGTACAGCAGGACGCGCGGCTCCCTTTCGCGCTGACGGCGACGTACGGCGCCCGCCACGCCCTCCGCGACGGCGGTCGCGCGGGCGACCGCACCCTTCGGCCGCTCCCTCACGCCGGCGTCAGCTCCCCGAGCGCGTGGCGGAGGTCGTAGAGCACCAGCGACGACAGCGTCGGGCGGCGCGTCACGCAGGCCAGCACATGGCGCGCGTCGCGTACCGCAAACACCGCGCCTCCGGACGTCTGGACCTCGATCTGCTCGACCGGATCGGTCGCGACGCTGTCGGCCCGCTCGACCAGCTGACGGGTCAGGTCGGCCAGCTCACGGGCACGGTCCCGCTCGACCCCGCTCGCCTCGACAAGACCGCCTGCGGCATCGAGGAGCACGGCCGCCATGACGTCCGTGGAGCTGTCGACGAGTCGCCGGGCGACCATCACGGTCACAATAGCCGCGTGCCGCTGCCCCGAATCTCATGGATGGTCACCGTCGGCGTCTGCCTGATCGCCGCGGTCCTGCTGCTCATCAGCGGCTACTCCGGCTACGCGGCGGTGCTCGTCGCGATCGGCGCGGCCGCCGCGGTCAACCTGCTCTAGGCGGCAGGGAGCTGCGCTCCGGCTCCAGGTGGATCAGCACGTCCGCGCGGCCGAGCCGGTCGCGGATCTCGGCCTGCAGCTCGTGCGAGACCTCGTGGGCGCGGTCGAGCGTGGTGCCTTCGCGGAACTGGACGTGGAGGTCGATGTAGCGGCGGCTGCCGGCCCGGCGTGCGCGGAGCTTGTGGTAGCTGGCGATCTCGGGCGCGCGGTGGTCGACCTCGAGCGCCTCGCGCACGGCGGCGAGCTCCTCCTCCGGCAAGACCTCGTCGACGAGCACGCGCGACGAGCGCATCAGGATGCGCAGCCCGGCGGCGACGATCGCCACCGCGACGAACAGCGCCGTCGCCGGGTCGATCCACTCGAGGCCGGTCACGTCGACGAGCACGAGCCCGACCAGGACGCCGGCCGAGGTCATCGCGTCGGTGCGCAGATGGGCGGCGTCGCCCTCGAGCGCAGGCGACTCGGTCGCTCGCGCCTGGCGGTAGAGGTAGGCGGAGACGACGAGGTTGGCAACGACCGAGAAGCCGATCACCGCGATGCCGATGCCGAGCGAGTGGACCTCGGGCGGGTCGACCAGCCGGCGTACCGACTCGAAGACGATGATCCCCGCGCCGACGAGGATCAACAGCCCCTCGATCACCGCCGCGAGGTTCTCGATCTTGTCGTGGCCGTACGGGTGGTCCTCGTCGGCCGGCTCACCGGCCTTGCGGACCGACACGAACGCGACGATCGAGGCGATCAGGTCGACGCTGGAGTGGATCGCCTCGGTGATGATCGCGATCGAGCCGGTGAGCACCCCGGCGACCAGCTTGAGCGCGATCAGCAGGCTGTTCGAGACGATCGACAGCCCAGCCGCACGTGCCTTGCGACCGGTGTTCGGGTCGCGCTCGAGGATCACTTCGCCCTGGCTTCGATCAGCGCGAGCAGCTCACGCGCCGCGCGGCCTCGGTGGCTGATCGCGTCCTTCTCCGCCGGGCTCAGCTCGGCCATCGTGCGGCCGTCGTCGTAGTCGTCCGGGACGACCGCCGGGTCGTAGCCAAAGCCGCCGTCGCCGCGCGGCTCGTGGGTCAGCCGGCCGTGACAGCGCGCCTCGGCGACCAGCTCCTCGCCGCCCTCCGGCTCGACGAGCACCAGCACGCAGACATATGCGACGCGTGTGTCGCAGTCGGGCGGCACGTCGCGCAGCAGCTTGGCGAGGTTGTCGCCGTCGCTGGCGCCCTCGCCCGCGAAGCGCGCCGAGTAGATCCCCGGCGCGCCGTCAAGCGCGGCCGCCTCGATGCCCGAGTCGTCGGCCACCGCGAGCATCCCGGTCGCCACCGCCGCGGTGCGCGCCTTGACCAGCGCGTTCTCCGCGAAGGTCGAGCCGGTCTCAGGTGGCAGCTCGACGGCGTCCGGCAATGGCACGAGCTCGTGCGGCGCCAGCAGCAGGTTCAGCTCGCGCAGCTTGTGCGCGTTGCGCGATGCGAGTACGAGCCGCACGCCGTCCCGTCCCCCGTCCCCGCTAGCCAGCGGCGACTGCCGCGTCGACCGCGGCACGCTGCGCCGCGCGCAGCTGGTCGATGCCAGAGGCCGCGAGCGCCAGCAGCGAGTCGAGCGAAGCGCGCGACAGCGGCGTCCGCTCACCCGTCGCCTGGACCTCGACG
>CAZVRI010000094.1:0-6049 GCA_964629855.1 uncultured Thermoleophilaceae bacterium
CCTGGCGGATCACCCGCAGCGGCAGGAACTCGTCGCGCTGCAGGCGCAGGATCGTCCGCAGCCGCGTCACGTCGGCGGACGTGAAGAGCCGGTAGCCGCCCGCGGTGCGGCGCGGCGTCAGCAGCTTCTGGTCCTCGAGGTAGCGGATCTTCGAGATCGAGATGTCAGGGAACTCGCGCTCGAGCTGCTTGCAGACGGCGCCGATCGTCAGGGCCTTGCCCTGGATCGGCTGGACGTCGGTGGTGTCGATCTCGGCTTGCGCCATGTCAGCGCTCCAGGTAGGTGAGCTTGTACTTGCCGACTTGCAGCTCGTCGCCGTTGGCCAGCTTGTGCGACTCGATGCGCCGCCGGTTGACGTACGTCCCGTTGAGCGACCCGAGGTCGTCGACGTAGAGCCCGTCGCGACGGCGGACGAGCAGCGCGTGGTTGCGCGACACCGTCACGTCGTCGAGGAAGACGGCGGCTTCGGGACTGCGGCCGATCTGGGTGCGCTCGTCCTTGATCTCGAAGACTTCGCCGGCCCGACCGCCGCCGGAGCGGATCGCTAGCGTCGCGCCGTCGGCCGCGACCTCGTCGATGTCGACCGGACGCAGATCGCCGGACTCGTCGAGCTGGTAGGCCGCGGTCGTGCTGCCGCCCTCCTCCTCGACCTCGGGCAGGAACGCGCCGCACTTCTGGCAGTAGTTCGCACCCTCGACGTTGACGAAGCCGCACTCAGGGCAGTGCATCGCTGCCTCCGGCCTAGACGTCGCTGTTGGGGATCGCCTTGCCCGACAGGATGTCGGTCAGCTGCTGCACGTCGGCGCCGCTGATCGCGGACTCGCCGGCTTCGTGCTTCTTGCGCAGCCGGTTGACGAGCTCGGCGCGCAGGATGTCGATCTTGCCGTGCAGGATGCGGCGGCGGTACGAGACCTCCTGCTCCTCCACGGTCAAGCCGTCGATCAGCTCCTTGAGCTCCTGATCGGACAGCGCGCCGAGATCAGGGAAGGTGGTGTCGTCCATCTACTCGCCCATTCCTTTCGTGGCCAGGAGGACGAGTATAGCCCCACCATCAAGTCGAGCTTGAGGGTCGGTTGCGCGCTTGCATGAAGCGGTAGCCGTCGGCGAAGTAGATCGCCGTCGCCCACAGCGTCAGCACCAGTCCGATGTAGAGCGAGACCGTCGCAACCCAGGTGTCGACGAGCAGCGTCAGGAAGATCGCGAACATCACCGGCCAGACCGCCCAGCGTCCGACCATGTTGATCTTGAGGTCCATCCCATGGCGCAGGCCGACCTGGGCGAGTACGAGCATCGCCAGCTCGCGCGCGATGAGCACGGCCAGCGCCCAGCGCGGGAGCAGCTCGAAGTGCCAGCAGACGACCACGCCGGAGATCACCAGCGCGCGGTCGGTCAGCGGGTCCAGCAGCGCGCCCAGACGGCTGTACTGGCCCGTGAGGCGCGCGGCCAGCCCATCGAGCTGGTCGCCCCAGGCGATCAGCCAGAAGAGGCCGGCGACGGCGAACCCGCGGCCGTCGTCGGACTCGAACGCCACGACGAGGAAGACAGGCAGCAGCGCGATCCGGATGTAGGAGATCGCATTCGGGATCGTCCAGGGCCGTAGCGGCTCGCCCTTCTGCGTCTCGGGCGGCGGACCGTCGGAGCGGTCGATGCCCGAGAGCCGCTTCAGGGAAGGGCGCGCCACAGCTCCACGGCGGCGTCGACGGCACCGTCGAGCGGCAGCGCCCGCTTCTCCTGGCCGCGCCGTACCTGGGCCTCGACCTCGCCGGCCTCGATCCCCTTGCGGCCGACCGTCAGGCGCAGCGGCGCGCCGAGCAGCTCGGCGTCGGCGAACTTCGCCCCGGGACCGGCGTCGCGGTCGTCGTACAGGACGTCGAGGCCAGTCTCGCGCAGCTCGTCGTAGAGCCGGTCGGCGACGGTGCGCGCCTCCTCGCCCTCCTTGCCGAGCGTGACCAGGTGAATGTCGAACGGGGCCAGCGCGCGCGGCCAGGAGATCCCCTGCTCGTCGGCGTACTGCTCGACGGCGGCAGCGACGATCCGCGCCGGGCCGATCCCGTAGGAGCCCATCCAGATGTCGTGCTCCTTGCCGTTCTCGTCGAGGAAGCGGGCGCCGAGCGGTTCGGTGTAGCGGGTGCCGAGCTTGAAGATGTTGCCGACCTCGATCGCCGGCTCGATCCGGATCGTGCCGCCGTTCGGGCAGCGGTCGCCGGCGACCACGTCGCGCACGTCGCCCCAGTTGACCTCGAAGTCGCGGCCGGGCTCGACGCCGCGCAGGTGGCGGTCCGGCTCGTTGGCGCCAGCGACAAGGCCGCTCAGGCCGCGTAGCGCCTCGTCGGCGAGGATCGGCACGCGCGCCTCGACCGGGCCGATGAAGCCGGGCGGAGCGGCGAACACCGACCGGACCTCCTCCTCGCTGGCCTGGCGGGCAGGCCCTCCGAGGCGGTTCTGCAGCTTGATCTCGTTGAGGCGGTGGTCGCCACGAAGGAGGACGAGCAGCGGACGGCCGTCGTCGCGGATCATCGGCATCGCCTTGATCAGGGCGCCCTCGGGCACGCCGAGCAGCTTCGCGACGGCCTCGATCGAGCTCGCGCCGGGCGTGTCGACGGGCTCGGGCGCGGGAAGCGGCTCCGGCAGGCCCTCGACAGCCCGTGCCTCGGCGGAGGCGATCTCGACGTTGGCGGCGTAGCCCGCGTCGGACAGCGCGACCTCGTTCTCGCCGGCGGCGCAGGGAGCCATGTACTCGTGCGCGCCGACGCCGCCCATCATCCCGACGTCGGACTCGACGCGGTACCACTCAAGGCCCGAACGCTCGAAGATCCGGTCGTAGGCGCCGACCTGGCGCTCGTAGGACTCGTCGAGGCCCGCGGCGTCGCGATCGAAGGAGTAGGCGTCCTTCATGATGAACTCGCGCGTGCGCAGCACCCCGGCGCGCGGCCGCGGCTCGTCGCGCTCCTTGACCTGGAAGTGGTAGAGCATCAGCGGCAGGTCGCGGTAGGAGCGGACCTCGCGCGCGACGTGGAAGGTCAGCGCCTCCTCATGCGTCATCGCCAGGACGAGGTCGGCGCCCTTGCGGTCCTGCAGCTTGAACAGCTCGTCGATGTCGTAGCGCCCAGTCTTGCGCCAGAGGTCGGCCGGCTGGATCACCGGCATCAGCATCTCCTGCGCGCCGATCGCGTCCTGCTCCTCGCGGATGATCTGCTCGACGCGGCGGTGAGCACGCCAACCAGCCGGCAGGTAGCTCCACATGCCCGCCCCGAGCTGGCGGACCAGGCCGGCCCGCACCATCAGCTTGTGCGAGGTCGCCTCCGCGTCGGCGGGCGCCTCCTTCTCCGTGGGCAGCAGGTAACCGCTCTGGCGCGTCATCGGCGGCGAGTCTAGGCGATGGGCCAGCGCGCCCACCGCTCAACCGGCTTCCTCGGACTGCCGATAGGCCTGAAGAGAGGATGGGCTGGTCCCCGTGCTCGCCCCGACGAAGATGAGCAAACTCCCCGGACTCGACAAGCGAACTTGGATCATCGCCCTACTCGGCGGTGGTTGGGGAGTGTTCGCGGTGTTGACGATCGCCGGCCAGGGAGCCGACACGTCGCTCGGCAGCCGGCTCTACGCGACGCTGCTCGCGGCGGCGGTGATCGCCTGCGTCTGGCGCGCCGTGGTGGTGCCTGACGAGCGACTCGCGTGGTCGCTGATGGCCGCGGCGATCACCAGCTGGACACTCGGCGACCTCTACTGGGACATCGGCTTCTCGGAGGCGGCCCCGTCAACGCTCCAGCCCTCTCCCGCCGACTCGCTCTACCTCTGCTTCTACCCGCTGACCTACGCCACGCTCGTGCTGCTCGTCCGGCGGCAGGCCGGCCTCGCGACGCGCGATCTCTGGGTCGACGGCGTCATCGGCGCCTCCTGCATGACCGCTCTGGCGATCGCGATCGTCTTCCCGGCGCTCGACACGTCGGGCGAGAACGCGTTCGACCTGACGCTGACGATCGTCTACCCGGTGCTCGACGTCGTGCTGCTGAGCTTCGTGATGCTCGTCTTCGGGCTGTCGGGCTGGCGGCCCGGACGGCGCTGGACGCTGATCGGCCTCGGACTGATGGCGATGGCTCTGTCCGACTGCGCGTACCTCGTCGAGACGTCGCGCGGCGTCTACACCGACGGCGGCATCCTGGATGCCGGCTGGCCGGCCGCCGCCCTGCTCGTCGCACTCGCCGCGTGGCAGCCGGCCGCGTCGCCCGCGCCGCCGCGCGACAGCGATCAGCGGCTGGTGCTGGTTCCGTTCGCCTGCGGACTGATCGCGCTCGTGATGGTGACGCTGGCGGTATTCGACGTCGTGCCGCAGGCCGCCGCCCTCCCCGCCCTGGTGACGCTGCTGCTGGTTACCGGGCGGATGGCGATCGCCTTCGTCGAGGGCCACCATGCGATGGACGAGAACCGCCGCGAGGCGCTGACCGACGGCCTGACCGGCCTCGGCAACCGGCGCGCCCTGCTTGCCGATCTGGAGCGCGCCGTTGCCCGCGCCACGGTGGACGACCCGCGCGTCTGCATCATCCTCGACCTCGACGGGTTCAAGGCCTACAACGACGCCTTCGGTCATCCGGCGGGCGACAAGCTGCTGAGCCGGCTCGGCCAGCGGCTCCAGGACGTCGTCGGCGACGAAGGCCGCGCGTACCGGCTCGGGGGCGACGAGTTCTGCGTGCTCGCACGGCGCGACGAGTCCGGCGCCCGGAGGCTGGCCGACGCGGTCCGCGCCTGCCTGACCGAGACCGGCGAGGCGTTCGCGGTCACCAGCTCGGCCGGCATGGTCTCGATCCCAACCGACGCGTCGGCGCCGTCCGAGGTCTTGCAGGTCGCCGACCGGCGGATGTACGCCGACAAGGGCCGGCGCAGCTCGTCGGCCGGCCATCAGTCGCGCGCCGTGCTGCTGCGCATCCTGCGCGAGCGCGAGCCCGCGATGCACGCCCACCTGGTCGGCGTCGCGGAGCTGGCCCTGGCCGTCGCGCGCGAGCTCGGCATGTCCGGCGAGGAGCTGGACGAGATGGCGCGCGCGGCGGAGCTGCACGACATCGGCAAGATCGCGATCCCCGAGGAGATCCTCCACAAGCCGGGCCCGCTGGATCCCGACGAGTGGGCGTTCGTACGACGCCACACCGTGATCGGCGAGCGGATCCTCGGCGCCGCCCCGGCGCTGCGGCCCGTCGCCCGGCTCGTCCGCTCGACCCACGAGCGCTGGGACGGCGGCGGCTACCCCGACGGCCTGGCCGGCGACGACATCCCGCTCGGCTCGCGGATCGTCGCGGTCTGCGACGCCTACGAGGCGATGGTCTCCGACCGCCCGTTTCGGCCCGCCCTATCGCCCGAGTTGGCCGTCGAGGAGCTGTTCGCCAACGCCGGCACGCAGTTCGACCCCAAGGTCGTCCAGATCTTCAGCGCCGCGCTCGGCGAGCGGGCGCCGGAGCCCCTGACGACTCTCTGACGCCTGTCGGACGTCTCAGGCGCGGGTGAAGCGGCGGCCAGCGGTTGGGCTGGCGTCCTCGTCGAGCGTGATGACCTTGCGCTCGGCTCCCGACGCCGGTGCCATCGGCAGCTCGGTGGCGTTCGCCATCGCCTCGGCGCTGGCGGCCTTCGCCTCCAGTGCGGCGAGCCGCTCTGGAGTCAGCTCGCCGGCGTTCTCCTCCTCGATCCGCTCCAACCACTGCGCTCCGGCGGCGGCCTCGTCGTCGTCGAAGACGGTGCGGCCGGCGGCCAGCGAGCGGTCGATCTCGGCGAACAGCTCGTCGACGAGTCGCTCCTGCGGAACCTTCCGCAGCGGCTTGCCGTGGGCGAAGATCAGACCCTCGTTCTTGGCGCCGGTGATGCCGAAGTCGGCGTGAGCGGCCTCGCCGAGCCCGTTGACGGCGCAGCCGAGCACGGCGACCTCGATCGGCTCGAGGTAGCTCTCCAGCCGCTGCTCGATGTCGGTGACGACGGTGTCCATGTCGAACTGGAGCCGGCCGCAGGTCGGGCAGGCGATCAACACCGGGCCGCGCTCGCGCAGCTTGAGCGCCTTGAGGATCTCCCA
>CAZVRI010000095.1:0-5893 GCA_964629855.1 uncultured Thermoleophilaceae bacterium
AGCGAGCGGAGCGTCGGGCGGAGCCCCTGCCGTCGAACCACAAGGAGCGCTCACCTCAAGCAACTCGCGCCAGGCACGGGGCGTAGTCCCAGCGGAGCCGCGGAGCCGAGCACGGAAACCAAAATCGGAGACAGGACCCGCGGCCGCGCGGTCAGAGCCCTAGCCCGAAGAACCGCTACCGATAGCCGGTCGCGTCCGCCGGTAGCCCCGGGTCTTGGATCTCGACCATGTAGCGCCAGCAGTCGGGTTGGGAGCCGTCGATGTCGGTGAAGCCGTAGGCCTTGGCTAGGCCTCCGGAGGAGAGGGAGGCGCCGTTGTGGCGTTGGAGGTCGGGGTCGGCGGCCAGGGCGGCGACGGCTCGGCCGACGAAGCGGGGGGACTCGGAGATGGCGGAGAAGTGGGGGTTGCCGGAGGCGGTGGTGTGCCAGTCGTCCTCGGTGACGCCGTAGATGTCGAACATCATCTCGGAGCGCATCCAGCCTGGGGTGAGGGCGACGGCGGTGCAGCCGTGGGGGGCTAGCTCCTTGCTTTGGGCGAAGGCGAGCCGGGCGACGGCGGTCTTGGCGAGGTCGTAGTAGATCGAGAGGCGGTAGTTCTCGGCGTTGTACTCGCGGGTGCCGTCGGTCATCTCTACGACAAGGCCGCCCGGCTGGCGGGTGAGGAGCTTGAGCGCGTGGTGGCTGGTGATCAGGTGGGTGTCGATCGCGAGTCGCAGCAGCCGCAGGCCGCTGTCGAGGTCGTGCTCCCAGACGGGGACGTTCCACTCGACGAGCAGCTCGCCGCCCCAGATGTCGTTGACGAGCACGTCGAGACGTCCCTGCTCGGCCTCGATGCGCTGGACGAGCGCCTCGACTTGGGCCGCGTCGAGGTGGTCGACCGCGATGGCGATGCCTGTTCCGCCGGCGGCGTCGACGAGCTCGGCGGTCTCCTCGATCGTCTCGGGCCGGTCGTACTCAGAGCGGCGTTCGCGGGTGCTGCGGCCAGTGCAGTAGACGGTCGCACCGGCCTCGCCTAGCGCGATGGCGGTGCCGCGGCCGGCGCCGCGGGTGGCGCCCGCGACGAGGGCGACCTTGCCGGTCAGCGGGCCGCTCACGTGGGTGGCCCTAGTTGGGCCAGAAGCCGTCTTCGGTCTCGACCTCGCCGTCGTAGCTCTCGGCCTTGATCGAGGTGATGACGAGGACGACGTCGGCGTCGGTGTCGTTGTGGACGCTGCGCAGGGTCTCCGGCGCGACGCGGACGGCGGTGCCGGGGCCGGCCTCGAAGACGTCGTCGCCGACCTTGAAGGTCAGCGTGCCCTCGACGACCAGGTAGAGCTCCTCCTGCGTCTTGTGTCGGTGGCCGTAGCTGCCGCGACCGCCGGTTCCGGGCGGCATCCGGCGGTAGGTGAGCGCGGCTTGCTCGGCCTCGAGCGGACCGGTCAGGAAGCGCATCTCGCCCGGATAGTCCCCGAGCACGTCGAGGGCGTCGGCGAGATCGATCCGTGTGTAGCCGCTCACGGCCACCGACTATGAACTACTTGCCCCAGGCCTTCAAGGCGGGGAAGGGGTCGAACGGGCGACCGCCTTCGTAGTACCCGGGGGCGGACCACAGCTCGAAGTGGAGGTGGCAGCCGCGCGCGTTGCCGCTGTCGCCGACAGCGCCGATCCGCTGGCCGGTCGCGACCTTGTCGCCGCGCATGAATGGGCTGCGCTCCGCCAGGTGCATGTAGACGTAGTCGGTACCGGTGCCATCGGCGTCGATGACCACGTAGTTGCCGGCGGCGGCGTGGAACTTGTTCGCCTGCACGCGTCCACCGCGTGCCGCCACCATCGGTGTGCCGCAGCGGGCGAAGACGTCGTGGCCCTGATGGCTGTGGCCGGCGCGGCCGCTGCCGAAGTCGGCGCCGCTGCCGCCGAAGTCGTGCTTGCCGACGATCGGGAAGACGTGGTCTGCCTTGATCAGGACGTCGGTGGGCAGCGGTGGCAGGATCGCGACCGGCAGGCTTGGCGGTGAGGCGACCGACGCCGTCGTGACGAGCGAGATCGGGCCGCTGACGGCACGCTTCGGCACGGTGGCGCGCAGCCGTCCCGAGTCGAGCGGCTTTACCCGGACGCGGACGTCGTCGGCGCGGCCGGCAGACCCCTGGAAGATCGCGATCGAGACCTGGCCGAGCGAGCTGCCTGAGATCCGGGCCGTGCTGCCGCCCTGGAGGCGCTTGCGGGTCGCGCAGCGCTTCACGCAGGCGACCTTGGCGATCTTCGGCGTCTCGACGAACGCGATCCCTCCGGCGGAGGACGATGAGCCGGAGGCGTTGGCGGCCGCGGGAAGCGCGGCGCAGGCGGCCAAAACGGCGACTAGGACGGACGTTGCTCGACCCGTAGGCACTGGCTCGTACTGCCTCTCTTTCTGTGCGGCCTACGGGGTTAGCTGACGGGCTCGCGCCGAAAGAGCGGCGCTACGGCGGCGACTGGCGCCTTCGATTCGCCCCTCGGACGCCCAAAAGCGCCCGATTGGTTCCCCCGTTCCCTCGCGGCGGGACCGCGACGGACTCGGCAGGCTGTGAAAACTGGCGGCAGCATAGCCGAGGCCTCGGCGGTAGCCATGAGGAGGCTGAGCGTGCGCACTTGTGCCACACTGTGCGGCCGCAAATGAAGACTTACGTAGCCACCCCAGAGAACCGCGAGCGCGAATGGCTCGTCGTCGACGCCACCGGACAGACGCTCGGACGCCTCGCGACGCAGATCGCGACTGCCCTGCGCGGCAAGCACAAGCCGGAGTACACGCCGCACTGCGACGTCGGTGACTTCGTCGTCGTCGTGAACGCGGAGAAGATCGCGGTCACCGGCAAGAAGCGCGACGAGAAGCTGTACCACCGCTACTCGGGTTACCCGGGTGGTCTGCGCAGCCGGACGCTCAACGAGATGCTCGACCGGCGTCCCGAGGAGCCGCTGCGGCTCGCCGTCAAGGGGATGCTGCCGCGTAACCGCATCGCTCGCGCCCAGCTGCGCAAGTTGAAGATCTACGCCGGCCCCGAGCACCCGCACGCCGCGCAGCAGCCCAAGCCCATGGAGATTGAGAACTGATGGCCGACGAGCCCCAGGACACCCCGCAGGACGAGCCGGCTCCCGAGGAGCCGACGGCAGAGCAGCCCGCCGCGGAGGAGCCTGAGGCGACCCCCGAGCCCGAGGCAGCGGCCGAGCAGGCCGACGAGGCGGCTGCTGAGGAGACGCCCGCCGAGGAGGCGCCGGTCGCCGAGGGCGACGAGGCCGCCGCTGAGGCCGAGGCCAGCGAGGCACCGGCCGAGAAGCCGAAGCCGAAGCGCAAGAAGGACGACGCCAAGGCCAAGGAGCCCGACGTCATTCCCGGTGCCCACCTCGAGCCCGATCTGGTCCTCGAGGAGGAGAAGAAGTCCCGCGCGGACGAGTCCGGCTACGCCGGCGCCGAGGTCGAGATCGTCGAGGAGGTCGTCGTCGAGGGCGAGGCCGCTACCGGCGAGGACTCCGACGAGGACGAGGCGCCGAAGCCGCTCGAGGCCGTGCTCAACCTTGCCGCCGACGCGCGTTACAGCGCGACGGGCAAGCGCAAGAGCGCCGTCGCGCGCGTCACGCTGAAGCCCGGCACCGGCGAGTACACGATCAACGGCAGGCCGCTGAACGAGTACTTCCCGCGCGCCGCGCTGCAGACCAAGGCCCGTCTCCCGCTGGAGACCGTTGGTCAGCAGGAGCGGATGGACGTCGTCGCCAAGATCCATGGTGGTGGGGTGTCGGCGCAGGCCGGCGCACTGCGCCACGGCATCACGCGTGCGCTCGTCGAGGCCGATCCGAACCTTCGTGGCGAGCTGAAGCGGCGTGGTTTCCTCACGCGCGATCCGCGTGTCAAGGAGCGCAAGAAGGCCGGTTTGAAGAAGGCCCGTAAGCGCCCGCAGTTCTCGAAGCGCTAGCAACACGCATGGCACGGCTGTTCGGTACGGACGGCGTCCGAGGGGCCGCCGGCGACTTCCTGACCGCCGAACTGGCCCTAGCCCTGGGTCGGGCCGCCACCGAGACCGCGTGGGACGGCGCCGAGGCGGCGCCACAAGTCCTGATCGTCCGCGACACACGCGAGTCGGGCGAGATGCTGGAGTCCGCGCTCGCCGCCGGCGTTGCCGCGGCCGGCGGGCAGGCACTGCTCGGCGGTGTGCTGCCGACGCCGGGCGCCTCGCTGCTGACGCGCCGCTATGGCTTCGACCTGGCGGCTGTCGTATCGGCGTCGCACAACCCCTACGCCGACAATGGCATCAAGTTCTTTGGTCCGGACGGCACCAAGATCCCCGACGCGCGCGAGGAGCGGGTCGAGGCGCTGGTCGCCGGCGACGAGCAGCCCCGGCAACGGGCGATCGGACGGATCCGCGCCCTGAACGGAGCTGGCGGCGACTACCTGCGCGAGCTCGAGCTGCGCTTCGGCGAGCTCGACCTGAAGGGCCGGCGGGTGCTGCTCGACTGCGCCCACGGCGCGACCTACGAGGTCGGTCCTGAGATCTTCCGCCGCCTCGGCGCCGACGTCGAGGCGATCGCCGTTGACCCCGACGGCCGCAATATCAACGACGGTGTCGGCTCGACCCACATCGAATCGCTGGCCGAACGGGTCGTCGCGGGCGGTTTCGATATTGGCTTCGCCTTCGACGGCGACGGCGATCGTGTGCTGGCCGTTGACCGCAAGGGGGTGGCCGTCGATGGCGACGAGCTGATCGCGCTGGCCGCACTCCACCTGCGCAAGGCGGGGCGCCTGCCCGGCGATGGCGTCGCTGTGACGGTTATGACCAACTACGGCTTTCACACCGCGATGAAGGAGGCCGGGATCGACGTCGCGGTGACCGCGGTTGGTGACCGCCACGTGCTCGCGGAGCTGCTGCGCCGCGGCTGGACCCTGGGTGGCGAGCAGTCGGGCCACATCATCGACACCGGCTTCGTGCCGTCGGGGGACGGGATTGCATCGGCGCTGCTGACGCTCGAGGCGCTCGGCGACGGCGGTCTCGCCGAGCGGGACGGCATGCGCAAGCTGCCGCAGCGGCTCGTCAACGTGCGCGTCCGTGACCGCGGCGCGCTCGACGGAGCGGCGGCCGTCTGGGAGGCGGTCGAGGCCGAGTCCGCCGGGTTGGAGGGCCGTGGGCGGGTGCTGGTGCGCCCGTCGGGAACCGAGCCGCTGGTACGCGTGATGGTCGAGGCGCCTGACGAGGACGAGTGTGAGGCCGTGACGGCCCGCCTGGTCGCCGTCGTCGAGCGCGATCTGACCTGAGGGGTACCCTGTCGGGTCCTCCATGTGCGGAATCGTTGGATATACAGGAAGCCGGCCCTGTCGCGAGATCCTGCTCGCCGGGCTCGAGAAGCTCGAGTACCGCGGCTACGACTCGGCCGGCATCTCGCTGCTGACCGACGGTGAGGTCCAGACGGTGCGCGCGGTCGGCAACCTCTCGCGGCTGCGCGATGCGGTCGGCGACAACGGCTTCGGCAACGGCGCCGTCGCCGGGATCGGCCACACGCGCTGGGCGACCCACGGCCGCGTCACCGAGGCCAACGCCCACCCGCACGACGACAGCTCGGGCCGCGTGCACGTCGTCCTCAACGGCATCGTCGAGAACTGGACCGAGCTCCGTCAGGGGCTCGAGGCGGACGGCGCGACGTTCAGCTCGGAGACCGACGCCGAGGCCGTCGCGCACCTGATCGCCGCCCACTACGACGGCGATCTCGTCGCCGCCGTCCGCGCCGCCTACGGCGAGCTGCGCGGCCACTACGCCTTCGTCGCTGTCCACGCCGACGAGCCGAGCAAGCTCGTCGCGGCGCGCAAGGAGTGCCCGCTGATCGTCGGCCGTGGGGACGGCGAGCAGTTCGTCGCGTCCGCGGTGCCTGCCTTCATGGCCTACACCCGTGACGTCCAG
>CAZVRI010000096.1:0-4313 GCA_964629855.1 uncultured Thermoleophilaceae bacterium
CGTTTGAGGCGCAGGAACGAGCACTCAAACCAAAATCGGAGACAGGACCCGCGGGCAGCAAGCCCCCCATCCCTACTCAGTAGGTCGTTGCGGCGCAGATCTGCTCGGCCTGGCGGACGTCGGCTTGCATCTGGTCGACGAGGGCGTCGACGGAATCGAAGCGTTTCTCGCCGCGCATCCGCTCTACGAAGGCGATTCTGAGCGTCTCGCCGTAGAGGTCGCCGTCGAAGCCGATGAGGTAGGCCTCGACGAGCAGTCCGCGACCGGTGTCGAAGGTTGGGCGGACGCCGACGTTGACGGCGGCCGGATGGCCGTGTGCCCAGGCGGCGTAGACGCCGTTGCCGGGGGCGACGAGCGCGTCGTCGGGAACGAGGTTGGCGGTCGGCATGCCGAGCGTGCGCCCGCGCTGGTCGCCGGAGACGACCTCGCCCTCGAACAGGAACGGTCCGCCGAGGAACTCGGCGGCGGTCCGGACGTCGCCGGCGGCGACGAGGCCGCGGATGTGGCTGGAGGACGCTGTCTCCCCGGCTGCCTCGACGAGCGGCACGACACGGGTCTCGAAGCGGCCGTCGGCGGCGAGGAACTCGGGGGTGCCCTTCGCGCCGCGGCCGAAGCGGAAGTTCTCGCCGACCGACACGCTGGTGGCGCCGAGCTGGCCGATCAGCACGTCGTCGACGAACTGCTCGGCGCTGCGCGACGCGAACTCCTTGTCGAACGGGATCACGATCAGCTCCTCGACACCGAGGCCGGCGATCAGGTCGCGCTTGACCGAGAACGGCGCCAGCAGCTTCGGTGCGGCCTCTGGATGGGTCACCGAGACCGGATGCGGGTCGAAGGTCAGCACCGTGTCGGCGCCGCGGATCACCTCGCGGTGGCCGACGTGGACGCCGTCGAACGTGCCGATCGCGACCTTGCGGTTGCCGCCCTCGCCCGGCTCCAGGCGCGGCATGTCCGCCAGCGAGGTCACCTTCATTGCGCGAACACTACGACGGGTTGCAGCTCTTGGCCACGCCGCTCGGCGATCGCCACTAGTTCGCCGCCGTGGGTCAGGCGGATCGGGGCGCCCTCCTCCCCGTCCGTCGCGGCGACGCGGATGCCGTTGCCGACCGCCCTGGCCTCGTCGGCGTCGAGCGGACGCTCGCCCAGGAAGGCGAGCGCGTCGTTGGGGCCGATCAGCGCGTCGGGGTCGTCGGCGGCGTCGGCGAGCTGGAACGGCCCGATCGCGGTCCGCTCGAGCTCCTCGCAGTAGGCGTCGCCGAGGTCGGCGACAAGCTGACGGACGTAGGTGCCGGACGAGCACTCGATTTCGAACGCCGCGCGATCGCCTTCGTGCCAGAGGCGCTCGGCGCGGTAGACGGTGACCGGGCGCGGAGCGCCCTCGACCGCCTCGCCACGGCGGGCCTTCTCGTAAAGCCGCTCGCCGTCGACGCGGACCGCGCTGTAGGCCGGCGGACGCTGCATCAGCTCACCGGTCGCGATCTGCGGATCGGCAGGCACGCTGCCGGTCTGCTCGAGCACGCCGTCGCGATCGCCGGTGTCGGAGCGCCAGCCGAGCTTGGCGGTCGCGACGTAGGTCTTCGGCAGCGGCAGCAGCCAGCGCTGGGCGCGCGTCATCTGCCCGACGAGCACGAGCAGCAGGCCGGTCGCGAACGGGTCGAGCGTGCCCGCGTGGCCAACCTTCGTCTTGCGCGGCAGCGCACGGCGGACGCGGGCTACACAGTCGTGCGAGGTGATCCCGGCGGGCTTCGGGTACAGGATGACCCCGCTGATGGGCGCCATCGGGCCTGTCAGCTGGCGAGCTGGGCGCGAACGCGCGCGCGGATCTCGTCCGTGAGCGCGTCGAGGTCCAGTTCGGTGGTCGCGCCGGCGGCCTGGCGGTGTCCGCCGCCGCCGAAGCTGCGGGCGATCTCGGAGACGTCTACGCGGCCGTCGGTGGCGCGCAGCGAGACCTTGCGCTTGCCGGCTCGTTCGCCGGTCAGCTCGCGCACGAGCACCGCGACGGCGGTCCCCTCGACGGCGCGGGCGTGGTCGACGATGCCCTCGGAGTCGTTCTCGACGGCCCCGGTCTGCTCGAAGTCCTCGGCGGTGAGGTAGAGCCGCGTCACGGTACCGTCGTCGAAGCGGCGGATCGTCGACAGCGCGCGCTGCAGCAGCGTGACGCGCTCGAGCGGCAGCGACTCGTAGATCCGGCTGTAGAGCACGTGCGGCTCGACACCGGCGTCGATCAGCTCGGCGGCCATCGTGTGCGCCTCAGCCGTCGTGTTCTCGTACATGAAGCGGCCCGTGTCGGTGATCAGCCCGACGTAGAGGGCACGCGCGATCTCGGTCGTCAGCTCGGCGCCGAGCTCCTTGGCGAGCCGCCAGACGATCTCGGCCGTGCACGACGCGACCGGGTCGACGAGGTTCGCCGTGCCGAAGCGGGTGTTGTCGTGGTGGTGGTCGATGTTGAGGATGTGGATGCCCTCGCGCTGCAGGAAGTCGACCGGCATCCGGTCGATATTTCCGCAGTCGAGGAAGACCGCCACGCGCTCGTCCATGTCCGCCGGAGGGGCGCCGACGATGTCGCGGTTCTCCATGTCGCGGTACTCGTGCGGCAGCGGGAACTCGTCGGGCGACAGGTACATCAGCGCGTCCTTGCCGAGCTGCGTCAGGACGCCGTGCATCCCGAGCAGCGAGCCGAGCGCGTCGCCGTCCGGGTTCTCATGCGTGGTCAGCAGGAACTTGTCCGCTCCGCGCAGCTCCTCGACGACCTGGTCGAGCTCGGTCCCCACTCCACTCACGATTCCCGTCTCTCCCCGTCTACCTCGTCGAGCAGCTGCGAGATCCGCATCCCGCGCTCGAGCGCCTCGTCCTGCTCGAAGACGAGCGCCGGCGTGTGCTTGATGCGCAGCTCGCGTGCGATCCCAGCCTGCAGGAAGCCGCGTGACGACTCCAGGCCGGCCATCGTCTCCGCGCGCTCCTCTTCGTCGCCGAGGACGCTCACGTAAACGCGCGCATGGCGAAGGTCTGGGCTCGTGTCGACGGCTGTCACGGTGACGAATCCAACGCGGGGGTCTTTGACTCCCCCAGCGATTCGGGCGGAAAGGACCTCCCTCAAGGCCTCGTTCACGCGCCGCATGCGGTCCGCGGGCATCCTATCGGCCCCAACGCCTACTGGAGGGTCTTCTCGACCTGCCGGGTCTCGTACACCTCGAGCAGGTCGCCCTCTTTGACGTCCGCGAAGTTCTCGAGCACGATGCCGCACTCCATACCGGTGGTGACCTCACGGACATCCTCCTTGAAGCGACGCAGCGAACCGACCCGGCCGTCGTAGACGATCGTGCCGTCGCGGACCAGACGGACCGTGGCGCCGCGGCGCACAGATCCGTCCGTGACCATCGAGCCGGCGATCGTGCCGACCTTCGAAGCCTTGAAGGTCGTGCGGATCTCGACGGTGCCGACGGTCTCCTCGACGTCCTCGGGCTCGAGCAGGCCCTCCATCGCCGCACGCAGCTCCTCGACGACCTTGTAGATGACCGAGTAGCCGCGGATCTCGACGCCCTCACGCGATGCGACCGCGCGGGCGTCGCCGACCGGGCGGACGTTGAAGCCGATGATGACCGCGTTCGAGGCCGAGGCGAGCATCACGTCGGACTCGTTGATGCCGCCAACGCCGGTGTGGATCAGGTTGACGGTCACCTCCTCCTGCGGCAGCTTCGCGATCTCGTCGGCAAGCGCCTCGAGCGAACCCGCGACGTCGGCCTTGACGATCAGGGCCAGCTCCTTGAGCTCGCCCTTCTGAGCGCGTGCGAGGACGTCCTCGAGCGAGACCTTGACGCCGGCGCGACGGGCCAACGCCTCCGTCTTGAGCCGGTTCGCACGCTCGCCGGCGATCCGCCGCGCCTCGCGCTCGTTGCCGACGACGCGGAACTGCTCGCCGGCCTCCGGCACACCGTCGAAGCCGAGGATCTCGACCGGCGTTCCTGGTGTGGCGGCCTTGATCCGCTCACCGAGATAGTCGTGCATCGCGCGGGCGCGGCCGGGATGCTCGCCAGCGACGATCGCGTCGCCGACCTTCAGCGTGCCACGAGAGATCAGCACCGAGACCACAGGTCCACGGCCCGGATCGAGACGCGACTCGATCACGACGCCAGAGGCCTCGGTGTTCGGGTTCGCCTTCAGCTCCTGGATGTCGGACAGCGTCGTCAGCGTCTCGAGCAGCTCGTCGAGGTTCGTCTGAGCCTTTGCGGAGACGTCGACGAACTCGGTGTCGCCACCCCAGTCGGCCGGCGTCAGCTCGTGCTGGGCGAGCTCGCCACGGACGCGCTGCGGGT
>CAZVRI010000096.1:4323-5869 GCA_964629855.1 uncultured Thermoleophilaceae bacterium
GGTCTGCGGCATGACGCCGTCATCGGCGGCCACGACGACAACCGCGATGTCGGTGACGCTGGCGCCGCGGGCACGCATCGCGGTGAAGGCCTCGTGGCCCGGGGTGTCGAGGAAGGTGATCGTGTGATCGCCGTGGTGGACCTGGTAGGCGCCGATGTGCTGGGTGATGCCGCCGGCCTCGCCAGCGGCCACCTCGGCCTGGCGGATCGCGTCGAGCAGCGACGTCTTGCCGTGGTCGACGTGGCCCATCACGGTCACGACGGGCGGGCGCTCGACGAGGTCTGAGTCGTCGTCCTCGAAGACGACGTCGTCGGTGATCGCGTCAGCGGCGCGAACGATCTGGATCTTCTTCTCGAAGCTGTCGGCGAGGATCTCGATCGCCTCGTCGGAGAGCGTCTGGGTCAGCGTGGCCATCTCGCCGAGCTCCATCAGCTTCTTGATCACCTCGGGAGCGGCGAGGCCGAGCGACTCGGAGACCTCCTTGACCGTCGCACCGGACTTGATCTCGGTGACGACGTCCTCCTGCGGCTTCTCCTCCTGCTGGCTGAAGTCGGGCTCCACCCACGGCGTGCGGCGGCGGCGGCCACGACGGCGCGGCGGCGCCTGCTGCTGGGGCGGCGGCCCCGGCGCGCGGCGCGAAGCCTGGGAGTCGATGACAACACGGCGGCGGCGTCCGCCCGCGGCGGCGCCTCCCCCGTCCCGGGTCGGGCGCGTCGGACGAGCGGCGGCGCCCCCCGTCTGGCCAGCGCTCGCCTGGGCCGGCGGCGGGGTCGCTGGTGCGGCCGGCTTCGGCGGTGGCGTCGAAGCGGCCGGCTTGCCGTTGCCCGGCCGGGCGGTACCCGAGGGACGTCCACCGCGGCCCTTGCCGCGTCCGTCCTCGGTGGCGATCTTCTTGCCGCTGAAGGCAGCCTCGATGTCCGCCTCGTCGACGCTCGAGGCGGCCGCCTTGACGTTGAGACCGGCAGCCTGGAGCTTGGCGATTACCTCCTTCGAGGGGATCCCCTTCTCCTTGGCTATTTCATGAACGCGTTTCTTAGCCATCCACCGGTGCCTCCTCGACAACGTCGCCGGCCGGCGGCTCGCCGGTCACGAAGTCGTTGTCGGTGTCGGTGAGCGCCTGGTGCGCGGGCAGACCGCAGTAGCGCGAGCCCGGGATCGAGGCGTTCGGGCAGCGCTTGCCGTTCGACAGGATCGCCGCACAACGGCCGGCGGTCTCCTCCTCGTCGAGGCCGAGCGTGTCCTCCTCGTTGGCGAACTCCGTCTCGGAGCGGATGTCGACGCGCCAGCCGGTCAGCCGGGCGGCGAGCCGCGCGTTGAGGCCGTCCTTGCCGATCGCCAGCGACAGCTGGTCGTCGGGGACGATCACCGTCGCCTGCTTGCCGTCGTCGTCGACGAGCACCTCGCGCACACGTGCCGGCGAGAGCGCCTTGGCGACGAAGCGGGCGGGCTCCTCGTTGAACGGGATGATGTCGATCTTCTCGCCGCGCAGCTCGGAGACGACCATCCGCACGCGCGAGCCGCGCGGGCCGACGCAGGCGCCGACCGG
>CAZVRI010000097.1:0-5658 GCA_964629855.1 uncultured Thermoleophilaceae bacterium
TGCCCATGACCTCGCCGGTCGACTTCATCTCCGGCCACGTCGCGGTCAAGGAGGCGGTGCTGCCGTTCGGCCGCTTCCCGCGCGCCGACGCCCGCCTCGGGCCGGAGATGAAGTCGACCGGCGAGGTCATGGGCATCGCGGCCGACTATCCGGCCGCGTTCGGCAAGGCCCAGGCGGCGGCGGGCGCGCTCCTGCCGAGCTCCGGCACCGTCTTCATCAGCGTCACTGACGGCGATAAGTCGACGGCGACCCAGCTCGCAGCGTCGCTGCACGATCTCGGCTTCGCCGTACTGGCCACCGGCGGCACCGCGCAGGCGATCCGCCGGATGGGCGTGCCCGTCGAGCGGATCCGCAAGCTCACCGAGGGATCGCCGAACGTCGTCGAGCGGATCGAGGCCGGCGAGGTCGATCTGGTGATCAACACGCCGACGGGCTCGGGCGCGCGCGCCGACGGCTACGAGATCCGCCGCGCGGCGGTGGGGCGGGGGGTTCCCTGCATCACCACGATGAGCGGCGCCTCCGCGGCTCAGCGCGCTATCCGCGCCAAGCTCGCCGGCGAGGACGAACCGATCCCCTTGCAGGAGCTACACGAGAGCCAGAGGCAGACCGTTCTCCGAAACGGCGACAAAGTGCCTGCAAAGCCAGGTCAAAGGGTCAAGCAACACCAAGCTTCCTAAACCTCAGGTTGAGGTCAAGGTGAATTCACCCCAAAAACGCCCTTCTGGACCTCCACGACGGCGATCCGTGTGTATAGTCGCCGCCCATGCCGGTCGCGCCCGAATCGCTCGCCCAAACCCAGGCCAAGACGGGCGGCGACTCCAGAAGTGCGCAGGCCGGAATCACGCCCGAGCGCTCGCTGACCCAGCGGATGGACGCGCTCAAGCGCGCCAACGAGATCCGCACCCAGCGGGCCCGCCTGAAGCGCGATCTGAAGGCCGGCCGCTCGCAGATCCACGGGCTGCTGCTCGACCCGCCGGACTACGTCGCGACCGCGAAGGTCTTCGACCTCCTGCTCGCCGTACCGAAGTACGGCCGCGTCAAGGTGAACCGGATTCTCACCCACTGCCGCATCTCGCCGAGCAAGACGATCGGCGGCCTCTCGGAGCGCCAGCGCAATGAGCTGGTCTCCTACCTCCGGCGCTAACACGACCGCTGTCGTGAACCCGCCGGTTCTCGTGATCACCGGCCCCTCGGGCGTCGGCAAGGGCACACTGATCCGCCGCCTGCTGAACGACTTCGCCGGCGCCGAGCTGTCCGTGTCCGCGACCACGCGCAAGCCCCGCGACGGCGAGACCAACGGTCGCGACTACCACTTCCTCTCCAGCGCAGAGTTCGAGCAGCGCGTCCAGCAGGGCGAGTTCGTCGAGCACGCCGAGTACGCCGGCAACCACTACGGGACGCTGCGCAGCGAGTTGCAGCGACCGGCGCGGCTGATCGTGCTCGAGATCGACCTCCAGGGGGCGCGCCAGGTCCGCACGACGATGCCCGAAGCGGAGCAGGTCTTCATCGCGCCGCCCGACAACGACCTCGGCGAACTGGAGCGGCGACTGGTCGCGCGGGGAGCCGAGAGCGCCGAGCAGATCGAGCGCCGGCTGGCCGTCGCACGAGAGGAGCTCGCGGCCCAGGACGAGTTCCGCCACAGGATCGTCAACGCCGACGCCGAACAGGCAGCGCGGGAGCTGATTGGCCTCGCCGCTACCATGTGTGTCCCCGAAGTCAGGAACGAACCTTGATCAACCCTCGCCTCGACACGCTGCTCGAGAACGTCGACTCGCATTACGCCACCGTTCTCGTGGCCGCCAAGCGTGCCCGCCAGATCAACAGCTACTACCACAACCTCGGTGAGGGAACTTTCGACGAGTACCCGCCGCCGATGGTCGAGACGGGCTCGAAGAACTACCTCGGCATCGCGCTCGAGGAGATCGCGCAGGGCAAGATCAAGTACACCTACCGCGACTAGTCGCGGTACCGACGTGAGGGCGATCCCATGGCCCGCTTGCTCATAGGAGTCTCCGGTGGGATCGCCGCCTACAAGGCAGTCGAGCTCGTACGGCTGGCCACCAAGGCCGGCCACTCGGTGCGCGTGGTCCAGACGCCGACGAGCCTTCAGTTCGTCGGCGCCGCGACCTTCGAGGGTGTGACCGGCGCCCCGGTGCTGGTCGACGAGTTCGAGGCCGACCCGGCGCGCGGCGCGTTCCCAGGCGACGCCGCGCCCGACCACGATCCGATCTCGCACCTCGAGTTGGTGCGCAACTGCGACGCCTATGTCGTCGCGCCGGCCTCGGCGAACACGCTGGCCAAGCTTGCGAACGGACAGGCGGACAACCTGCTGACCAGCGCTGCTTTGGCTTGCACGGCCCCGCTGGTCCTGGCGCCGGCGATGAACGGCGCGATGTGGGCGAACCCGGCGACCGTCGCCAACATCGACACGCTGCGCGCCCGCGGGGCGCGGATCGTCGACCCGACGACCGGGCAGTTGGCTTCGAAGGGGGAGTGGGGGACGGGACGGCTCGCCGAGCCCGCCGACATCCTCGCGGCGATCGCGCGTGTGCTCGCTGATCCGGCGGCTGACGAGCAACACGCAATCGAGAGCCATTCGCTCGCCGCGCTGGAGACCGTCGCCGGCAGCCCGCTGCACGGCCTGCGTGTGCTCGTGACTGCGGGCGGCACGCGCGAGCCGATCGACGCGGTGCGCTACGTCGGCAACCGCTCGTCGGGGCGGATGGGCGTGGCGCTCGCGGCGGAGGCAGCGCGGCGCGGCGCCGAGGTGACGCTGGTCGGCGCCAATCTC
The DNA here is from genome assembly GCA_964629855.1 of uncultured Thermoleophilaceae bacterium. Lineage (GTDB taxonomy): Bacteria > Actinomycetota > Thermoleophilia > Solirubrobacterales > Thermoleophilaceae > JAAYBF01. The sequence goes on from CAZVRI010000097.1 coordinate 2,792, forward strand.
GCCGTCGCAGCGCCGGACGGGGTGCGACTGGTCGAGGTCGCGACGGCCGCCGAGCTGGAGCAGGCGACGCGCGCGGCGTTCGCGACCGCCGACGTCCTCCTGATGGCGGCCGCTGTGGCCGACTTCCGGCCAGTCGACGCGGCCGACGGCAAGATCAAGAAGGGCGAGCGCGACGACCTCACGGTTCGGCTCGAGCCGACGACCGACGTGCTGGCGAGCCTCGCCGCCGAGCGTCGCGACGGTCAGACGCTGGTCGGCTTCGCGGCCGAGCACGGCGAAGGTGCGCTCGACCACGCCCGCGGCAAGCTCGATCGCAAGCAGCTCGACGCCGTGGTGCTCAACGACGTCTCGCAGCCGGGGATCGGCTTCGACACGACCGACAACGAGGTGACCGTGATCACCCCGACCGGCGAGCACGCCGTTCCACGCGCCTCGAAGGACGCCGTGGCGTCCGCCATACTCGATCGGGTCGAGTCGCTCAGGAATACGGCAAGCGAGGTGAAACCGTGAGCGAGACGCCAGAGGAGCGCGGCGAGCGCGTATACGACCTCTACAAGCGCGGGAGCGACCTGCTCGAGCGCGGCGACTTCGCCGCGGCCGCGATCCCACTCGAGCACGCGCGCACGCTCGAGCCAGACAAGACATCGATCCGTGAGGCCCTAGGCCGGGCCTACTTTCGCTCCGGCCGCTTCGGCCCAGCCGCCGAGGAGTTCGAGGCCGTCGTCGAGCGCGCGCCAGTCAACGACTTCGCCCACTTCTGCCTCGGCAAGGCACTCGTCAAGACCGGCCGCCTGCGCGAGGCGCGCCGCCACGCGATGCTCGCCGCGAGCATGCGCCCGGATCGTGCCGACTACTGCAACCTGCGCGACCGTCTCAGCACAGACTGAGGCTTCGCCTGGCGGCGTCATCGGGAGCCTCGCGGGGCAGGCCCCGCCACGGCCCCCTGCTTCCTTGCCAGCCAAAGCTCAGTCCGCGCTGAGCCAACCTTTGGCGTCCGGCGCCGGCTCGCGCTGGGCGCGCTGGAAGTCGCGCACCGCGACCGCGCCCTCGACGACCAGGCCAAGCATGCGGTCGAGCGCGGTCTCGTCGATCGAGGCGACCGGCAGGTCGGCGTGAACCCAGACCTCGCGCGCCTGGGTGACGCCGAAGCGGGCCATCCGCGTCGAGCGGTTCCACCACAGCAGCATCCACGGGTCGATCCCCTCGGGATCGGTCAGCGCGTGCGCCTTGACGGTCAGCAGGCCGTCGGCGATGCGCAGTCCGACGTCGAGCGGCCAGCCGCCCGCATGCTCGGCTGAAAGGGTCAGGCCCCACTCGGTGTGGGCGATTCGCCTGCGTTCGCCCGGTAGGGCCTGGATGTAGCTGTCTATGACGTCGACTGCGGCTGGCATGATCCGGGACAGTACGGGCAAGGGCTCGCAAGCGCCCGTGCCGTGTGAGAAGCCCGTCTATACTGGTCCGCTGCTTGGACTTTCAGACGTACCGCGACTCCGGTCGCGCCTGGAGGTGGGCTTCGCAGCCCACCTTTTTTTCGACCTCATGCCGACAAACACAGACCAACTCCACAGCGATATCGAAGCTCGCCTGGCAGGTTCGTTGCCAGCTGTCGAGCTGCTCGCGTGCGAGAAGATCGGCACCGACAGGCTGCGTCTGACGATCGACCATCCGGACGGCGTCACGCTCGACCTCTGCGAGAGCGTCACGCACGAGCTGACGGATCTGCTCTCCGACTACGGGCTTGAGGTCTCCTCGCCCGGTCCGGAGCGTCCGCTGGTCAAGCCCGACCACTTCCGCCGCTTTCTCGGCCGACGGGCGCGCGTGCGCACCCGCGAACCGCGTGACGGCCACCGCAACTTCACCGGCGAGCTCGTCGGCGCCTCGGATGACGAGGTGACCGTCGCCGCCGGAACGGGAGTAGTGACGATCCCGTACGCCGAGATCGCGCGCAGCCACCTTGTGGACGGCGCCGGCGCAGCAAGCGATCGAAACGACGACACGGGGACTGGAGGCAACTGAGATGAGCAAGGAGATCGTCGAGGCGATCGGGGCGTTGGGCCAGGAGAAGGGCATCGCCACGGACACGCTGATGGACGCGCTCGCCGATGCGCTCCTCTCGGCCTACAAGAAGAGCCCCGGCTCCGCCAAGTACGCACGTGTTGACATCGACCACGACAGTGGCGACTTCACCGTGTACGAGCTGATCCTGCCGCCCGAACTGGAGGAGCGGCTGCTCGCCGAGGCCGAGGAGGCCCAGGAGGAGCCCGAGGTCGATCCGGAGACGGGCGAGCTGCGCGAGCCCGAGGAGCCCGAGGTCGATCCCGAGGTCCTGGCCGAGTACAGCGACCAGATCGAGGAGCGCGACGTCACGCCGAAGGACTTCGGCCGGATCGCCGCCCAGACCGCCAAGCAGGTGATCCTGCAGCGTGTCCGCGAGGCCGAGCGCGACATGATGTTCGACGAGTACCAGGACCGCGTCGGTGAGCTGATCACCGGCCTCGTCCAGCAGTCGGACTCGCGCTACACGCTCGTCCAGCTGCGCGAGCGCGTCGAGGCGCTGCTGCCGCGCTCCGAGCAGGTGCCCGGCGAGCGCTACGACCATGGCGCGCGCGTCAAGGCGATCATCACCGACGTCTCGTCGCAGGCCAAGGGCCCGAGCATCATCGTCTCGCGCCGCTCGCCGGAGCTGATCCGCGCGCTGTTCGAGCTCGAGGTGCCGGAGATCGCCGACGGCCTGGTCGAGATCCAGAACGTCGCCCGCGAGCCCGGCTACCGCTCGAAGATCGCGGTCGTCTCGCACACCAACGGCGTCGATCCGGTCGGCGCCTGCGTCGGCCCGCGCGGCTCGCGCGTGCGGATGGTCGTCTCCG
>CAZVRI010000098.1:0-505 GCA_964629855.1 uncultured Thermoleophilaceae bacterium
CGCACCGTCCTGGTTGACGGCGCTGCCGCGCACGACCGCGAGCACTTCGTGACCGAGCCGCTTGGCGTCGGAGAGCCGCTCGACGAGCAGCAGGCCGACGCCCTCCGACCAGCCGACACCGTCCGCCGCCGCGGCGAACGCCTTGCAGCGCCCGTCGGCCGCGAGGCCGCGCTGGTGGCTGAAGTCGATCAGCATCTCGGGGGTCGACATGACGGCCACGCCACCGGCGAGCGCCATGTCGCACTCGCCGAGGCGCAGTGCCTGGCAGGCCTCGTGGAGCGCGACCAGCGAGGACGAGCAGGCCGTGTCGATCGTCACCGACGCCCCCTCCAGGCCGAGCGTGTAGGACACCCGTCCGGACAGCACGCTCGACGCGCTGCCGACCGACAGGTAGCCCTCGAGCTCCGGCGGCACGACCGCAACGCTCGCGCCATAGTCCTGGTACATCGCGCCGGCGTAGACCGCGGTGCGGCTTCCGCGCAGCGAGTCGGGGTCGATCCCCGCG
>CAZVRI010000098.1:515-5638 GCA_964629855.1 uncultured Thermoleophilaceae bacterium
CCTCCAGCGCCTCCCAGGCGACCTCGAGCAGCAGTCGCTGCTGGGGGTCGGTCGCCAGCGCCTCACGCGGGCCGATCCCGAAGAAGTCCGCGTCGAAGTCCCCCGCCTCGTGGAGGAAGCCGCCCTCGCGGGTGTAGGTCGTGCGCGGGGTCTCGGGGTCGGGGTCGTAGAGCGAGTCGACGTCCCAGCCGCGGTTGGTCGGGAACTCCGAGATCGCGTCGCGGCCTGTGTCGACGAGCTGCCAGAGCTCGTCGGGCGTGCTGACACCGCCCGGGTAGCGGCAGCTCATTCCGACGATGGCGATCGGCTCGCGCGAAGCGGCGCGCAGGCGACGGTTCTGCGAGCGCAGCTTCTCGGTCTCCTTGAGCGAAGACCGCAGCGCCTCGACGAGCTGCTCCTGCCGGGGTGCGTCGCTCACAGGTCGATCTCCTCGTCGTCTGGCTCGTCCGAACCGATTTGAAGCGAGCGCTCGATCAGACTCTCGACGTCCATCGAGTCGATGCTCGCGATGTCCATGTCCTCTTCGTCGTCGTCGACGGCGACCGGATCGCGCGGCGCGACGGTCGCCTCCTCGGGCGTCAGCTGGGCGAGCAGGTGGCCCGCGACCGCACCGACGTTCGGGTAGTCGAAGACGAGCGTCGCGGGCAGCCGCAGCCCGGTCGCCTGCTTGAGCCGGTTGCGCAGCTCGACCGCGCCGAGCGAGTCGAAGTCGAGCTCCTTGAAGGTCGCGTCGGCGGCGACCGCGTCGCCGCTCGCCCGGCCGAGCACCGCGCCGGTCTCGGCGGTCACCAGCTCGAGCACGACCTCCTCCCAGCCCTCGCGCGGAACGCCCGCCAGGCGGGTCGCGAGCGTGTCGGCCGCGGGCTCGCGGCGGCGCACCGGAGCCCCGGCAAGCCCGCGCATGATCGCCGGCAGGAGGCCAGCGGAGTCCATGCGTCGCAGTCCGCCGCGGTCGAGGTCGAGCGCGGCCAGCGTCGCTTCGTCGCTGGCGCAGGCCGTGGCGAGCAGCTCCAGGCCGCGCTCCGGCGACAGCGGCGCGACGCCCGAGCGCGCCAGGCGGGCGCGATCGGCATCGTCGAGCTCGCCGCCCATCCCGCCAGCCTGGTCCCAGAGGCCCCAGGCGATCGACGTCGCCACCAGGCCCTGCGCGTGGCGCTGCTGGGCGAGCGCGTCGAGGAAGACGTTCGCCGCCGCGTAGTTGGCCTGGCCGGGCGCCCCGACCGTGCCCGCCACCGAGGAGAAGAGGACGAACTGGGCCAGGTCGAGGTCGGCGGTCAGCTCGTGCAGATGCCACGCGGCGGTCGCCTTCGGCGCCATCACCCGCTCCAGCCGCTCGGCGTCGAGCGACTCCAGCACACCGTCGTCGAGCACGCCCGCGGCGTGGAAGACCGCCGTCAGGGGGCGGTCGGCGGGGATCGCGGCAAGCAGCGCCTCGACCTGCCCGCGATCCGACCCGTCACACGCCGCGACCGTCGCCGCACAGCCCAGCTCGGCGAGCTCGGCGACCAGCTCCGCGGCGCCCGCGGCCTCCAGCCCACGTCGGCTCGTAAGCAGCAGGTGGCGTGCGCCGTGGCGCTCCACCAGGTCGCGCGCCACCAGCGCACCGAGCCCGCCGGTGCCGCCGGTGATCAGGACGGTCCGCTCCGGGTCGATCGGCCGCGGCTGTGGCGCGTCCTCCGCGGCGACCGGGGCCGGCGCCAGGCGCGGGACCGACAGCCGGCCTTCGCGCAGCGCCAGCTGCGGCTCGTCCGGCGACAGCGCGAGTGCCGTGCCGAGCAGCGCGGCCGACGCCGCGTCGCCGTCGCTGTCGATCGCCACCACCCGGCCCGGCTGCTCGACCTGAGCCGAGCGCACGAGCCCCCACACCGGCGCGACGGCGAGCTCCGGGGCCTCACCGTCCAGCGCGACGGCGCGCTCGGTGACCAGCGCGAGCCGCGTGTCGGCAAGGCGGTCGTCGCCCAGGAACCGCTGCAGCAGCTCCAGGGCGGCGGGCGCCGCGCCCGGCAGCGGGTCGCCGCCGGCGAGCGGGACGACCGCCACGTCGGGAGCCGCCGCTCCGGCGTCGACCGCCGCCAGCAGCGTGTCGAGGTCGGCGTGGCGCTCGACCTCCAGGCCGCCAATCTCGAGCTCGCCCAGAACCACGACGGTCCCGGGGTCGGGAAGGTCGGGCGCGGCGGCCGCGTCCCAGCTGACGCGCAGCAGCCCGTCGCCGCCGGCCGGGCGGATCGCCTGGGCCTCGCGCAGCGCCAGCGAGCCGAGCGAGAGGACCGGCAGGCCGGCCATGTCCGTGGCGGTCAGTGACAGCGCACCATCCCCCGAGAGCGTCGCGCGGACGCGCAGCGCCGCCGCTCCCGTGGCGTGCAGCGACAGCCCGCTCCAGGCGAACGGGATCCGGGCGCCGCCACCCTCGCCGGCCTCGCCGCTGCCGGCGAGCGCGGTGTGGAGCGCGGCGTCGAGCAGCGCTGGATGGATCCCGAAACGACCTGCGTCGCCCGCTCCCTCGGCGTCGAGGGCGACCTCGGCCAGCAGCTCGCCGTCGTGGCGCCAGAGCGCCCGCAGCCCCTGGAACGCCGGTCCGTAGTCGAGGCCGAGCGCGGCCGCCCGGTCGTAGAGCGCGTCGACGTCGACCGGCTCCGCGCCCTCCGGCGGCCAGGCGCCCACCGGATCGATCGCCGGCTCGGACGGCGCCACGAGCGCGCCCGTCGCGTGACGTACCCACTCCTCCTCGACCGGCTCCGCGCCGGGCTCCGGACGCGAGTGGATCGTGACCTCGCGCGCACCGGACTCGTCGGCCTCCGACACGGTCACCTGGACTTGGACGGCGCCGGCCTCGGGCAGCACCAGCGGCGCCTCGAGCATCAGCTCGTCGACGGCCGCGCAGCCGGCCGCCGCGCCGGCACGCAGCGCGAGCTCCACGAGCGCTGCACCAGGCACGACGACCGCGCCGAGCAGCATGTGGTCGGCCAGCCACGGATGGGTCTCGACGGACAGCCGTCCGGTCAGCAGCCGGCCGCCACCCGGGAGCGCCAGCTCGGCACCGAGCAACGGGTGCCCGGCGTCGGCCAGGCCGACGCCGCCGAGGTCGCCTGTCGCGGTGGCCTGGGTGAGCCAGTAGCGCTCGCGCTGGAAGGCGTAGGTCGGCAGGTCGACACGCTTGGCGGCGGTGCCGTCGAAGAGCGCCGACCAGTCGATGTCGGCCCCAGCGGCATGCAGCTGGCCGAGCGCGAGCAGCAGCGACTCGGCCTCGGGACGGTCGTTGCGCAGGGCGGCCGCGAGTAGCGGCTCGCTCTCCGCATCGTCGAACGAAGACTGCGCAAGGGCGGTCAGCGTCCCGTCCGGGCCGAGCTCGAGGAACCGGCTCGCGCCCTGGGCGGCGAGCGTCGTGACGCAGTCGTGGAAGCGGACCGCGGCACGCACCTGGCTCGCCCAGTAGGACGGCGAGGTCGCCTGCTCGTCGGTCAACAGCTCGCCGGTCACGTTCGACATGACCGGAATCCGCGGCGGCGACAGCTCGACCGAAGCGGCAACCTGCTCGAACTCGCCGAGCATCGGATCCATCAACGGCGAGTGGAAGGCGTGGCTGACGTTCAGTCGCGACGTCCTGCGCTCGCGGGCCTTCCAGCTCTCCGCGACCGCCAGCACCTGGGCCTCGTCGCCCGAGATGACCGTCGAACGCGGTCCGTTCAAGCCGGCGATGCCAACGCCGTCGACCCCATCGAGCGACTCCAGCACCTCCTCCTCGGACGCTTCGACCGCGACCATCGCGCCGCCCTCCGGCAACGCGCCCATCAACCGGCCACGCGCGGCCACCAGACGACACGCATCGTCGAGTGAGAAGACACCCGCCACATGCGCAGCCGCCAGCTCGCCGATCGAATGGCCGGCAAGCAGATCCGGCACGACCCCAAGCGACTCGACCAACCGGAACAGCGCCACCTCGACCGCGAACAACGCCGGCTGCGTCCACTCGGTCCGACTCAGCAGCTCCGCGTCGTCGCCGAACACGACGTCCCGCAACGACGATCCGAGCTCGGCGTCGAACCGCTCGCAGACCTCGTCGAACGCCGCCGCGAACACTGGGAACGTCCCGTACAGCTCGCGCCCCATTCCCAGCCGCTGCGAACCCTGGCCCGTGAACAACAGCGCCAGCCCGCCGGCCACGGCCGCACCGGTCGCGAGATTCCCGGCGGAGCGACCCGCGACCAGCGCGTCGAGGCCAGCCAACAGCTCGTCGCGGCCGTCGGCGGCGATCACGGCGCGCTCGCCGAGCTGGGCACGCCCCGTAGTCAGCGAATAGCCGACGTCGACCGGGTCGAGATCGCCGGCCTCGACGGCCGCGGCGAGCCTTCCAGCCTGCTCACGCAGCGCCGCCGTCGACCGTGCCGACAGGACCCACGGCACCACTGGAAGCCCACGCGCGTCGGCCGGCGCCGCGTCGTCCCCGGCGTCGGCCGCGGGGCCCGCCGGGGCCTCCCCGATCACGACGTGGGCATTGGTGCCGCTGATGCCGAACGACGACACCGCCGCGCGGCGTGTCCGCTCGCCGGGCTCCCACGGCACCGGCTCGGCCAGCAGCTCGATCTCGCCCGCGCTCCAGTCGACGTGCGGCGACGGCTCGTCGGCGTGCAGCGTCGGCGGCAGCATCCCGTGACGCAGCGCCTCGACCACCTTGATCACGCCCGCGACTCCGGCCGCGGCCTGGGTGTGGCCGATGTTCGACTTGATCGACCCCAGCCGCAGCGGCCCGGCGGTCCGTTCCTGACCGTAGGTCGCCAGCAGCGCCTGCGCCTCGATCGGGTCCCCGAGCGTGGTGCCGGTCCCGTGGCCCTCGACGGCGTCGACGTCGGCCGGCGACAGACCGGCATTGGCGAGTGCCTGAAGGATCACGCGCTCCTGCGACGGACCGCTCGGCGCGGTCAGGCCGTTGGTGGCGCCGTCCTGGTTGACGGCGCTGCCGTTCACGACCGCCAGCACCTCGTGGCCGTTGCGGCGCGCGTCGGAGAGCCGCTCCAAGACGAGCAAGCCGGCGCCCTCGCCCCACCCGACACCGTCGGCGGCTGCGGAGTACGCCTTGCAGCGGCCGTCGATCGACAGCCCACGCTGACGGCTGAACTCGACGAAGC
>CAZVRI010000099.1:0-429 GCA_964629855.1 uncultured Thermoleophilaceae bacterium
TTCCTGATCGTCGATGGCCGAAGGATCGTCCTGCCCCGGATCCAGGGCCTCGGCTACCTGTGGCTCGCCCGCCGCCACGTCCGCCAGTTCGACGAGCGCCGGGCGACCGCCAGCCGCACCGCGGCGTAGGGCGCTCAGAAGACGCGCGGATCGGGGCCGGGGCTGGACCCCTCCGCGACCGACAAGCGGCACTGCGTCGTCTGGTCGCCTCGCCGATCGGCTCGGCTCCTCAGCCGACCAGGAGCAGCACCGCGGCCAGGATCAGCACGAGCGCCACGGTTGGCAGCAGGAGCTCGATCGGCGTCCACCCGGCGCGAGCCGCCCGAGCGGCGGAGACCGCCGACTCCTCGCGCCAGAACTCCTCGTGAGCAGCGTCGAGGTCGGCGGACGGCTCGACCGGCAGGCGCGCCGGCGCCGGCTGCGACACCA
>CAZVRI010000099.1:439-5385 GCA_964629855.1 uncultured Thermoleophilaceae bacterium
GGAGGCCATGCTCATGCGGACAAATGCCTGCTACCGCGAGCGGCGGACCGACCGGTGGCGCGGACCGGGCACCCTCCGGAGGGGCGGTGCCGAAGGTGGCTGCCACCGGGGGGTCGGCGGTCTGCACCAGCTCGGCGGCGCGGCGCCCGGCCTCGGCCAGGTGACGCTCTGCTTCCACCTGGGCCCGGACGAGCTCGGCCTGCCACACCGCCTCGCGCTGGGCGGTCAGGTCGTCGACGACGCGCAGCGACCGCTCGATCGCCTCCTGCCACGCGGCGGTGACCGCCGTCGCGGTCTCCTCCGCCCGGTCGGCGGCGGCCTCCTCGGCCTCGACCTCGCGCTGCAGGTCCGCCAGCATCTGCTGCACGGCGAGCAGCTCCTCCCGAGCGACCTCCACGCCGACGACGTCGCGGACGGCCGGTCGGGTCGCCTGGCCGGTCACCGGCCGCTCCGTCGGGCGAGCGCGCCGAGCTGCTCCCGGCGCAGGCGGACGGACCTGGCGTACGGGCTCTCGTCCCTCGGCCGGCGGCCCCGAACCGAGGGGACGCGGGCCGGGCGGAGGACCGGCGCAGCCGCGGAGCCGACGGACGCGGGCGAGGACACCGGGAGGGGGGCGGTGACCTCCTGCGGCCTGAGCGCGACCCGATCGGGGCGCTCCTCGAGCCCGAGCACCTGGAACAGCTGGCGCTCGCGGTCCGTCGCGTCCTGCTCGGCGGCGCGCAGGAGCTGCGCAGCGGCCGAGGTCGACGTCCGGTGCAGCTCGGCGATCGCCGCGTCGTGGTCGCGCTGGCGCTCGTCGAGCGCGGCGTGGGCCAGCGCCACGGCCCGATCGTGGTCGTCGCGCGAGGGCCCGTCCGCCATCCGCGCCTCGGCGACGATGCGGCGTCGCCGCGCTGCCTCGAGGCGCAGCTCGAGCCGCGCCTGGAGGCGCTCAGCGTCGGCGACCAGGCGCTCGATGTCCGCCCGCTCGTAGGCCCGGGTGCTGGGCAGCTCGCGGACCGTCCCTGCGGGGTCGTTCAGCACCCGAGCAACGTACGGGCGGTCGATGACCGGGAGGTGAACGAACGTCGACGCCGCGGGATCCCGACGCGCAACTCCGGGTGCCGACGCCTGACCCGCGACGCGCGTCGGCCGTCGGACGTCGTTCCCGTCGATGCCCGTTGCTGTTCATCGATCGTTCGCCCGCGGGCCAGGCGTCGCTCGTACCGTGACCGTCCATGGACCGACTCTCCCAGCGCCCTGCGGCGGCCGGCGCTCGGTTGGGTGCCCTGACCACCGGCAGGGCCTACCGACGGGACGACCTCGAGGCCGCGCTGTTCGACCTCGCCGCCCGACGCGAGGCCATCCGCCAGTCGATCGACGAGGCGCGCGACCGCGCCGCCGACCTCAGCGCGGCGGCCAGCGCCGCCACCACGCTCCACCACGAGCTCGCCACGACGTGGCTCGACGCCGAGCACCGTGCCGCGGAGATCCGCGCCACGGCCGACGCCCGGGCGACCGACCTGCTCGCGGCGGCGGAGCAGCGCGCGTCCCGGATCGTCGCCGAGGCCCTCGCCGACGCACCCGCCACCAACCCGTGAGCGACCCGGCGATCGACGGGGACGACCTCCTGGTCCTCCCCCTGCCGATCGACGCCATCGACCAGGCCGACGCCGAGCCCGTGCTCCGGGCGGCCGAGGACGAGCTCGCCGTGCTGCACCTCGAGCTGGCCGAGGCGGACGCGGAGCTCGACCAGGCGCGCCGCCTCGCGACCGCCACGGGGGCCGACCCGGTGGTGATCGCCGCGGCCAGCCGCCGCCTCGACGAGCTCGTCGCGAACGTGGTCGGCGAGGCCGAGCTGCACGCCGCCGCGGTGATCGCCAGCGCGAACCAGGCCGGGGCCGCCCTCGTGGCCCGAGCCGAGGAGCACGCCGACGCGATCCGGTCCGGCGGACCGATCACCGCCGCCCTGCCGGTGGTGCCCCCGGTCGGCACGGCGCCGGCGGCCCCGGCAGTGACCGTGCTCGCGTCGCCGCCCGAGCTCCCGAGCGGTTGGGTGGTGGTCCCGCAGTCGGCCCTCGTGCCGCTCACGGGGGATGGCTACTACGGTGGCCTCGAGGTGGACCAGCTCGACGCTCCGCCGCCTGCCGAGCCCTACGCGAAGACGCTCGGGCTCCTGCAGGTGGCGACGTGGTCGATCCTCGTCGCCGCCGTGCTCGTCGTCCTGCTCGCCTGGTTCGCCTGACCCGCGCGACCCGGATGGGCCGCACCGATCGCGCGGCGCCTCACATCCAGGCGGGCAGCAGCCGGCTGAGGGTCTCGCCGGCGATGATCGCCGCCGCGATCACCGGGCCCGTCACCAGCAGGTGGGCGGTGCGGAACCGGAACCGGCTGTAGAGCAGGATGGCGCCGCCGAGGACCAGGCCGAGGAGGACCACCACGAGCACGGCCGCGGCACGGGCGCCGGTCTCACCGTCGAGACCGAGCTCGGACGAGGAGCGGCCGCCCTGCGGGGTGGGGACGAACGGCTGCGACCGCAGCTCGGCCACGACCACGAGCGCGACGTCCTCGTTCCACGGCTTGCGGCTGGCCGAGGTGATCAGCGTCAGCTGGCTCACCGCCGACGGCCCGTAGACCTCGGCGACGTCGACGGTGGGGACACCGCCGGCACCACCCACGGCGCCGAGGTCCTCGTCGTCGTAGATGCTCCCGCTGGAGCCGTCGGTGCTCCCGCTGCCGTCGGAGGACCGTCCCAGCCGGACGACCCGCTTGGAGGTCACCTCGTAGATCGAGTCGCCCTGGGTGGTCACGACGGCGAGCTGCTCGCCGACCTCGACGTCGCGCAGGTGCTGGAACGGTCCGCGGAAGGCCCCGCGGCGGCCCACCACCACGGCGTTGCCGGGCTGCCCGAGCCCCGCCGTGCCGGGCACGTGGCCGGGCCCGAGCTGGGTCTGGCCCGACTGCACGCCCTCCATCCAGTCTCGTGTTCCCGTGCCGGCCCGTGCCGGCGGTGACGGTGTAACCTTGAACGGCACAGCGCGGCCGATCGCGATCGGCCCGCCCGCAGGGAGTCAGTCACATGTCCGAACGCATCGTTGTCATCTCAGGCGCCACAGGACAGCAGGGTGGCGCCACGCTGCGCGCCCTCACCGGCAAGGGTTTCAAAGTCCGCGCCTTCACCCGCAATCCCGACAGCGATGCCGCGAAGGCCGTCGCCAGCACCGGCGTCGAACTCGTCAAGGGCGACCTGGACGACGAAGCCTCCATCAGCGCGGCGCTCGAAGGGGCCTGGGGGGCCTACGCCGTGCAGAACACGTGGACGGCCGGTGTCGACGGCGAAGAAGCCCAGGGGCATCGGTTCGCGAAGGCCGCGCGCGCGGCTGGTGTGCAGCACTACGTGTACGCGTCGGTCGCTTCGGCCGATCGGCAGACGGGCATTCCGCACTTCGAGAACAAGGCCAGGGTCGAGGCCACCGTCCGCAGCCTCGGCTTTCCGTCGTACACGATCGTCCGGCCTGTCTTCTTCATGGAAAACCTGCCGAGTCCGTGGTTCCTGAACGGCGACAAGCTGGTGAGCGCGCTCGCCCCGGCAACCGTTCTGCAGATGATTGCCGTGAAGGACATCGGCGAGTACGGGGCGCTCGCGTTCACCGACCCGCGCTTCCAGAATCTCGAACTCGACATCGCGGGCGACGCCGTGACGCTGCCGCATGCCGCGAAGACGATCGGCGACGCCCTGGGCCGCCCGACCGAGTACCTGCAGATTCCGATGAGCGAGGTTCGCAAGAACAGCGAAGACTTCGCCCTGATGCTCGAGTGGTTCGAAGCGGTCGGCTACGACGCCGACATCGCTGGCAACGCGAAGGAGTACGGCGTCCATCCGACGTCGCTCGCCGAATGGGCGGCGGGGCTGAAGAAGTAGCCGCATGCCGATCGCCGAGACCAACGCCATGCCGCTCAGCCAGACAGAACTCCTGCACCGCTACGCCCGGCTCGTCGTCGAGTGCGGGTGGGGTGGAAAGGCCGGAATTGCCGGCAAACCGGTGCACGTTCAGCACGGGATCGAGGCGTACCCCCTGCTGCTCGCGATTGCCGAAGAGGCTTACCGACAGGGCGCGCACCGAGTCGACTACACAACATGGTCACCGCGGCTCGACGCGCTGCACGTCACGCACGCGACCGAGACCGGCCTCACCGACGTGCCCGCCACGTGGGCCGATCGATGGAACGACCTGGTGGACGTGCGCGGCGCCACGCTTCGGATCGAAGGCGTGGACGACCCGTTCGCCCTGGCCCGATGCCCGGCCGATCGTGTGAGCCGGTTCGAAGCGGCCCGCACGGAAGCCCGCCATCGCTTCTATGCCGACGGACTCGGCAAGAACACGACGCCGTGGTGCCTGATCCCCTTCGCCACGTCTGACTGGGGCCGGCTGGTCTTCGGCGACGTCCCGGATGCACGCGAACGCCTGGAAGCCGCACTCGTCACGGTGCTCGGACTCGCTCATGACGACTACATCGAGCGCTGGTGGACGCGGGGCGAGCGCATCGCGCGCCGCAGCGCCCTGCTCGACGCGGCGCACATCGAGTGGCTGCACATCACGAGTCCGTCGACCGATCTGATGGTCGGACTCCACCCGCTCGCGCGCTTCGGAGGCGGCATGCACGACAGCGGCACGGTGCGCTTCTTCGCCAACCTGCCGACGTTCGAGAACTACACGACGCCCGACCGCGCACGAACGCGGGGCATCGTCTCGATGACGCGTCCGGTCCAGATCAACGGCAAGAACGTGGAGGGGCTCCGCGTGGAATTCGCCGGGGGCCGCGTCGCCGACTTCACCGCAACCGAGGGCGAAGACGCGTTTCGCGCGATGCTCGACACGGACGAGGGCGCGGGGTTCCTCGGTGAGGTGGCGCTCGTCGGCATCGACGACTCGCCCATCTACTCGACGGGACTCGTCTTCCAGAAC
>CAZVRI010000100.1:0-5298 GCA_964629855.1 uncultured Thermoleophilaceae bacterium
CATCAGGCCGCGCATGCCGGCCTGATGGCGAATCCGAAGGGCGAGATCATCGAGCGTCCGATCAAGGCCAACTTCATGGAGGGCCTGACCGTTCTCGAGTACTTCATCTCGACCCACGGCGCCCGTAAGGGCCTCGCGGACACGGCGCTGCGTACGGCCGACTCGGGTTACCTGACCCGTCGTCTGGTCGACGTCTCGCAGGACGTCATCGTCCGTGACGAGGACTGCGGCACCAAGGAGTACATCGACGTGCCGCTGCGCGGCGAGGACGGTGGGCTCAACGAGCAGGCACTCGGGCGCTTCACGGCGCAGAAGGTCGAGACCAAGCGCGGTCGTCTGCTCGCCGAGAAGGGCGTGCTGCTGACCAAGGAGATCGCCGAGGAGATCCTCGAGGCAGGCGAGAGCGAGGAGCCGACGGTTCCGCTGCGCTCGGTGCTGAAGTGCGAGGCCAAGACCGGCATGGGCATCTGCCAGCACTGCTACGGCGTTGCTCCGGCGACCGGCAAGGTCGTCTCGATCGGCGACGCGGTCGGCATCATCGCCGCCCAGTCGATCGGTGAGCCGGGCACGCAGCTGACACTGCGTACCTTCCACACCGGCGGTGTGGCGGGCCTCGACATCACCCAGGGTCTGCCGCGTATCGTCGAGCTCTTCGAGGCGCGCAAGCCGAAGGGCCTGTCGAAGCTCGCCGAGGTCGACGGAGTCGTCTCGATCGAGGAGACCGAGAAGAACCTCAAGGTTCTGATCACCGACGCCGCCGGCGAGGAGGACTCGTACACGTTCCCCCGCCGCACGCGTCTGTTCGTCGAGCAGGGTCAGAAGGTCAAGGCCGGCGACCAGCTCAACGAGGGCTCGATCTACCCGCACGAGCTGCTGGAGATCCGCGGCCGCACCGACACCGAGGTCTACCTCGTGGACGAGGTCCAGAAGGTCTACCGCTCACAGGGCGTGGACATCAAGGACAAGCACATCGAGGTGATCGTCCGGCAGATGATGAAGAAGGTCCGGATCGACCAGAAGGGCGATTCCGACTATCTGCCGGGAGCGTTCGTCGACCGCTACGAGATCGCCGCCACGAATGCCGCGCTGAAGAAGGCGAAGAAGGAGGAGGCTCAGTTCGAGCCGATCATCCTCGGCATCACCAAGGCATCGCTGGCGACCGACTCGTTCCTGTCCGCGGCGTCGTTCCAGGAGACCACCAAGGTCCTCACGGACGCGGCGCTCGAGGGCAAGACGGACCGTCTGCTCGGCCTCAAGGAGAACGTGATCATCGGCAAGCTGATCCCGGCTGCCACCGGTCTCAAGCACTACCGCCGGCTCGAGATCGAGCCGACGGAGCCGGTGCGCCGGCCGGCCGACGAGTTCGGTCTGCTCGACGAGGGCGACCTGGCCGCCGAGCTGGGCATCAGCGAGGACGGCGAGCTCGAGGGCTTCGGCTTCGGCGACACGGCCGGCAACGGCGACGGAGCCGGGTTCGGCGACGAGCTGGCCGACCTGCCCGCCGCGGACGAGAAGTCCGACTGAACCGATTGAAGTCGGCAGGCTTGCCTGCCGATAGCTAGAACTAGCTTGGGGGCGCCGCTCTTGCGGCGTCCCCACTACTTCTTCTCATGGCACTCGAAATCGGAATCCTGCTGGCGCTTGCCTGCGCCCTCACGACCAACCTGGGCTTCCTGCTCAAGCACCGTGGGGCCATCGCCGCGCCGGCCGTCGATCTGCGCCATCCGCTCGCCAGCGCGATCGCGCTGTTCCGCTCGAAGTGGTTCGCGATCGGCATGGCGGTCGCGCTCTGCGCGTGGATCTTCCACGTCGCCGCGCTCGCGCTCGCCCCGCTGTCGCTCGTCCAGGCCGTCATCTCCGGCGGACTCGTCTTCCTGACGCTGCTCGCCGAGCGCTGGTTCGGCTGCAACGTCGGCCCGCGCCAGTGGATCGGCGTCGCCTGTACCGCCGTCGGCCTCGCGCTGCTGGCGATCACGCTGCCGCACGGCGCTAACCACCACGGCTACTCGGTCGCCGCGATGATCGCCTTCGAGGCATCGCTGCTGGCGATCGGCGCGATGCTCGTCTTCACGCCGCGCTTCAGCGGCCACCACGAGCACGCTGGCGCCCTGCTCGGCCTCGCCGCGGGCATTCTCTTCGGCGTCTCCGACGTCGCGATCAAGGCGCTCACCGAGGGCGTCGCCGCGACCGGCCTCGTCGGCGGGCTCGTCTCGCCGTGGACGATCACCTGCGTCCTGGCCTCCGTACTTGCCTTCTTCGCCTCCGCTCGCGGCCTGCAGAAGGGCGAGGCGGTGCCCGTCATCACCATGACCAGCGCCGCCGCGAACGTCACCGCGATCTCCGGTGGAATCCTCGTCTTCGGCGACCCGATGCCCGGTGACGTGCTCGGAATCGTCGTCCAGTGCCTGGCCTTCCTGCTCGTCATCGGCGCCGCCGCGATGATGCCCGCGCCGCTGCGGGCAACCCAGGCCCAGACCGCCGCGGCTTAGCGACTGCTACTATCCCGCGCCGCTTATGCCGTCAATTAATCAGCTAGTCCGCAAGGGCCGCAAGAAGCCCAGCAAGAAGGTTGCCACTCCCGGTCTCAAGTCCGGCAAGGGCAACAAGAAGCGCGTCGCCGCTCCGCAGCGACGTGGCGTCTGCACCCGCGTGTACACGACGACCCCGAAGAAGCCGAACTCGGCGCTTCGCAAGGTCGCCCGTGTCCGGCTGACCAACGGCATGGAGGTCACCTCCTACATTCCCGGCGAGGGCCACAACCTGCAGGAGCACTCCGTCGTGCTCGTGCGTGGCGGCCGCGTCAAGGACCTTCCGGGCGTGCGCTACAAGGTCGTCCGCGGTACGCTCGACGCCGCCGGCGTCAGCGACCGCAAGAAGTCGCGCTCCGCGTACGGCGCCAAGGCCAAGTAGTCAGATGCCACGCCGCGCAGCAGCAGGGGCACGCCCCCTCGACCCCGACCCCCAGCACGGGTCCAAGCTCGTCCAGCAGGTCATCAACCGCGTGATGATCGACGGCAAGAAGTCCACCGCCGAGCAGATCGTCTACGACGCGCTCGACAAGCTTTCGCAGAAGACCGGCGAGGAGCCCGTCGTCGCGCTCGAGAACTCGATCAAGGCGCTCACGCCGGTGCTCGAGGTGCGCTCCCGCCGCGTCGGTGGCGCCACCTACCAGGTGCCGGTCGAGGTTCCCGCCCGCCGCGCCCGCACGCTCGCCGTCCGCTGGCTCGTCGAGTTCGCGCGCAACCGCCGCGAGCGCGACATGTCCGAGCGGCTCGCCAACGAGCTGATCGACGCCACGCAGCAGGCCGGCCTTGCCTACAAGCGCAAGGACGACATCTACCGCATGGCGCAAGCAAATAAAGCTTTCGCCCACTACCGCTGGTAGTAGCGTTCTCGCGGCCTCATGCCGCTGCTCGACTTCGAATGTGAGAAGTGCTCTGCTCGGTTCGAGGAGCTTGTGCTGGGCGAGCGTGAGGTCGTCTGTCCGGAGTGTGGGGCGGGGGAGGTGCGGCGGCTGTACTCGCCGATCGGCCGGGCGCCGAAGGTCTCGATGAGCAGGGCGGCGATTCGCGACAGCGATTCACGGCGCGCCGAGCGCGAGGTCGCGCGTAAGGAGAAGTTCTCCGAGCGTCGAAAGAAGCGCGCGACAGGTTCGTAGCGATCGAGAGGACTCAAATGGAGGCAGCGCAGCAGGGCCCGCAGATCATCGGCGGCACGGTGACGATTCGGCCCGACCGCTGGTGGGTGCCGGCGCTGCTCGGACTGCTCTCGATCGTCGTCGGGATCCTGGCGCTCGCCTACCCCGACATCACCCTGCTCGCGCTCGGCCTCTTCTTCGGCATCAACCTGCTCTTCGCCGGCATCCTCTGGGTGATGGTCGGCGTCGACGAGGACAGCGGGGCCGGTGGCCGCGCGCTGCGCCTGATCGTCGGCTTCCTCGCGATCCTCGCCGGCATGGTCTGCCTCGTGCGCCCCGGGGCGAGCCTGCTCGCGCTGCTGATCGTCGTCGCCTTCTGGTTCATCATGGTCGGCGTCGCCGACCTCGCCCGCGCCTTCAGCGAGCCGCGCCACCGCGTCTTCTCCGCGATCCTCGGCCTGATCGGCGTCGCGGCCGGCATCATCATCGTCGCCAACCCCGACATCGGGCTCACCACGCTGGCGCTGCTGGCCGGCATCGCCTTCATCGTCCGCGGCACCGTCGAGCTAATCGCCGGCTTCGCGCTACGCAGCCTGCGCTGACGGCGTCAACGAAGGATTGTTGGGGTTCCAGCCCCAACAATCCTTCGCCGGCTTGCCCGTGGCCGGCAGCGGGAGCTTTAGGCAGGTGCCGGATCGCGCCGCGCGCTCGTCAGCGCCAGCACACCCGCGAGCAAGGCCAGCACGCCCCCGGTGAGCTCTAGGTAGAAGCCGAGGCCGGCGCTGGCGGTGGCTCCGTCGAAGTCGAGGCCGATTGCGCCGGTCTCGTTGGTGACTGGGAGGTCGCTGATCAGCGCTAGCCCGATCGTCACGGCTCCGATCGCGAGCAGCATCGCGCCGGCGGTGGCGGTCGCGCCGGGGCGGCGGGAGTAGAAGCCGGCCCCGATGGCGGCGAGGCCGAGCAGGATCAGGGCGCCGCCGTGGCGCTCCCAGCCGCTGAGGGAGCAGCGGTCGGCGAGCTCGGGACGGGTGTCGTAGAGGACGGCGCAGGACTCGCCCTCGACCTTGACCGAGGCGATCGGCGTGAACTCGCCGACGATGAGCAACAGGCCCGCGACGAGGGCGAGAGCGAAAATCGTCCCGATTGGCCCGCTAATGGGGCTATTGGCAGACGGGCGGCTGGTTGCAGTTCGTGCGGTCATTGGGCGGGCCATCGTACTGCTGCTACCATCACGAGCCGCTTCGGGCGCCCGCGCCCCGAGCGCCTTCGCATGCGAATGGAGACCGCGACTACATAGACCTCACTCGGGCCCAGAGCGCTTTGTAGCGAACGGCCCGGACAGGGCCTTTTTTCTGCCCGCAGACCGAAACGATCCAGGAACAAATGGCACGCAAAGTTTCCCTCGAGAAGACCCGGAACATCGGGATCATGGCCCACATCGATGCGGGCAAGACCACGACGACCGAGCGCATCCTGTTCTACACGGGCCGGACGCACAAGATCGGCGAGGTCCACGAGGGCGCGGCCGTCATGGACTGGATGGAGCAGGAGCAGGAGCGCGGCATCACGATCACCTCCGCTGCGACCACCGCTTTCTGGAGCGACCACCGCATCAACATCATCGACACGCCGGGCCACGTCGACTTCACCGTCGAGGTCGA
>CAZVRI010000101.1:0-5155 GCA_964629855.1 uncultured Thermoleophilaceae bacterium
ATCCGCTGCAGGCCGGCGGTGACCGACTTCGGCGACTCGACCTGGATGACGAGGTCGACCGCGCCCATGTCGATGCCCAGCTCCAGCGACGAGGTCGCGACCAGGCACGGCAGGTTGCCCGACTTCAGCATGTCCTCGACGATCAGCCGCTCCTCGCGCGCGAGCGAGCCGTGGTGGGCGCGGGCGATGTCGGCCGGGGCGCCGTCCTCACCGGCGAGCTCGTTGAGCCGGACCGCCAAGCGCTCGGCCGCGCGGCGGGCGTTGACGAAGATGATCGTCGACGTGTGGGACTGGACCAGCTCCAGCAGCTCGGGGTAGATCGCCGGCCAGATCGAACGGCGCGTCGCCGCGTTCGGGTCGTCGCCGAAACTGGTGCCCGCTAACGGGTCGGCGCCGACGCCGATCAGGTCGCCGCCTCCGCCAGCGGTTCCCACGGTCTCGACGGCTGGGTCGCCGATGTCGTGCGCCCCCGGCTCGCGCATGTCGTCGACAGGCACCCGGATCTCCAGGTCGAGCGGCTTGCGGACGCCGGTGTCGACGATCTTGCACTCGCGTCCGGCCCCGACGAGGAAGCGGCCGACCTCCTCGAGCGGCCGCTGGGTCGCCGACAGTCCGATCCGCTGGATACCGGGGGCGGCCGGATCGCCGCCGCGCGCCAGCCGGTCGAGCCGCTCCAGCGTCAGTGCGAGGTGGGCGCCGCGCTTGGTCTGGGCCACGGCGTGGATCTCGTCGACGATCGCCCACTCGACGCCGGTCAGGAACTCGCGCGCCCGCGAGGTCAGCATCAGGTAGAGCGACTCGGGTGTGGTGATCAGCACGTCCGGCGGCGTGCGCAGCATTGCCTGGCGCTCCTTCTGCGGCGTGTCGCCGGTGCGGATCGCGACGGTCACGTCGCCGCCGATCCCCTTCAGCGGTCCGCGCAGGTTCTTCTCGACGTCGTAGGAGAGCGCCTTCAGCGGCGAGACGTAGACCAGCCGCGTCCGCTTCTCGCCTTCGGGCAGCGGGTTCGCGACTAGCCGGTCGAGGCCCCAGAGGAACGCCGCGAGCGTCTTGCCGGAGCCGGTCGGCGCCGAGACCAGCACGTTCTCGCCACCGGCGATCGCAGGCCACGCCTGGGACTGGGCTTCGGTTGGCGCCTCGAACGAGCGCGCGAACCAGTCACGGACCTGCGGAGTGAACGAATCGAGCGCGCTCGAAGGCATGGAACCTTCGAGCGTACCGCGCGTTGACGGGTGGTCAGGCGCGGTCGCGGCGGCGCTTCGGTAGACGCAGGCGGCGCTTCGGTGGACGTACGTTGTTGCCGCCCATCAGGTTGTAGCTGTGGATGTGGATCGTCGGCGCGTCCGGCGGCGGCGTGCTGTTGGGCAGCTCGACGTTGTCGCCGCCCATCAGCGAGAAGCCCGACCGCTCTACGTGGACGCCCGGAGGGACACGGATCGTCGAGCCGCCCATGATCGAGAAGATCCGCAGCGTCAGCTCGCCGCCCTCGATCGTCGCCTTCGAGAGGTCGAGATCGACGCCGCCCATCACGTTGACGATCGTCGAGCGCTCGGCGAGCCGGATCGGACCGCGGATCGAGTCGCCGCCCATGATCCCGACGAAGTTGCGGCGGGCCTTGGCCGGCGTTGCGGTCGTGGCCGGAGCGGTCGGCAGGTCGGCGACGATCCGCTCGAGCTCGCCCCGTGCGGCCGCGCCGTAGGCGGCCTCGGTGCGGTCGGCCAGCTCCTCCAGCGTCAGCCGTCCCTCGGTGGCGGCGACCTTCAGCCGGTCGACCGCCTGCTCGCGCTCCGCGTCAGATGCGCGTAGATCCGGCGACTTCACGTCCGCCAGGCTAGAGGCCGGGCGGGTGCGTCGCGACGAAGCCGCGCGGAGAGCGCATCTGGGCGGTCCAGCGCGTGCCGGTCTGCTTGCGAGCGCTGGTGTCGAAGCGCAGGCCGGCGATCACCATGTAGACGTGGCCACCGTGGGCGCGGATCGTGATCCAGCGGCCGGGGCCGCGGCGGCCCCACGACATGAAGCCGGTCGAAGCCATCGCGCTGGTCATCAGCTTGCCGCCACGCAGGGCGTAGCTGACCGAGCCGGAGCAGTCGTAACCGGTGTCGTTGAGGATGGCGTGGCCGCCGCCCCACTTGTACGGCTTCTTGGCGATCTTGTTGCCGGCGCGGATCGCGGCCTTGACCTTCGCCGGCGCGTCGGCCGGTGGGATGGCGAGTCCGGTGCTGCTCAGCGTCGCCTTCGAGCCCGGGGCGGTGAGCTTGCTGATCGGTGTGCCGGCGACGGCTCCGCCACCGTTGGTCGTGCTCGTCTTGACGGCGGCGCTGGCGCCCGGGGCGAGGCCGGCGAACGCGACGGCCGTCAGCAGCGCCACGGCGACGAGGGTGGCCACGCGATCGACGCGGCGAATCAAGGCTTTGGACATCGGTGAGCTTGGTCCTCTCTTTTCGCGCCTGCGGGGTTAGCTGACGGACTCGCGCTAAGAGAGCTGCGCTACACCGGACTTCCGGCGATTCGCCCCAGGGCCAGGGACCCAAATGGTTCCCCCGCTCTCCCACCGCATGACGGCGGGAGATTCGGCTATGTGCTCTGAACTGCTTCGACACCGTACGGCATCGACCTGTCGGACTCAGAGCACCGTAAGGCCTCAGAAGTTGCGGAGTGTGACGAGGCGCACACTTCTCCGCCGGGAGTTACTTCGCCAACTCGCGGGCGCGGAGCAGTACGGCGTCCGTCATCTCCTCGGTCAGGCGGCCGGTGAAGGTGTTCTGCTGGCTCGGGTGGTAGCAGCCGAGCAGCGTGCGGCCGCCAGGCAGCTCTACCTCGGCGCCGTGGCCGAACTTCGGCTTTGGCCTCATCGGGCCGGCCAGGCGGAGCGCGGCGTCCCAGGCGATGCCGCCGAGCGCGACGATCACGCGGACGGGCAGCAGCTCCAGCTCCTCGGACGCGTACGGAAGGCAGTTGTCGCGCTCGCTCGGCAGCGGCTTGTTCGCTGGCGGCGCGCAGCGGACGGCTGCCGCGACGAAGGCGCCGGTCAGCCGCAGGCCGTCGTCGCGGCGCACCGACGTCGGCTGGTTGGCGAACCCGGTCCGGGGGAGCGCCGCGAACAGCCAGTCGCCCGAGCGGTCGCCGGTGAACACGCGGCCGGTGCGGTTCGCGCCGTGGGCGGCCGGCGCCAGGCCGAGGATGTAGACGCGCGCCGCGGGGTCGCCGAAACCCGGCGCCGGCTTGCCCCAGTACTGCTCGTGACGGAACGCCGCCCGCTTCTCGCGCGCGACCAGCTCGCGCCACTCGACCAGCCGCGGGCAGCGGCGGCAGGCCACCACCCGTGCTTCCAGCTCGGCTAGCTCTTCAGCTTGCGCCCGCTCGTGAACAGCCACTGGGCCCAGAGGTAGCAGGGGATCGCAAGCGCGGCGGTCACTCCGAGCGACAGCCAGATCGACACGTCGGCGGTGCCGAGGAAGCCGTAGCGGATCGCCTGCAGCATGTAGAAGATCGGGTTGAAGTGCGACAGCTCCTCCCAAGGCGAGGAGAGCATGTCGACCGAGTAGAAGACCCCGCCGACGAAGGTCAGCGGCAGGATCACGATGTTCTGGATGAACGTCGTGTGGTCCCAGCTCTCGGCGTAGATGCCGACGACCGTGCCGAGCGAGGCGAAGCCGAGCAGCGCCAGCGCGACGGCGACGATCAGGACCAGCGGCTGCTCGACCGGCACGCCGGTGATCGGCAGCGCCAAGGCAAGCAGCGCCAGCGCGATCATCAGCCCGCGGAAGATCCCGCCGACGATGTAGCCGGCGGTCATCTGCCAGCCGTGCATCGGCGCCGACAGGACGTCGTTGATGAAGCGGTCGGAACGGCCCTGGTAGATCGTCGACGCGTTGTTCGCGTAGGCGGCCTGGACCATCGCCATCGCGATCAGCCCGGGGACGATGAAGACCTCGTAGTCGAACCCCTCGACCTGCTTGATCCTTCCGCCGAGCGACAGGCCGAAGACGAGGATGAACAGGAACGACGAGACGACCGAGGCGAGGATCGTCTGCGTCCACAGCTTCGAGACGCGCAGCACCTCGCGACGCGCGAGCCAGCCCATCCCGCGGTTGCCGTTCACGCGCCGGCACCCATCGCCTTGACGTAAACGTCGGCGAGCGTGTCGCCGCCGTAGTGCTCGCGCAGGCCGTCGGCGCTGTCACGGGCGATCAGGTGGCCGCCGCGGATCAGCGCGATCTCCTCGCACAGCTCCTCGGCCTCCTCGAGGTAGTGCGTCGTCAGCAGGATCGTCGTGCCCTCGGAGTGCAGCTGGCGGATGTAGCGCCAGAGGTCGATCCGTAGCTCGAAGTCGACGCCGGCGGTCGGCTCGTCGAGGATCACCAGACGTGGCCGATGCATCAGCGCGCGAGCGAGCAGCAGGCGGCGGCGCTGGCCGCCCGACAGCTTCGGTGTGCGCACGCCGCGCTTGTCGCGCAGGTCGAACGCCTCGATCATCTCGTCGGCGCGGCCCTCGGCCTCGTCGCCGGTCATGCCGAAGTAGCCGCCGTGGTAGACGAGCGTCTCGCGCACGGTCAGGAAGCGGTCGAGGTTGATGTCCTGCTCGGCCAGGCCGATCCAGGAGCGGGCTTGCAGCGACTTCGCCGGCTCGCCGAACACCAGCACCTCGCCGTCGGTGACGCGGATCAGGTTGCAGACCGCGCTGATCAGCGTCGTCTTGCCGGCGCCGTTGGGGCCGAGCAGTCCGAAGAAGGCGCCGTTGGGAACCTCGACGTCGAAGTTCTCGACCGCGAGCGTGCCGTCGTCGTAGCGCTTGGTCAAGCCGCGCACTTGGAGTGCGGGCGGAGCGGGGGTACTCACTTACGAAAGGTTACTGGCCTGTCAACGCGCGGCCGTACTGGCGCTCGTAGTACTCGCGGTACTCGCCGGAGCGGATCGGCTCCCACCACTCGGTGTTGTCGCGGTACCAGGCGACGGTGCGGTCGAGGCCCTCGGCGAAGTGGACCTGGGCCTCCCAGCCGAGCGCGCGCACCTTGTCCGAGGCGAGCGAGTAGCGGCGGTCGTGGCCGGGGCGGTCGGTGACGTACTCCATCAGCGACTCGTCCTTGCCGGTCAGCTCGATGATCCGCTTGACGACCTCGATGTTCTCGCACTCGCCGGGCCCGCCGACGTTGTA
>CAZVRI010000102.1:0-4571 GCA_964629855.1 uncultured Thermoleophilaceae bacterium
GTTGCTTCCGCGGGTGGCGACGATTTTGGCTTTGCGCGCGCAGGCGTAGCGAGCGATGCTTAGGGCGGAGCGCCTCCCGTCGACCAACGCTCCGAGCCCTACACCCTCAAACGCGCCAGGGACGGGGCGCAGTCCCAAGCGGAGCCGCGGAGCCGAGCACGGAAACCAAAATCGGAGACGGGCCCCGCGGCCACCACCGCCAGAGCCCTAGCCCCGAAGAACCGCCTACGACCTAGGACCCACTACGCCGCCGCCGACCCCGCTCCAGCTCGCGCGCCGCCGCGTCGGCTCCGATGAAGGGGAGGACGCTCATGTACATGAGCTCGGGGACGAGTTGGGGGAGCTCGGTGGTGGCTCCGGCGGTTATCTCGCGGTAGAGGATCTCGCTGAGGCCGCCGACCATGCTGATGCCGGTGAAGCCTGGGAGGTCGCCGTCGGTCTCGAGGCGGCCGGTGTCGTAGACGTAGGCGAAGCCGCGCATTGCGTCGTTGCGGGTGGCGACGGCCTGGGGGCCTGCGGCTAGGACCTCGACGAAGCAGACGCGTGCGACGCCGGGCTCGTAGGCGAGGGCGTTGAGCAGGGCGGTGAGGCCGGCGCGTAGTTGGTCGACCCACTCGTCTTGGGCTTCGAACGCCTCGAGGGTGACCGACAGCAGGCGGGCGAGCGCCTGCTGGTAGGCGGCGATGAAGCAGTGCTCTTTGTCCTCGAAGTGCTCGTAGAAGGTCTTGCGTGAGACGCCGGCGTGGGCGATGACGTCGGCGACGCGTGCGGCCTGGTAGCCGTCGCGGCCGACGGCCTCGGTCATCGCGGAGAGGATCCGGCTGCGCTGCGACTCGGCAACCTGCTCGGGGGCGAGGCCGTGGCGGCCGCCGGGAATCTGGTCCGGCCGGCGCCGGCTTGGTCGGCGAGGCGTGCCGCCGCCCTCGCGGGCACCCTTTCTAGAGGCCATGGCGATTCTTCGGGAGGGAACGAACCACGGCCCACAGTCTAACGCCGCCGAACACCCTGTGGGTATCCAAATGGTACGCGTTTGTCTCTGGCTTTCCGCTCCGTAGAGCGGAACCGCTAGTTCTACGTCTGCATCAGGACCAGCGGGGCGATCTGGCTGGCGACGATCTGCTCGGCGAGATCCGGTAGGTGCTCGGTCTCGCCGCGGTCGATCGGCGTGTAGATCAGCTCATGTACCCCGCCGATCAGTCCGCGCGCGGACAGCTGCGACAGTCGCTCGTCGCCGCGCAGCTCGTTGAGGGCGCCCTCCATCAGGCCGGCCAGGCGCTCCATCGTCGCCGCTCGCCGGGCGCGTGCGGCGGGTCCGGCGGCCAGGACCTCGACGATGCACATCCGGGCGACGTCGGGTTCGTCGGCGCAGAACTGGAGGAAGGCGCGCAGGCTGCGCTCGATCTTCTCCTCGGGCTTCTCACCCTCCTGGTACGCCTCGACCGTCAGTCGCAGAGCGTGTTCGACGGCCTCGTCGTAGGCGGCGAGGAAGCAGTCCTCCTTGTCTTCGAACAGCTCGTAGTAGGTGCGGCGCGAGAGGCCGGCGCGTCCGAGTAGTCGCCGCACGGTGGTCTCCTGGTAGCCGTATTCGGCGACCGTCTTGGCCATCGCGCGCATCAATCGGTCGCGCTGGATCTTCGTCACTACGGGGCGCGGAATCCCGTGGGGGCCGCCGGTCAGCTTGATGTTTGCCTGGTCCCACATACGCCACCACCATAGACGCAGAGTTCTCTCGACGCAACCATAAATTTTGAGTTTCTAGGAACGCAAGTGTTCTCTGGTCCTGGCCTGCCGGCCGAGTTCTAGGCGCTCAAATGGCTCTGTAGAGCGCTTGAAAAGTGGCCCTAGGGGTTTTCGTACCTGCCGGGCGTGGGCGGCGTAGCCAGACACCGGCAGGTATCTGTATGCCGTCAGCGGGCGCTATGCGGCGGCTGCGATGGCGGGCTCGCGCCCACTGGCCTGCCGTTCGACCGAGGTGAACCAGAGGCGACGCAGCTCGGGCTGCAGCGCCGGCAGCTGCTCGGCCTCGCCGCGCGCGACGCGCGTGTGGATCAGCTCGGTGGTGCCGAGCACGATCAGCTCGGCTGCCAGTGGCGGCATCGGTCCGCCGTGGCTCAGGCGCAGCCCCTCGACGTAGCTGGTGAAGCCGTCGAGGGCGGCGTCGCGGCGCGCCCTTGCGAGTGGCCCGGCCCGCAGGCCCTCGACGAGGCAGGTCCGGGCAAGCGCCGGCTCGAGCGAGAAGAACATCAGCACGCCACTGAAGAGCGCATCGAGCTGCTCCTGCCAGGCATCTCTGCCGAGCGTGAGCGTGCGGGTCGCGACGGCGCGCTTCGCTGTGCGCGCCACACGGGCGAACATCCGGTCATAGACCGCGACGAAGCAGTGCTCGAGGCTGCGGAAGTGGTCGTAGAACTCGTGCGGCTCGAAGCCCGCTTCACGGGCGACGCGGTCCGGGGTCGTACCCGCCCAGCCGCGCGCGGACACGACGCGCGTTAGCGCGTGGCACAGTGCATCCCGTTCTGACGCTGCGATCCCGCTGTCCATCCGTGACGCTCCGCTCGTCATCGGCTTTACCCCTGCTAGGCGAAGCGAGCATAACGCCGCCGGCCGCCGCTCGCTATGGGGTGGTGACCGGAGGCGCTACTGCCGCGGCCTCTCGCCACTCGACTAGGAGCTGCCTGGTGTTCTCGTAGAGCCGAACGGCCTGCGATGAGCGGGGGTCGCGGCTGAGTGCCTCGCCCGCGGCGGTGAACGCGGCAGCGGGTCCGTCACGCCGATCGAGCTCGAGCTCGGCGATTCGCAGCCATGGCTCCGGGTCGCGTGGGCGCTCGGCCGCCGCGCGGCGCAGACTGGCGACCGCCTGCCGCCGGTGGTCGATCGCGATCAGCGCCGTCGCGGCCGCGTAGAAGGGTTCGACGGAGCGGGGATCTAGATCGCGGGCGTCGGCGGCCTCGCGCAGCGCGGCGATCGGTTCACCGGCGGTGGTCAGGTCGTGGCTGCGGGCCAGCGCGCGGTCGGCGGCCACCGGCTGCCATATCGCCCAGCCGCAAACCAGCGTGATCAGCACGATCGTCGCGCAGACGGCGAGCCGTGCGGGTGCGAGATGCGCGCGGCTCGGCTCACGAGCCGCGTCACCGCTCGGCTCCTCGCGTGTCAGCGGGCCGCGGCCGGCGACGAATCCAGCGGCCAACAGCGCGATCGCGGTCAGGCCGGGAATGAACCAGACCCAGTCGGTTGCCGACTGGATGCCGTAGACGACGGCGGTCAGGGTGAGCGCTACGAGCGCGGCGCGCTCGTTGGTCCAGGGTGGCCGGGCCGTCGTCATCGGCCGCCACCACCGCCGCGCCTGGAGACCCGTGGCGCGCGCCGCAGCGACCAGCCAAGCGGTCAAGAGCAGGAGAGAGGCCAGCCCGCCGAGCAGGCCGACGTCGCTGAGCGTCTGCGGCACGAAGCCATGGGCCCGCCGGGTTCCGCCGCCGCTATCCCGGTGGACCAGCCGCGCGAGCTCGAACGAGCCGGCGCCGAGGCCAGCGATCGGACGCTCGTCGAATGCGTCGAACGCCTCACGCCAGTAGCTGAACCGCTCCGAGGCCAGCGACCCGAGCCGGCCACCGCCGGTTGGCGGGGCCGCGCTGTCGCTGGTCAGCTCGTCGACGCGGTCGGAGATCGAGGCGGTCAGCCCCCGGTCGCTGGTGGCGACGGACGTGATCAAGACGAGCGGGACGATGGCGACGATGACCGCGATCGCGGCGCCAACCCGGAACCGTGTCCGCAGGGACGGTTGGGTGCGGGCGCCGACCACCTCCACCAGGGCTCCCAGCGCGAGCAGGACCAGGATCAGCGCCGCGAGCATCAGCCCGAAGTCGCCGGCAATCGCCTCGCGCGCATCGAGCGGCTGGAGGCCGATCCGGAACGGGTCCTTCGACAACGCCCATGCGACGACCGGAGCGGCGGCCGCGCCAGCGGCGACGAGCACGACGAGGCTGCGCAGGCGCAGCGGCACCAGCACCAGCCAGAGCGCGCAGCCGACCGCCGCGGCGACGAGCGCGCCACGCGATTGGGTGATCAGCAGCGTGGCGATCAGCAGCCCGGTCGCGGGGAACGCGAGCGCGCGGCCGAGCGGGGTGCCGGTGCGCCGCGCGCCGAGCCAGAGCGTCGGGACGATTCCGACGGCCGCGACGCCGGCAAGCGCGTTCCAGTAGTCGAACGGCTGGCCGATGCGCCCCGAGAAGGCCAGCTCCTGGAATGACGCCGGCCACACACGAGCCGCGAGTCCGTAGGCGCAGATGGCAACGGCCGCGAGCACGACGCCGCGCGCGACGGTCACGGCTCCGGTCGGGGCGAGCCGCGCGAGCGCGATCCCGCCAGCGAAGGTTGCGAGATAGGCGAGCGTCCGGCTGGCCTCGGCGTAGGAGATGTCCGGGGCGATCGACCAGCCGACCGAGAGCGCGGTGATCGCAGTGAGCGCGACGAAGGCGGAGAGCGCCACCCCGCCGTCGAAACGGCCGCGCCGGCCGAAGGCGATCGCCGCGCAGACCAGGATGGCGCCGGCGGCGATCAGCAGCAGCTCCACG
>CAZVRI010000103.1:0-3759 GCA_964629855.1 uncultured Thermoleophilaceae bacterium
CTTCAGGCCCTTGCGGGCGGGGCACCGGCGCCGAACGTCGTCGCCGGCCGCGTCGCCGCGGGCGGCAGGCAGGCGTTCCTGTTCACCGGCCAGGGCGCCCAGCGGCTCGGCATGGGCCGCGAGCTCTATGCGACGACGCCGACCTACGCGCACGCCTTCGACACGGTCTGTGAGCGCTTCGACACAGAGCTCGGCCGCTCGCTGCGCGACATCGTCTTCGGCGACGACGCCGAGCTACTCGACCGGACCGAGTTCACCCAGCCGGCGCTGTTCGCGGTTGAGGTCGCGCTCTACCGGTTGGTCGAGTCGCTCGGGGTAGTGCCCGACCTGCTGGCCGGCCACTCGATCGGCGAGCTCGCCGCCGCCCACGTCGCCGGCGTGCTCTCGCTCGACGACGCCTGCCGGCTTGTCGCGGCTCGCGGTCGGCTGATGGGCGCGCTGCCCGAGGTCGGTGCGATGGCCGCGATTGAGGCGACCGAGACCGAGGTACTGGAGACGCTCGAAGGGACCGAGGGGATCGCGATCGCCGGTCTGAATGGCCCGCGCTCGACGGTCATCTCAGGCGAGGAAGCGGCGGTCCTGGCAGTCGCGGAGGGCTGGAAGGCCCGCGAGCGCAAGACGTCGCGGCTGCAGGTCAGCCACGCCTTCCACTCGCCGCTGATGGACCCGATGCTCGACGAGTTCGAGCAGATCGCCGCCTCGGTCGAGCTCTCCACACCGCGGATCCCGCTCGTGTCGAACGTGACCGGCGAGCTGCTGACCGACGAGCAGGCGACCTCGCCCGCCTACTGGGCCAGCCATGTTCGCGAGGCGGTTCGCTTCAGCGACACCATCACGACACTCGCGACGCTCGGCACGACCCGGTACCTCGAGCTAGGCCCGGACGGCATCCTGACGGCGCTCGCACAGACCACCCTCGACAACGACGACGACACCACCCCCGAACCCACCCTCACCACCGCACTACGCCGCGACCGCAGCGAACCCCAGACACTCCTGACCGCACTCGCGCGGATCCACGTCAACGGAGCCGCGACCGAGTGGCGGCGCCTGTTCGAAGACACCGGCGCCACCCGCGTCGACCTTCCCACCTACCCGTTCCAGCGCGAGCGCTTCTGGCTGGCGCCCAGTACGGGCGGCGGCGATCCCGCCGCGGTCGGCCAGCAGAGCAGTGACCATCCGCTGCTCGGCGCGGCGGTCGCGGTCGCCGGCGGCGAGCAGTTGATCTTCACCGGCAGGCTGGCGCTCGGCGCCCATCCCTGGCTGCGCGACCACGCCGTCTCGGGGTCGACGCTGCTGCCCGGCGCGGCCTTCGCGGAGCTCGTGCTCCACGCCGGCGAGCGCGTTGGCTGCGCCGGGGTCGAGGAGCTGATGCTCGAGGTGCCGCTGATGCTCGTCGAGGGCACCGCGATGCAGGTCCAGCTGTCTGTCGGCGCGCCCGACGACGAGGGCCGTCGCGAGGTGGTCATCCACGCGCGGCCGGAGACCGCGGACGACGAAGAGGGCGCGGACTGGGTCCGCCATGCGAGTGCGGTCGTGGGCGCCGGCGAGCTCGTTGCGGACGACGTGCTGGCCGAGCTCGGCGGCGTCTGGCCGCCGGAAGGCGCCGAGTCCGTCGACGTGACCGACCTCTACGACGGGATCGCGACGCTCGGGCTCGAGTACGGTCCGGCGTTCCAGGGGCTGCGCGCCGCCTGGCTGCGCGACGGCGAGGTCTTCGCCGAGGTCGAGCTGACCGATGAGCAGGCCCGTGACGCGTCCGGCTACGGAATCCACCCGGCGCTGCTCGACGCCGCGCTTCACGGCTCGTTCATGGCCGGCCTGGACGGTGGGTTGCGGCTTCCGTTCGCGTGGTCCGGACTGCGGCTCGGGATGACTGGCGCATCGTCATTGCGCGTGCGGGTCGTCGCGAACGACGAGCGGCTGACGGTCGCCGCGACCGATCGGGTCGGTGTTCCCGTCCTGTCGCTCGACGGCCTGGTCACCAGTCCGGTCGATGCCGGGCAGCTCCAGTCCGCCGAGGGCGACGATTCGCTGTTCGCTGTTGAGTGGGGCGAGGTGACGCGGCCCGGCGCTGCCGCCGGGACGGTGGCGGTGCTCGGCGACCTCGAGATCGGCGATCGCGAGGCCGTGCGTCATCCGGACCTCGATGCCATGCTCGCCGCGCTCGACGGTGAGGCGGCGCCTCCCCAGGTCGTGCTGGCCGTCTGCGACGCCGGGACCGGCGACGAGCCGGTCGAGCGGGCGCTTGCCGCGGCCGAGCGGGCGCTCGAGCTCGCCCAGCGCTGGCTGTCCGAGGAGCGGCTGCTTGACTCGCGGTTGGCGCTCGTGTCCCGGAACGGGATCGCGACGCGAGCCGGCGAGCTGCCGGACCTCGCCGCTTCGGCCGCCTGGGGCCTGATCCGCTCGGCACAGTC
Source organism: uncultured Thermoleophilaceae bacterium (assembly GCA_964629855.1). GTDB lineage: Bacteria > Actinomycetota > Thermoleophilia > Solirubrobacterales > Thermoleophilaceae > JAAYBF01. The sequence continues at coordinate 2,418 of CAZVRI010000103.1, forward strand.
CGAGCACCCCGGACTGTTCGCGCTGGTCGACGTCGACGGCGATCCCGCCTCGGCCGAGGCGCTCGTCGACGCGGCCGCGGGCGACGAGCCGCTGATCGCGCTGCGTGGCGGCGAGCCGCTCGCGCCGCGCCTGGTGCGCGTCGCCGTGGCGGACGACGGTGACGGCGACGACGATCTCGGCACCACCGCTGCGCTCGGCGACGGCACCGTCCTGGTCACGGGCGGCACCGCCGGTCTCGGGGCCCTGATGGCGCGCCAGGCGGCTGTCGAGCACGGCGTGCGATCGCTGCTGCTGGTCAGCCGCTCGGGTCTCGATGCCGACGGCGCGCGGGAGCTGGTCGCCGACCTCGAGCAGCTCGGCTGCGCCGTGCGCGTCGAGTCCTGCGACGTCTCGGACCGCGAGGCGCTGGAGGCGGTCCTGGCAACGGTGCCGGACGATCGTCCGCTGACCGCTGTGATCCATGCGGCCGGTGTGCTCGACGACAGCGTGATCGAGTCGCTCGACCGCGAGCGGCTGGAGCGGGTGATCGGCCCGAAGGCCGGCGCCGCGTGGCATCTGCACGAGCTGACCGCCGGCATGGACCTGTCGGCATTCGTGCTGTTCTCCTCGGCGGCCGGGACGCTCGGATCACCGGGTCAGGGCAACTACGCGGCAGCGAACGCGTTCCTCGATGCGCTGGCGCTCCAGCGGCAGGCCGACGGGCTGGCGGCGAAGTCGCTCGCCTGGGGACTCTGGGAGCAGGGCGGCGGAATGGGCGACGAGCTCAGCGAGGCCGATCGAGCGCGCGTCAGCATCCTCGGCGCGCCGCTGACCGAAGCGGAGGGCCTCGAGCTGTTCGGGCGCTGCCTGACGGCAAGCGAGGCGCACCTCGTCCCGATCCGCGTCGAGGTCGCCACGCTGCGGCCGCTCGCCCGTGCCGGGCTGTTGCCACCGATCTTCGGAAAGCTCGTCCGCGTTCGCGGCCGGCGCGGGTCGGCGGCCGGCGGCGGCGACGCGCTGGCGCAACGGCTCGCCGGCGTGCCGGAGAGCGAGTGGGAGCGGCTGCTGGTCGAGCTCGTGTGCGAGCAGACGGCGACCGTCCTGGGCCACGGTGCGGGCTCTGCCATTGATCCCCAGCGGACCTTCAAGGACCTCGGCTTCGACTCGCTCGCCGCCGTGGAGCTACGCAACTACCTCGGCTATGCGACCGGCCTGCGGCTGCCCGCGACGCTGGTCTTCGACCATCCGACGCCGGCCGCGGTCGCGCGCTTCGTCCACGGCAGAGTCGCCGGAACGACCCGCTCGGCCGCCACGGCCAAGCGCGCCAAGACCGACGAGCCGATCGCGATCGTCGGGATGAGC
>CAZVRI010000103.1:3769-4540 GCA_964629855.1 uncultured Thermoleophilaceae bacterium
AGCTGCCGCTTCCCCGGCGGCGTCGGCTCGCCGGAGGAGCTCTGGGAGCTGCTCGCCGGCGAGCGCGACGGCATCGTGCCGTTCCCGGACGATCGCGGCTGGGATCTGGAGCAGATCTACGACGCCGATCCCGACGTGTACGGCACGACCTATGCCCGTCACGGCGGCTTCGTCGAGGGGGCGGACCGCTTCGACGCGGGCTTCTTCGACATCGGTCCGCGCGAGGCGCTGGGGATGGATCCGCAGCAGCGGATGCTGCTCGAGACGGCCTGGGATGCGTTCGAGGACGCGGGGATCGACCCGCACTCGCTGCGCGGCAGCCAGACGGGCGTCTTCGCCGGGCTGATGTACCACGACTACGCGATGAGCGCGTCGTTGGCGGCGCTGGAGGAGGTGGAGGGCTATCTCAGCACCGGAGCCTCCGGCAGCGTGCTGTCGGGCCGCCTCTCCTACGTGTTCGGTCTCGAGGGCCCGGCCGTGACCGTCGATACGGCGTGCTCGTCGTCGCTCGTTGCGCTGCACCAGGCGTGCCAGGCTCTGCGCCTCGGGGAGTGCGACATGGCGCTCGCCGGCGGAGTCACGGTGATCTCGACGCCGATGGCGTTGATCGAGTTGAGCCGCCAGCGGGTGCTGTCGCCGGACGGGCGCTGCCGCTCGTTCGCCGCCGCGGCCGACGGCGTCGGCTGGTCCGAGGGAGCGGGGCTGCTGCTCGTCGAGCGGCTGTCCGACGCGCAGCGCAACGGCCATGAGGTGCTGGCGGTGGTGCGCGGC
>CAZVRI010000104.1:0-4529 GCA_964629855.1 uncultured Thermoleophilaceae bacterium
TCAGGCCGGCGAAGACACCCGTCTGGCTGCCGCGCAGCGACTGTGGGTCGATCCCGGCGTCCTCGAACGCCTCCCACGCCGCCTCGAGGACCAGCCGCTGCTGCGGATCCATCGCCAGCGCCTCGCGCGGGCCAATGTCGAAGAAGTCGGCATCGAAGCGGTCCGCCCCGTCGACGAAGCCGCCGTGACGGACATAGGTCGTCCCGGGATTGCCGGGCACCGGATCGAAGATCGCGTCGACGTCCCAGCCGCGGTCGTCGGGGAACGGTCCTGTCCCCTCGCGACCCGCGATCAGCAGCTCCCAGAGCTCTGCCGGCGAGGTCACCCCGCCGGGGTAGCGGCAGCTCATCCCGACGATCGCGATCGGCTCGTCGACCCGCGCCCGTCGCGCGGCGACCGGCGCCGTCTGCGCCGCCCCGGCGACCCGCTCGCGCAGCATCGCCGCCACCGCCGCCGGCGTCGGATAGTCGAAGACCAGCGTCGCCGGCAGCCGCAGGCCGCTCGTCTGGCTGAGCTGATTGCGCAACTCGACCGCCGCCAGCGAGTCGAACCCGAGATCCTTGAACGTCCGCTCCGCGTCGATCGCGGCACCCGACTCATGTCCCAGCGCCGCCGCGACATGGCTGCGCACCAACTCGATCAGCAGCCCGTCCCACTCCGCCTCCGGCGCCCCGGCCAGCTTGCGGGCGAGCGATCCTCCGCCGCTGCCGGCACGGCGTGCCGGCACGCGGACCAGCTTGTCGAGCAGCGGCGGCAGCACGCCGACGCGCGCCAGCGGACGCAGGGCGGCGATGTCGAGCACGGCCGCCGCGAGCACCGGCTCGGGCCGCGCGCAGCCGGCGTCGAAGAGCGCAAGGCCGTGCTCCGGCGTCAGTGGCGACATGCCCATCCGCGCGAGCCTGCGGCGGCCCTCGTCGTCGAGCTCGCCGGCCATCCCCGCGCTCTGCTCCCATAGCCCCCAGGCGAACGAGACCGCCGGCAGCCCCTCGGCACGCCGCCGAGTCGCGAGTGCGTCGAGAAAGGCGTTCGCGGCCGAGTAGTTGCCCTGTCCCGGCGCGCCGAACGTCGCCGCCAGCGATGAGAACAGCACGAACGCCGACAGGTCGAGACCGGCGGTCAGCTCGTGCAGGTGCCACGCCGCGTCGGCCTTCGGCCCCATCACCCGCGCCAGCCGCTCCGTGTCGAGCGACTCGACAACACCGTCGTCGAGCACGCCCGCCGAATGGACGACCGCGCTCAGCGGACGATCCTCGGGAACCGTCGCGAGCGCCGCCTCCAACTGCCCACGGTCGGACACGTCACACGCCTGGACCGCAACGGCACAACCCAGACCCTCGAGCTCGGCAACCAACTCGCCAGCGCCCTCCGCGTCAGGCCCCGACCGGCTAACCAGCAACAAGCCCTCAACACCGTGCTCGACCACCAGATGCCGAGCAACCAACGCCCCCAGACCGCCGGTCCCGCCGGTCACCAGCACGGTGCCGGCACCGAAGCCGCTTGCATCGGCGTCGTCCGCGGTCGCGTCGACAGCGGGGGCAGGCAGGAGGCGCGGGACGAGCAGGATCTCGCCGCGCAGCGCCGCCAACGGCTCGCGCGCACCCAGCGCGCGGACGAGCGCCGGCCACGTCACGGGACCGTCGCTGTCGACCAGCCAGAGCGACTCAGGGTGCTCGGCCTGAGCGGAGCGCACCAGTCCCAGGGCTGCCGCGGCGGCGGGGTCGGGCAGCTCGTCGCGGCCGACCGCGACGGCTCCGCGCGTGACCAGCAGCAGCCGCGAGTCCGCGAGCCGCTCCGCCGCGAGCCACTCGCGCAGCAGCTGAAGCGTCGCGGCCGCCGGCCCGGAGCCGGGCGTGTCGGCGGCCGGCTCGATCGCCGCCACGACGAGGTCCGGCGGCGCCGCTCCGTCACCCAGTGCCGCGAGCAGAGCGGTCAGGTCGGCGTGTCGCTCGGCGTCCCGTCCGGTCAGCTCGACGTCGCCGAGCACCGCGACCGTGGTCGCGGTCTCATGCTCGCCGTCCGCGCTCGGCGGCTCGACCCACTCGACGACGTGCAGCGCCTCGGCCGCCTGCGTGCTCGCTCCGAGCCGCGCGGCGTCGACCGGACGCGCCACGATCCGCTCGGCGGTCAGCAGCGGCTCGCCGTCGGAGCTCGCCAGTGCCAGCGCCAGCGCGCTCTCGCCCGCGGGGACGATCGCGACGCGTGCCGCCGGGGCACCGGCCGCCCACGAGCGCACCCCGGCCCAGGAGAACGGCAGCTCGAGCTCGCCGTCCGCCGCACCGGCCAGCGCACCGTGCAACGCCGCGTCGAGCAGCGCCGGATGGACGCCGTACCCCGCCGCCTCGCGCTCCTGCGCGTCGTCGAGCGCGATCTCGGCGAGTACTTGACCGTCGAGCTCCCAGGCGGCCTGCAGGCCCTGGAAGGCCGGTCCGTAGACGAGCCCCAGCCCGGCCAGCCGGTCGTAGAGATCGTCGATCGCCAACGGCGAGGCGCCCTCCGGCGGCCAGACACCGCCGAGGACGTCCGCGGCCACGGCGCCATCGCCGGCGGGCGCCAGCAGACCCGACGCATGGCGGGTCCAGTCGTCCTCGAACGTCTCATCGGCGCCGGCCGCCCGCGAGTGGATCGCGAGCTCGCGCCGGCCCGCGGCGTCGGGCGCGCCAACCGACAGCTGCAGCTCGATCGCGCCGCCGCCGGCGAGCGTCAGCGGAACCTCGAAGGTCAGCTCCTCGACCGCCTCGACGCCAGCCACGCGACCGGCGTGCAGGGCGAGTTCGACGAGTGCGGCGCCCGGCACCACGATGTTGTCGAGCACGACGTGATCGGCGAGCCACGGGTGGCCGCGCTCCGAGAGCCGCCCGGTGAACAGCAGCTCGTCGTCGCCGGCGACCGCGACCGCGGCGCCGAGCAGTGGGTGGCCGCCGGCGGCCAGCCCGAGCGACCGCGCATCACCGGCGCCGGCGCTTCCCTCCATCCAGTAGCGCTCGCGCTGGAAGGCGTAGGTCGGCAGGCCGACCCGGCGGGCGCCGCTGCCCTCGAACAGCCGCGGCCAGTCGACGGTGGCGCCGTCGGCGTGCAGCTGTCCGAGCGCGCCGAGCAGCGCGCCGGCCTCGGCCCTGTCCTTGCGCAGGCCGGCGGCGAGCACAGGCGCCGTGCCGGGCTCGTCCGCCTCCAGCAGCGACTGCGCCAGGGCTGTCAGCACGCCGTCCGGGCCGAGCTCGAGGTAGCGCTTCGCGCCCTGGGCGGCGAGCGTCGTCACGCAGTCGGCGAAGCGGACCGCCTCGCGGGCGTGACGCGCCCAGTAGGCCGGCGACGTCGCCTGCTCGGCGGTCAGCAGCTCGCCGGTCACGTTCGAGACGACGGGGATCCGCGGCGCGGACAGCTCGACCGAAGCGGCCACCTGCTCGAGCTCCGCGAGCATCGGGTCCATCGCCGGCGAGTGGAAGGCGTGGCTGACCCGCAGCCGCGAGGTCCGTCGCCCACGTTCCTCCCAGGCGGCGGCAAGCTCGAGCACGGCTGCGTCGTCGCCGGAGACGACCGTCGAGCGCGGGCCGTTGAGACCGGCGATCGCGACCCCGTCCAACTCGGCCAGCGACTCCAGCACCTCGCCCTCGGACGCCTCGAGCGCGGCCATCGCTCCCCCGTCGGGGAGGTCGCCCATCAGCCGTCCACGCGCGGCAACCAGCTTGCAGGCGTCCGCGAGCGAGAGCACGCCCGCGACGTGCGCCGCCGCGAGCTCCCCGATCGAGTGCCCGGCGAGCAGAGCCGGCACGACGCCGAGCGATTCGACGAACCGGAACAGCGCGACCTCGACGGCGAACAGCGCGGGCTGGGTGATCTCGGTGCGGTCGAGCAGGTCGGCGTCGGCGCCGAAGATGACGTCGCGCAGTGACAACCCGAGCTCGGCGTCGAAGTGCTCGCACGCAGCGTCGAACGCGGCGGCGTAGGCCGGGAAAGCGTCGTAGAGCTCGCGCCCCATCCCGGGCCGCTGCGCCCCCTGGCCGGTGAACAGAAGCGCCGTCCGTCCGGCCCCCGTCGCCGTGCCCACCGCGACGTTGGCCGCCGAGCGGCCGGACGCGAGCGCGTCGAGCCCCGCGAGCAGCTCGTCGCGATCGGCGCCGGTCACCAGCGCGCGCCGCTCCAGCCGCGCGCGACCGTTGGCGAGCGAATAGCCGACGTCGACCGGATCGAGATCGCCGGCCGCGACAGCCGCGGCGAGTCGCCCAGCCTGCTCGGCCAGCGCCGCCTCCGAGCGCGCCGAGAGCAGCCACGGCACGGTCGGCAGCGCCACGGGCGGGGCCTCGTCCGCGGCGTCGGCGGCCGCCTCCGGCTCCTCAAGAATCACGTGGGCGTTGGTGCCGCTGATCCCGAATGACGACACGCCGGCACGGCGCGGGCGGTCGCCTGCCGGCCACGCGGCCGCCTCGGTCAGCAGCTCGACCTCGCCCGCCGACCAGTCGACGTGCGGTGACGGCGAGTCGACGTGCAGCGTCGCCGGCAGCACGCCGTGGCGCATCGCCTCGACCATCTTG
>CAZVRI010000105.1:0-1006 GCA_964629855.1 uncultured Thermoleophilaceae bacterium
GCTCAAGCAGACGACGGGGCTGCGGCTGCCGTCGACGCTCGTCTTCGATCACCCGACCCCGTTCGCGGTCGCGCGGTACGTCTGCGCGGAGATCCGTGACAGCGCCGTGGAGACGCCCGAGCGCTCCGTCCGGCGGACGGCCGCCGACGAGCCGATCGCGATCGTCGGGATGAGCTGCCGCTATCCGGGTGCGAGCTCGCCGGAGGAGCTGTGGCGGCTGGTGTCCGAGGGCCGCGACGCGGTCGGCGAGTTCCCCAGCGACCGCGGCTGGGATCTCGAGCGGGTCTTCGACCCCGATCCGGACCGCTCTGGTACCACCTATACGCGTTCGGGGGCATTCCTCGAAGCGGCCGGGGAGTTCGACGCGGCGTTCTTCGGGATCGGCCCGCGTGAGGCGTTGGCGATGGATCCGCAGCAGCGGCTGATGCTCGAGGGGGCGTGGGAGGCGCTGGAGCACGCGGGCATCGATCCGCATTCGCTGCGCGCGAGCGACACCGGGGTGTTCGCGGGAATCGCCAGCCGCGACTACGGCAGCGGCGCCGTCGATCCCGGTGCGGGTGTCGACGGGCTGATGCTGACCGGGTCGGCGACCAGCGTCGCCTCGGGCCGGATCGCCTACCAGCTCGGTTTGCAGGGGCCGGCGGTGACGGTCGACACGGCGTGCTCGTCGTCACTGGTGGCGCTGCATCTGGCTGGTCAGTCGCTGCGTCAGGGCGAGTGCTCGCTGGCGTTGGCCGGTGGCGCGACGGTCTACGCGACGCCGGGCAGCTTCGTCGAGTTCAGCCGTCAGCGTGGGCTGTCGATCGACGGCCGCTGCAAGGCCTACTCCGCCGCTGCCGACGGTGTCGGGTGGGGCGAGGGTGCCGGCATGCTGGTGCTCGAGCGGCTGTCCGACGCGCTTCGCAACGGCCATGAGGTGCTGGCGCTGGTGCCTGGCAGCGCGGTCAACCAGGACGGCGCGAGCAACGGGTTGACGGCGCCGAACGGTCCGTCGCAGGAGCGGGTG
>CAZVRI010000105.1:1016-3839 GCA_964629855.1 uncultured Thermoleophilaceae bacterium
GACGTCGATGCGGTCGAGGGCCACGGCACCGGCACCACGCTCGGCGACCCGATCGAGGCGCAGGCCTTGTTGGCCACCTATGGCCAGGAGCGGAGCGCGGGGCCGCTACGGCTGGGCTCGATCAAGTCGAACATCGGCCACACCCAGGCGGCGGCCGGCGTGGCCGGGGTCATCAAGATGGTCGAGGCACTGCGTCACGGCGAGTTGCCGCCGACGCTGCACGCCGACGAGCCATCGCCACACGTCGACTGGTCGGCGGGCGAGATCGAGCTGCTGACCGAGCCGGCCGCGTGGTCGGCGAACGGGCGCACGCGCCGCGCCGGGGTGTCGTCGTTTGGGATCAGCGGGACCAATGCGCACGTGATCGTCGAGGAGGCGCCGGCGGCCGTGGTGGCAGCTCCGGATGCTCCGCGCGAGCTTCCGGCGGTGCCTTGGACGCTGTCGGCGCGGTCCGCGGCGGCACTGCGCGAGCAGGCTGGCCGGTTGGCGGCGCGCGTCGAGGCGGGCGACCTCGATCCGGCGGACGTCGGTTACTCGCTGGCCTCTGGCCGTGCGCCGCTCGACGAGCGGGCGGTCGTCGTCGGAGATGACCGCGACGCGCTGTTGGCTGGTCTTGACGCGCTGGTCTCGGGCCGCCCGGCGGCGAACGTCGCGGTCGGCTCGGAGGGCGCCGCGGGTGGCGGGCTGGCACTGCTGTTCACCGGCCAGGGTTCGCAGCGGCTGGGGATGGGCGCCGGGCTCTACGACGCGTTCCCGGTGTTCGCTACGGCGTTCGACGACGCGTGCGAGCGGTTCGACGGCGAGCTCGGCGCGTCGTTGCGGGATGTGGTGTTCGGCGACGACGCGGAGTTGCTGGCGCGGACCGAGTGGACTCAGCCGGCGCTGTTCGCGGTCGAGGTCGCGCTGTTCAGGTTGGTCGAGTCGCTCGGTGTCGTGCCGGACCTGCTTGCCGGCCATTCGATCGGCGAGCTGGCGGCGGCGCACGTCGCGGGCGTGTTCTCGCTCGACGACGCCTGCCGTCTGGTCGCCGCGCGCGGCCGCCTGATGGGCGCGCTGCCGAGGGGTGGCGCAATGGTCGCGCTGGAAGCGTCCGAGGCCGAGGTGCTGGAGTCGCTGGAGGGCTTTGACGGCGTTGGGATCGCTGGTCTGAACGGTCCGCGTTCGACGGTGATCTCCGGCGACGAGGCCCAGGTGCTGGCGGTCGCGGAGAGCTGGAAGGCCCGTGACCGCAAGACCTCGCGGCTGAACGTCAGCCACGCATTCCACTCCTCGCTGATGGCCCCGATGCTCGGCGAGCTCGAGCAGGTCGCCGCTTCGATCGAGCTGTCCGCGCCGCGGATCCCGGTTGCGTCGAACGTGACCGGCGAGCTGCTGACCGCCGAGCAGGCGACCTCGCCCGCCTACTGGGCGAGTCAGGTGCGCGCGGCGGTCCGCTTCCACGACTGCGTTCAGACGCTCGCCGCCGAGGGTGCCGGTCGCTTCTTCGAGCTGGGGCCGGACGGGACGCTGACCGCTTTGGCGCAGGCCTCGCTCGACGAGGCCGAGAGCGAGGTCGAGCCGCTGCTCGCGGCGGCGCTGCGCAAGGACCGTCCCGAGCCGGAGATGCTGCTGCTCGCGCTCGGCCAGCTGCACGCCGCTGGTGGCGAGGTCGCCTGGACCGCGCTCTTCGACGGCACCGCCGCCAAGCGGGTCGACCTGCCGACCTACGCCTTCCAGCGCGAGCGCTACTGGCTCGCGGTGGCGGACGGCGGCGATCCCGCCGCCGTCGGCCAGGCGGCGGCTGGGCATCCGCTGCTCGGCGCCGACGTGGCGCTGCCGGGCGGCGGCCGGCTGCTGACCGGCCGGCTGTCGCTGGAGGCTCATCCGTGGCTGGCCGACCACATGCTGCTCGGCTCGGTCGTCGTGCCGGGCGCGGCGCTCGTCGAGCTCGCGCTGTGCGCGGGCCAGACCGTCGGATCGGAACGGGTCGACGAGCTGACGATCGAGGCGCCGCTGGTGCTGCCCGAGGCCGGCGCGGTCCAGGTCCAGGTGACGGTCTCCGACCGCGACGAGTCGGGCGCGTGCGAGGTCACGATCCACTCGCGGCCGGAGCCGCGCGACGGGATCGAGGGTGACTGGGAGCGTCACGCGACGGGCGCGCTCGCCGCGCCGTCTGAGCCGGCGGTCGAGCCGCTCGGGGCCTGGCCGCCCGAGGACGCGGAGCCGGTCGACGTCGATGCGCTCTATGACATGGCGGCGACGCTCGGCCTCGACTACGGACCGGCGTTCCAGGGGCTGCGGACGCTCTGGCGACGCGACGGCGAGCTGTTAGCCGAGGTCGCGCTCGACGCCGACGGACCAGCCGACGCGGGTCGTTTCGGGATCCATCCGGCGCTGCTCGACGCCGCGCTCCACACGGCATTCGCCGAGACCACCGGGACCGGCGGCGCCCGAATCCCGTTCGCCTGGAGCGACGTTGCGCTGTACTCCAGCGGAGCGACGGAGCTGCGCGTCCGCGCGACGCTGTCGGCGGATGGAGCGCTGTCGCTGATCGCGACCGACACGGCCGGCCTGCCGGTCCTGTCGCTCGGCTCGCTGGCGATGCGCGAGGCCCAGGCGATCGCCCCCAAGCGCGGCGAAGGCGGCCTGCTGCGCGTCGGCTGGGAGGCCGCCGCCAAGCCAGACCGTGTCGAGGCCGGGGCGGTCGCGGTGCTCGGCGAGCTCGAGGCCGGCGGCCTGGAGGTCGAGCGCCACGCCGATCTCGACGCGCTGCTGGCGGCGGTCGAGGCCGGCGCGGCGGTGCCGGAGATCGTGCTGGCGGGCTGCGATCCGCAGCCGGACGCG
>CAZVRI010000105.1:3849-4434 GCA_964629855.1 uncultured Thermoleophilaceae bacterium
GCGGCCCGGGCGGCGACGACGGAGGCGCTCGACCTACTGCGGCGGTTCCTCGGCGAGCAGCTGCTGGCCGACGCGCGGCTGGCGCTGGTGACCCGCGGTGCGGTCGCGGCGGTGCCCGGCGAATCGCCGGATCTCGCCGTCGCGCCGGTCTTGGGGCTGGTGCGGTCGGTCCAGGCCGAGCAGCCGGACCGGGTCGTGGCGATCGACAGCGATCGGAGCGCGGCGTCGGTCGACGCGCTCGACGCGGCGCTCGCCCTGTCGGCGGAGGAGTCGCAGCTGGCGCTGCGCGACGGGGAGCTGCTGAAGCCGCGGCTCGCCGCGCGCGAGACCGGCGCCGCGCTGATAGCGCCCGCGGGCCCGTGGAAGCTCGACGCGGTCGAGCGCGGGGCGCTGGACGGGCTGGCGCTGGTCGAGAGCGCGGCCGCCGACGCCCCGCTCGCGGCGGGCGAGGTGCGCGTCGCGGTGCATGCGGCGGGCTTGAACTTCCGCGACGTGCTGATCGCCCTGGGGACGTATCCGGGCGAGGCGCCGATCGTCAGCGAGGGCGCGGGCGTGGTGGTCGAGGTCGGGGCGGAGGTCGACGAC
>CAZVRI010000106.1:0-1786 GCA_964629855.1 uncultured Thermoleophilaceae bacterium
GTGTCGTAGATCGCCGAGTCGCCGTGCGGGTGGAACTTCGCCATCACGTCGCCGACCGTGGCGGCCGACTTCTTGTACGGCCGCGTCGGCCCGAGGCCGCCCTCGAACATCGCGTAGAGGACGCGCCGGTGGACCGGCTTGAGGCCGTCGCGCGCGTCGGGCAGCGCGCGGCCCACGATCACGCTCATCGCGTAGTCGAGGTACGACGAGCGCATCTCCTCCTCGAGCCCGCGCGGCTCGATGTTCCCGCCCGACAGGATCTCCGTACCAGCCATCTCTAAATCGTCCTCCGGCTACACATCGAGATTGGCGACCTTGGTCGCGTTGTCCTCGATGAACTTGCGTCGCGGCTCCACCTGATCGCCCATCAGCATCGAGAAGATCTGATCGGCCAGGGAGGCGTCGTCGACCGTCACCTGCTGCAACGTCCGCCGCTCGGCGTCCATCGTCGTGTCGTAGAGCTGGTCGGCGTTCATCTCGCCGAGGCCCTTGAAGCGCTGCACCCCAACTCCCTCGCGCGCCACGTCGAGGACCTTCTTGCGCAGCTCCTCGAACGACAGCGCGGTCTGCTCCTTGCGACCGAGCTGGACGTCGAAGGCCGGACGCCCGACGAGCTCCTCGAGCTCCTTGTGCACGCGCACGAAGCTCGCGTACTCCGAGCGGGCAAACATGTCGCGGCGGAGCTTGTAGGTCGCCGCCGATCCGTTGAGCCGCTCGACGACGCGGACCACCAGCTCGTCGGCGTCCTCCGAGATCAGCTCGGTGGTGAACGGCGCGTCATCGGGGTCGTCGGCGCGCAGCTGCTTCTCGACCGCGGCCGCATCGACCGACCCGCCGTCAAGGATCTGCGCCTCCTCGAGGAAGGTGATCGTGTCGTGGCCGAACTCGGCGCGCAGCGACGACGCCCAACCCTCGTACTGCTTGAGCAGGCGGTTGAACTTCTGCCAGCGCGCGTGGGTGAACTTCGTCCCGCTGCCACCGCGGCCGAGCACCTCGATCTTCTCGAGCTTGTCGCGCAGCAGCACCTCCTCGAGCTCCGACTCCTTCTCGATGTAGATCTCCTGGCCGCCGGCCTTGACTTTGTAGAGCGGCGCCTTGGCGAGGTAGACGTAGCCGGCCTCGATCAGGTCCGGCATCTCGCGGAAGAGGAAGGTCAGCACGAGCGTACGGATGTGGGCGCCGTCGACGTCGGCGTCGCACATGATGATCACCTTGTGGTACCTGGCCTTCTCGAGGTTGAACTCCTCGCGGATGCCGGTGCCGATCGCGGTGATCATCGCCTGGATCTCGTTGTTCGAGAGCACCTTGTCGATGCGGTTCTTCTCGGCGTTGATGATCTTGCCGCGCAGTGGGAGGACCGCCTGGGTGTTGCGATCGCGGCCCTGCGTGGCCGAGCCGCCGGCGGAACCGCCCTCAACCACGAAGATCTCGGCAAGCGCGGGGTCGCGCACCGAGCAGTCGGCGAGCTTGCCCGGCAGCGTCGAGTTCTCGAGCGCCGACTTGCGCCGCGTCAGGTCGCGGGCCTTGCGCGCGGCCTCGCGGGCGCGTGAAGCGGAGACCGCCTTGGTGATCACCTGCTTGGCGTCCTGGGGGTTCTCCTCGAGGAACTCAGCGAGCCCCTTGTTGACCGCCTGCTGGACGAAGCCCTCAACCGGCGGGTTACCGAGCTTGGTCTTTGTCTGACCCTCGAACTGCGGGTCGGGGATCTTCACCGAGATGATCGCCGTGAGGCCCTCGCGGATGTCCTCGCCCTGGAGGTTGCCGTCCTTCTCCTTGAGCAGGCCCT
>CAZVRI010000106.1:1796-4212 GCA_964629855.1 uncultured Thermoleophilaceae bacterium
GGCGAACGAGAGCAGGGACTCCTGGTAGGAGTTGTTCCACTGCATCGCGACCTCGACTTCGCCGACGTCGCCCTCGTCCTCGATGTAGATGACCTTCTTCTGGACGGCCTCCTTCGTCCCCTGCGAGTGCAGGTAGGTGACGAAGTCGCGGATGCCGCCGTCGTACTTGAACTCGACCTTGGTGCCCTCGCCGCGCTCGTCGGTGAAGGTGATCTTTAGGCCCTTGGTGAGGAAGGCCATCTCGCGGAAGCGCGTCTCGAGCGTGCCGTGCTCGTAGTCCATCGTCTCGAAGATCTCGAGGTCGGGCAGGAAGGTGATGCTGGTGCCGCGCCGCTCGGTCTTGTCGCCCTTAACCAGCGGCCCGGTCGGGGTGCCGCGCTCGTAGCTCTGCTTGTGCTCGAAGCCGTCGGTCCAGATCGTGAGGTCGAGCTGCTCTGACAGCGCGTTGACGACGGACACGCCGACGCCGTGCAGACCGCCGGAGACCTTGTAGCCACCGCCGTCGCCGAACTTGCCACCCGCGTGGAGCACCGTCAGCACGACCTCGGCCGCCGGCTTCTGCTCCTTCTCCATGATGCCGACGGGGATGCCGCGCCCGTTGTCGGTCACGGTGACGCGGTTGTCCGGGTGGATGACGATGTCGACCGTGTCGGCCTCGCCGGCGAGCGCCTCGTCGACCGAGTTGTCCATCACCTCGTAGATCAGGTGGTGGAGACCGCGAATGCCGGTCGAGCCGATGTACATGCCAGGACGCTTGCGCACCGCCTCGAGGCCCTCGAGGACGCTGATGTCCTCCGCCCCGTAGCTCTTCGCCTTGCCGTTATCCGAGCCCTTGTCCGCCAAGCGATCCTTCCGTCAGTCCAACATGAGAAGACCCCGGCGCGGCGCAGTTCGAGCGCGACGTCGGGGCGCAGTAACTCCGGCAGTAGATATTAGCAGAGTAGAGGTCGTCCCGGACGCCAGAGAGCTCAAGAAAAGCCCTGCAAATCGCAGCAAAATCAGGGCAATTTGGCAACCTTCGCGCGCAGTTCCTTCAACTGGCCCCCGCCGGGGTCCGCCAAAGCCCCATTCAGCTTCTCCAACAGGTCCGGCGCGAGCAGCTCCAACTCGCTCGCCCAGGTGGCCGATCGGCACGCGACGGTGACAGTTCCGGCACGCTCCGCGACCGGCTGCGCCTCGGCCGCGATCGCCGCTCCGACAACGTCTGCCCAGACGGCTTGGATCCGCGCGAGCGGGGTCTGCGGCGTGGCCTCATGGCCGATCTCGCGCAGCGCCTCGCCGATCGGCCGCGGTCCGCGGCGCCTCACGGGGTATCCACCTCGCGCGCATCGGCCATTCCCGACTCGACGTGCAGAACGACCGTGCCGGGCTCCTCATGACCTGGCACGTGCTCTAGCTCCGTCGCCGTGATGACCCCCTGCCCGCCCTCACGCAGGAGATCGGCGAGCAGGCCGCGGCGGGAGGCGTCGAGCTCGGACATGACGTCGTCGAGCAGCATCAGCGGCCGGCGGTCGCGCTCGGCCGCGAGCAGGTCGCGCTCGGCGAACAGCAGGGCGAGCAGCCCGACGCGCTGCTGGCCCTGCGATCCGAATCCGCGCAGCGGCTCGCCGGCGTGGAGCAGACGCAGGTCGTCGCGGTGCGGCCCGTGGGCGGTGAACCCGCGCTCGAGGTCGGCCGCGCGGCGCTCCAGGAGCTCGTCGGCCAGCCCGGCGGCGGAGTCGGCATGCGACCGCGGCCGGTAGACGACCTCCGCCTGAGACGGCAGGCCGAGGTCGGCCGCGCGCGCCGTGAAACGCGGCGCCAGCAGCTCGACGGCCTCCGCCCGCGCGGCCATCAGGTCGGCGCCATGGCGCGCGAGCTCGCTGTCCCAGGCGCCGAGCGAATCGGGCGAGGCAGCGCCGGCGCGGATCCGCCCGAGCAGCGCGTTGCGCTGGGCGAGCGCGCGCGAGTAGGCGGTCCGGGCGGCGGAGCGTGCCGGCCACAGCGCGGCGACGAGCTGGTCAAGGTGCGAGCGGCGACTGGCCGGCGCGCCCTTGACCAGCTCCAGCCGCTCGGGCAGGAAGACGCTGATCAGCGGCCGCGCATCGGTTGCCCACAGGTTGTCCACAGACGATCCGTCGAGCCGCAGGAGCTTGGGTTCTCCCGGCTGGAAGGCCGCCTCCAGCGTGTGATCTCCGCCATCGCCGTCGGTCGTCGTGACCGTCACACGCGCCGCCGTCGCCCCGCGGCGCAGCAGGTCACGGTCGTTCGAAGTTCGCGGCGACCGCCCCGTACAGCCGAAGTAGATCGCCTCGAGCAGGTTCGTCTTGCCCGCGCCGTTCGGGCCGACGATCACCGTCAGCCGCTCGCCAATGGCGACCTCGGCGCGCTCGTAGTTGCGGAAGTCGCTTGCTGTCAGCCCCGTGACACGCACGGC
>CAZVRI010000107.1:0-4109 GCA_964629855.1 uncultured Thermoleophilaceae bacterium
TTCATCGAGGAGTACCCGGTCTGCCGCTTCTACCGCGACGCCAAGATCCTCACGATCGGCGAGGGCACCGACGAGGTCCAGCAGATGGTGATCGCGCGCGCCCTAGGCGCCTGACGGCGGCTAGAGGTCGCGCTCGAGCAGCTTCGTGGCGGCGCTGGACGGGTCCAGCCGCCGCGCCACGACCTCGTCGAGCAGCTCGCGTACCGACTCGTCGTCGTGGAGTGACTCCTCGAGCCTGCGTCGTAGACGTCCAGCTGCCAGCGCGAGCACCTCGTTCATCAGGTTGCGGCGGCGGCGCTCGAGGAGCGTCCCCTCGCTCTCGATGTACTCGCGGTGCGACTCGATCGCTCCGATCAGGTCGTCGATCCCCTCGCCGCGCGACGCCTCGGTCTTGACGATCGGGACCCGCCAGCCCTTCTGAGGACCGAGCGACAGCACGCCGCGGATCTCGCGAATCATCGTGTCGGTCAGCGGGTGGTCGGACTTGTTGACGACGATCACGTCGGGGATCTCCATCACGCCCGCCTTCAGCGCCTGGATCGAGTCGCCGGAGCCCGGCATCAGGGCCAGCACGACGGTGTCGGCGTGATCGATGATGTCGACCTCCGCCTGGCCGACGCCCACCGTCTCGAGCAGCACGACGTCCTTGCCGGAGGCGTCCATCAGCAGCGCCGCCTGGAGGCAGGCCTCCGAGAGCCCGCCGAGCGCGCCGCGGTTGGCCATCGAGCGGATGAAGACGCCGGAGTCGAGGAAGTGCTCGGTCAGCCGGATGCGGTCTCCGAGCAGCGCGCCCTTCGTGAACGGCGACGAGGGATCGATCGACAGGACGGCGACCTGGCGGTCACGCGCGCGGTACTGCGACGTCAGGCCGCCGATCAGCGTCGACTTGCCGACGCCGGGCGGCCCGGTGAAGCCGACGATCGCGGCCTTCCCGGTCTCCGGGTAGACCTCGCGGACCAGCGCCCACCCCTCCGGGTCGTCGTTCTCGACCAGCGAGATCGCCCGCGCGAGAGCGCGCTTGTCGCCCGCGAGCAGCTTGTCGGTCAGCTCGGCGGCTGTGGAGGCCCTGGTCGCCATGAAGCGGTGATCCTATGGATCGAAAGGCCCGCGCTACTCGTACGCCAGCGCCTCGAGCACGTCGAGCTTCGCCGCACGCCGCGCGGGACCGATCGCCGCGACGACTCCGGCCAGAGCCGCGAGCACGAGGATCACGATCAGCTGCCCCACCGGATAGGCCAGCTCGAAGCCCTCGTCGGCGAGCGGGCGCGAGATCAGCGCGGCGAACAGCACACCCAGCGCGGTGCCGAGCAGCGCCCCGATCAGCGCCGTGATGACCGCCTCGTAGCGGATCACCCGCTTGACCTGGCGCCGTGTCATCCCGACGGCGCGCAACATCCCGAGCTCGCGCGTCCGCTCGTGGATCGACAGCGCGAGCGTGTTCACGATTCCGAAGATCGAGACGATCACCGCCAGCGAGAGCAGCGCGTACACCAGACCGACGAGCGCGCCGATCTGCTCCTCCTGGGACTTCTTCAGCTCCTCCTGGTTGAGCGCCTCGGCCGACGGATAGCGCGTCGAGACGAGCCGCTTCACCCGCTGCTCGACGGCTGCCGCGTCCGCGCCCGGCGCGATCCCGACGAGCACGTAGGTGTCGCGCACCTCGCCGAA
Source organism: uncultured Thermoleophilaceae bacterium (assembly GCA_964629855.1). Classification (GTDB taxonomy): domain Bacteria; phylum Actinomycetota; class Thermoleophilia; order Solirubrobacterales; family Thermoleophilaceae; genus JAAYBF01. The sequence goes on from CAZVRI010000107.1 coordinate 1,669, forward strand.
GGAGCGCGCCATCGCAGCCTGGTCGATCACGAAGCTGCCGAGGAAGTCGGTACGGTCCTTGATCGCAGCGACGATCTCGAACGAGGCCCGGCGGCCGGTCGGGGTGAGCACGCGCAGCGTGTCGCCGAGCTCGAGATCGTTCGACTTCGCGTAGGCCTCGTCGATGACCGCCTGGCGCGGCGTCAGGTTCGCGATCGCCTGCTGCGACCCGTCGGTGAAGTCGAAGTTGAAGACGTCGCCGATCGTCGCCGGGGCGACTCCAGAGATCCGCTGCTGCCCGCTCTCGCCGGCCAGCTTCGCGTAGCTGAAGCGGATCGAGCCGACGTCGCCCACCCCCTGAACGCCGCGGACGTCGCGAGCGATCGAGTTCGGGATCGGCGAGAAGCCGTCGGTGCTCTGGACGGTGATGTCACCCTGGAAGTTCGTGTCGATCGCCGAAGCGATCGAGCGGTTCAGCCCGGCGGCGAAGACGGTCACGAAGACGACCAGCGCGAGGCCGATCATCAGCGCCGCCGAGGTCACCGCCGTGCGGCCCGGCTTGCGCATCGCGTTCTCGCGTGCCAGCCGCCCGGTGAGACCGCGCAGCCGCTCCATCGGCCATCCGGCAACCGAGGCCAGTGGCTTGACCAGGCGCGGGCTGTAGAGCGATGTCGAGAACAGGATCGCCGCCGAGCCAGCCCCCATCAGGCCGGCAGCGGAACCCGACGACTCGAGATTGCCGAACAGGCCGATCAGCAACATCGCCAGGCCACCGATGCCGAGCAGTCCGGCGAACACGGCGAGGATCCGGCCACGGCGGCGGCCCTCGGGCAGCGCGGCCTCGAGCAGTGCGGCCATCGGCGAGATCCGCGTCGCGCGCAGCGCGGGCGCCAGCGAGGAGGCCAGCGTGATGCCGATTCCCAGCACCAGCGAGACGACGATCGTCCGCGTCTCGAGCACGAGGCCGGTATTCGGCAGGTCGATGCCGAACGACTTGAACAGAGCGTTGAGTCCGCTCGCGATGCCGATCCCGGCGAGCAGGCCGGTCAGCGACCCGACGACCCCGATGATCAGCGCCTCGATCAGCACGGCCGAGAGCACCTGGCCGCGCGACGCGCCGAGCGTCCGCAGCAGCCCGAACTCGCGCACCCGCTGGGCGACCGTGATCGAGAAGGTGTTGAAGATCTGGAAGCCCCCGACGACGAGCGCGATCCCGGCGAACACGAGCAGCGCGACCTTCAGGAAGCCGAGGTCGCTGCTGATGTCGTCGGTCTGGCGCTGCGCGTTCTCGGCGCCGGTCTCCACCTGAAGCGTCGGTGGAACGACGCGTGCCACGCGCTGCTTGAGCTGCTCCGGTGTCACCCCGTCGTCCGCGGCGATCGAGATCTGGTCGAACTTCCCTACCTTGCCGGCGACCAGCTGCGCCTGCGGCATCGTCAGCGTCAACATGCTGGACCCGCCCGACGAGGTGTCGCCGAGCTTGTTGAGTCCAACGATCCGGTAGCGCCGCAGCCGGACCTCGCCGGCCACGCCGATCGTGTCGCCGACCGACACGTTCTCGCGCTCGGCCGTCGCCTGGTCCAGCGCGGCCTCGCGCGCGCCGCTGGGCGCGCGACCGTCGACGTAGGTCGCGACGTCGAACGGCTTCTCCGAGGCGGAGCTGGCGAACTGCGGGGCGAAGCCGTTACCGAGCGGATCGCCCTTGGCGTCAGTCAGGCGGACTACCGAGAAGATCCCGCCCTCCGCCTTCTCGACCCCGGGCACGCGCTCGACGCGCGGGAGCAGCGCAGCCGAGAACGGCGGCGGCTCGCTGGTGTCCTGAGCGACGATCTCCTTCGGCGTTACGACTACGTCGGTGCCCTCCAGCGCCGTCGTGAAGATGTCGTCGAACGACCGGTTGATCGTGTCGGTGAGGATGTAGGTGCCCGCGACCAGCGCAACCCCGAGCAGGACCGCGAGGACCGTGCTGAGGGCGCGCAGCTTGCGCGCGGCGAGACCTTTGAGCGCGACGGCGACCATGTCGCTACGCCACGGCCTTCATCAGCTCGAGGACGTCCTCCTCGCCGCCCGCGGCGCCGTCATGGGCTACCTGCCCGTCACGCAGCACGAGGAGCCGGTCCGCATACGCGGCGGCATGGGCCTCGTGCGTGACCATGATGACTGTCTGGCCGAAGTCGTCGACGGAGCGCCGCAGCAGCGACAGCACCTCCTCGGACGCCTTCGAGTCGAGGTTGCCGGTCGGCTCGTCGGCGAACACGACGGCCGGCTTGGAGACAAGCGCCCGCGCCACGGCGACGCGCTGCTGCTGGCCGCCGGAGAGCTCGGCCGGCCGGTGGGTGCGACGGTCGCCGAGACCGACGATCTCGATCAGCTGCTCGAACCACTCGGGGTCCGGCTTGCGCCCGGCGATCGACAGCGGGAGGCGGATGTTCTCCTCCGCGGTCAGCACGGGCAGCAGGTTG
>CAZVRI010000108.1:0-4010 GCA_964629855.1 uncultured Thermoleophilaceae bacterium
CGCCCGATCACGGGATCGAGCTTGCCCTCGGCGGCGACGGCAGTCAGGTCGCGACCGAACTGCTCAAGCGCCTGGTACTTCTCCTCGGGGTTCTGGTCGGTGACGCGGTGGGGGCCGCGCACCTCGGCAACGGCCTCGGCGACCTGCTCGCGCGACGCGCCGACGTCGATCTTTGGGTCGGCGGCGAGCGCCAGCAGCAGGTGCTCGGTCGAGACGTACTCGTCGCCCATTCCGCGCGCCTCGTCGTCGGCGGTCTTCAGCACCTCGATCAGCTCGGCGCCGATCGCCGGTGTCGCGCTCGGCTCGCCGGTCACGGTCGGCAGCGCGTCGAGCGCCGCGTTGGCCGCGCGGCGTACGGTCTCGCTCGAAGCTCCGGCACGCTCCAGCACCGGGACGACGATCCCGCCCTCCTGCTCGAGCAGCGCGACCAGCAGGTGCTGGGGCACGACCTCGGAGTTGCGACGCGCGCCCGCGAGTCGCTGCGCGGCGGCGAGCGCCTCCTGGGACTTGACGGTGAAGCGGTCTGCCTGCATGGCTCTAGCTCCTCCTTACTCGTACATGCACCGCGGCAAGGCTCTGCGGCGGCGCCGTGTAGGGCACCAGCTCCGCGCGGTACGACCGTCGTACGCGCTCGAGCTCGGCGCCAACCTCCTCGCGGATCTGCTCGGCCTGACGCTCGAGCCCACGAATCCGCCGCTCCATGCGGGCGATCTGCTGCTCGAGCTCGAAGACTTTCTCGACGCCGGCGAGGTTCATGCCGAGCTCGGTCGTCAGCTCCTGGATCCTGCGCAGCCGCTCGACGTCCTCGTCGGAGTAGAGGCGAGTGTTCTTCGGCGAGCGCTTCGGCGTGATCAGGCCGCGCGCCTCATAGATCCGCAACGTCTGCGGGTGCATCCCGGCCAGGTCCGCGGCAACCGAGATCATGTAGACGCCGCGCTCGCGACGTCCGTCGGGCGCGACCGCCATCAGCTTCCACCTCCCCGCAGAATCCGCTCGCGCGGATTGCCGTCGAGCACTGCCGCGAGATCGTCGACCGCCGCCAGCTGGTCGTCGGTCAGCTCGTCCGGCACGTCGATGTTCAGCCGGTAGTGGATGTCGCCGTTGCCTGTGCCCTTGAGCTTCGGCGCGCCCTCGCCGCGCAGCCGCTGAAGCGTGCCGTGCTTGGTGCCCGGCTGGACCTTGATCCGCTTCGACCCGTTGAGCGTCGGCACCTCGATCGTCGCGCCCTTGATCGCCTCGGGGATCGTGATCGGCACCTCGACCTCGAGGTTGTCGCCCTTGCGCTTGAACAGCGGCGAGTCGTCGACGCGGGTGACGACGTACAGGTCGCCTGAGGGGCCGCCGCGGCGCCCTGCCTCGCCCTTGCCCGCGAGCTTGACGCGGCTGCCGTTGCGCACCCCGGCCGGGATGTTGACCTTGTAGCGCTTGACCTGACGGGTCTGGCCGGCGCCGCTACAGGTCGGGCACGGCTCGTCGATCTCGGTGCCGGTCCCGCCGCACTGCGCGCACGGCTGGGTGATCGAGAACAGGCCCTGGGACTCGGCCTCGACGCCGCGGCCCTGACAGCGGCTGCAGACGCGCGGCGACGTTCCCGGCTTGGCGCCGGTGCCGCGACAGGTCGGGCAGGGCGCAGCGAGCGCGACGCTGACCGGCACCTGCGCGCCGTTCATCGCCTGCTCGAACGAGACGTGGACCTCGGTCTCGAGGTCGCGGCCACGCTCGGGCGGCGGCGGTCCGCCGGCACGGCCGCCCGGCCCACCACCACCGAAGAGATCGCTGAGGATGTCGCCGACGTTGCCGGCGAACCCGCCACCACCGCCCTGACGGAACGCGCCCGGGTCGAAGCCGCCACCGCCACCGAAGATCCCGCCGCCGGAGTCGTACTGCTTGCGCTTCTCCGGATCGCTGAGGATCGAGTACGCCTCCTGGATCTCCTTGAAGCGGTCCTCCGCCGACGAGTCGTCCGGGTTGGTGTCCGGGTGGTACTTGCGCGCGAGCTTGCGGTAGGCCTTCTTGATCTCCTCGTCGGAGGCCTTCTTGTCGACGCCGAGCGCCTTGTATGGGTCGGTCGCAGTCGCCACGCGCTACTCGCTCCTCAGCCCGAGACCACCACGCGCGCCGGACGCAGGACCGCGCCGCTGAGCCGGTAGCCCTTCTCGACGACGTCGAGCACCGTGCCGGGCTCGGCCCCCTCCTCGGAGCGCATCGAAAGCGCCTCGTGGAGCTCGGGGTCGAACTTCTCGCCACGCGGGTCGAACGCCTCGACGCCGTTGCGCGCCAGCACAGCGACCAGCTCCGAGTGCACGAGCCGCACGCCATCGGCCAGATGCTCGGCCGGCTGGCCGTCGCCACGCTCGCCGGCGCTCGACGCGTCGAGCGCCCGCTCGAGATTGTCGACGACCGGCAGCAGCTCGCGCACCAGCCCGCTCTTCGCGCGCTCGCCCGCCGCGGCCGCGTCGCGCGCCGCCCGCTTGCGGTAGTTCTCGAAGTCGGCCTGCGTCCGCTGCGCGAGCGCGAGGTACTCCCCACGCTCGCGCTGCGCCACGGTCAGCTCGTCCTCGGGCTCCGCCTGCGGCTCTGCGTCGACGACCCGCTCGGCCTCGTTGGCCGGGCCCTCGCCGCCCGCCGACTCAGCGGTCGCGTCCTGCTCGGTCGGCAGCTCCTCGGGCTCGGCTCCTGGATGCTGGGAGTGCTCCATCAGCCCTCCTTGTCGTCCACGACCTCGGCGTCGACGACCTCCTCGTCGTCTGAGCCGCCGGCCTCGGCACCGTCACCGCCGCCGTCGGCCTGCTGGGCCGCAGCCTGCGAGTACATCTGCTCGGAGACCTTGTGGAAGGACGCCTGCAGCGCCTCGGCCTTGGCGTTGATCTCGGCCGGATCGTCGGACTCCAGCACGCTGCGCACGTCGGCGATCGCGTCCTGGATCTCCTTCTTCGAACCCTCGTCGACGGAGTCGCCGAGCTCGGTCAGCTGCTTCTCCGCCTGGTAGGCCGCGTTCTCGCCGTTGTTGCGGGCCTCGACCAGCTCGCGCTGGCGGCGGTCCTCGTCGGCGTGCGACTCGGCGTCCTTGACCATCTGCTCGACCTCGGCGTCCGAGAGTCCGGAGCCGGACTTGATCTCGATCTTCTGCTCCTTGCCGGTGCCGAGATCCTTGGCGGTCACGTTGACGATGCCGTTGGCGTCGATGTCGAAGCCGACCTCGATCTGCGGCACGCCGCGCGGCGCCGGCGGGATGCCGGTCAGCTGGAACTTGCCGAGCGACTTGTTGCCCGACGCCATCTCGCGCTCGCCCTGGAGGACGTGGACCTCGACCGAGGTCTGGTTGTCCTCCGCGGTCGAGAAGACCTCCGACTTGCGCGTCGGGATCGTCGTGTTGCGCTCGATCAGCTTCGTCATCACGCCGCCCTTGGTCTCGATGCCGAGGGTCAGCGGGGTGACGTCGAGCAGCAGCACGTCCTTGACGTCGCCGGCCAGCACGCCGGCCTGGATCGCGGCGCCGACGGCGACGACCTCATCCGGGTTGACGCCCTTGTGCGGGTCCTTGCCGGTCAGCTCCTTGACCTTCTCCTGGACCGCCGGCATGCGCGTCATGCCGCCGACCATCACGACGTGGTCGATACCCGCGCCGTCCTTGGCGCCGGCGTCCTCGAGCGCCTGCTTGGTCGGCCCGACGAGCCGGTCGAGCAGCGCGCCGCAGAGCTCGTTGAGCTTCGCGCGGGTCAGCCGCTCGTTGAGGTGCTTCGGAACCGAGTCGACCGCCGTGATGAACGGCAGGTTGATCTGCGTCTCCTGCGCGGACGAGAGCTCGGCCTTCGCCTTCTCGGCCTCCTGGTAGAGGCGCTGGAGGGCCATCTTGTCCTGCGAGAGATCGGTCCCCTCCGCCTTCTTGAACTCGCTGACGAGCCAGTCGACGATCGCCTTGTCGAAGTTGTCGCCGCCGAGGTGGTTGTCGCCGGCGGTCGACTTGACCTCGAAGACGCCGTCGCCGATCTCCAGCACCGACACGTCGA
>CAZVRI010000109.1:0-3950 GCA_964629855.1 uncultured Thermoleophilaceae bacterium
GCGTTCAACGCGCAGACCCAGGGCGACAACGGGACGATCATCCCGGTCGAGATCACGGTCTACGAGGACCGTTCGTTCACCTTCATCACGAAGACCCCGCCGGCCGCGATCCTGATCAAGCAGGCAGCCGGCATCTCGAAGGGCTCCGGCGAGCCGAACCGCGAGAAGGTCGCGAAGATCACGCGCGACCAGGCGCGTCAGATCGCCGAGAAGAAGATGCCCGACCTCAACGCGAACGATCTCGACCAGGCGACCAAGATCATCGAGGGCACCGCGCGCTCGATGGGCGTGGAGGTCTCATAGCGATGGCAAAGCACGGCAAGCGCTACACCGCGAACCTCGCCAAGGTCGACCGCGAGCGCGAGTACACGCCTTCTGAGGCGATCGAGCTGATCAAGAGCTTCGAGTCCGGCAAGCTGGACGAGACCGTCGAGGTCCACATCCGCACCGGGCTCAACGTCCGTCACGCGGAGGAGCAGCTGCGCGGCACGATCTCGCTGCCGCACGGCCTCGGCCGTGAGATGACGGTCGCCGTCTTCGCCAAGGGCGACAAGGCGCGCGAGGCCCAGGAGGCCGGCGCCGATCACGTCGGCGACGACGATCTCGCCAAGAAGGTCGAGGAGGGCTTCACCGACTTCGACGTGGCGATCGCGACGCCGGACATGATGCCGGTGGTCGGCAAGCTCGGCCGCGTGCTCGGTCCGTCGGGCAAGATGCCGAACCCCAAGGTCGGCACCGTGACCAACGACGTCACCAAGGCGGTCACCGAGGCCAAGGCCGGCAAGGTCGAGTACCGCACCGACCGCACCGCGATCGTCCACCTGCCGATCGGCAAGGCGAGCTTCGAGGCGAGCGCACTGGTCGAGAACTTCGCCGCGTTGATCGACGAGGTCAACCGCGCCAAGCCGGCGTCGGCCAAGGGCCGCTACCTCGAGACGGTCACCGTCACGACGACGATGGGCCCGGGCATCCGGGTCGACGCGAGTGCGTCGGCGGCCGCCAAGGCCGGAGAGGTCGCGGCTGCTGTAGCCTGAGCAACGAGTTTTCTGCCCGAGACCCTCGGCGGGCCGCCAGGAGCGGCCGGAAGTCCGGGGCAGGTGGAGCACGCGAGACCGGTCCCGACCGTCCTCCCGAGCCCGCCTGTGAGCGGGCTCTTTCATTGGAGACAACGGAATGAACAGGGACGAGAAATCAGCGGTCATCGATCAGGTGGCCGAGCAGATCCAGGAGTCGCAGGCGGTCTTCGCCCTCGACTACCGCGGGATCACCGTTTCGCAGGCCGCCGAGCTGCGCGCGAAGCTGCGTGAGGCCGACGCCAGCCTGCGAATCGTCAAGAACACGCTGACCGAGCTGGCGGCCGACAAGGCCGGCGCGGAGGACCTCAAGGCGTTCCTCGACGGTCCGACGGCGTTCACGTTCGTGCGTGGCGACGCGGCTCAGGCCGCCAAGGCGCTTGCGGCGTTCCGCAAGGAGTACGAGCTGCTCGAGTTCAAGGGCGGCCGGATGGACGGCTCGCCGGTCACGTCGGACGAGATCGTCGCGATCTCGAAGCTGCCGTCGCGCGATGCGCTCAACCAGCAGCTCGTCGGCGTCCTGGCCTACCCGATCGGTGGCCTGGCGCGGACGCTCAACCAACTGATTCAGGGCCTCGCTGTCCAGCTCGGCCAGATCGCCGAGCAGGGTCTCGTGGGCGGCGACGCCCCCGAGCCCGAGGCTGCCGCGGCGCCGGAGCCGGCTGCCGAGCCGGAGGCAGCCGCCCCCGCCGAGGAGCCGGCTGCTGACGAGCCGACTGCTGAGGAGCCGGCCGCCGAGGAGGCCCCTGCCGAGGAGGCCAGCGCAGAGCCGGCCGCCGACGAGACCGACACGACTGAGGAGGCCGAGGCGCCCGCCGCCGACGCCGCCGATCAAGACGACACGCCCGCTGAGGGCGAGGACAAGGAGAGCTAGAGATGGCTGCAGCAACGACTGAGGAGTGGATCGAGGAGCTCAAGGGCATTTCCGTGCTCGAGCTTTCTGAGCGGATCAAGGCGCTGGAGGAGGCGTTCGGCGTCTCCGCCGCTGCGGTCGCCGCCGCGGCCCCGGCCGCCGGTGGCGGCGGTGGCGACGCCGCGGCCGAGGAGGAGTCGAGCACCGTCGACGTCGTCCTGACCGCCGCTGGCGACAAGAAGATCCAGGTGATCAAGGTCGTGCGTTCCGCGACCGGCCTCGGCCTCAAGGAGGCCAAGGCGCTCGTCGACGAGGCCCCCAAGCCGATCAAGGAGGGCATCGAGCGCGACGAGGCCGAGAAGCTCCTCGCCGAGATCAAGGAGGCCGGTGGAGACGGCGAGCTCAAGTAGCTCGACTCACCACCGCAGTTTCGCCAAGGGGCCGCCACCGTGCGGCCCCTTTTCGTTGGCGAGCTGGTTGCATTACTGAGGAACGCCGCGACAAGTGCCGAATGGAGCTGGCATGAAACGCTTTCGAACCGGCTGGGACCTGACCAAGAAGAGCTGGCGGCTGCTGCGCAGCCAGCCCGGGCTGACCGCCTATCCGGTCGTCGGAGGGATCCTGGCGATCCTCTCGTTCGTCGTCTTCGCCGCGCCCGGCTTCTACCTGCTCGACACCGACGCGACAGCGGTCGGGTATGTCCTGATCGCGGTCGGCATCTACCTGGCCTCGCTGTCGGCGACCTTCTTCGGCGTCGGCCTGGCGGCCGCCGCCGACCGCGCCTTCCAGGGCGAGCAGGTCACCCTCTCGACCGGCGGCTCGGTTGCCGCCAGCCACTTCGGTGCGATCGCCGGCTGGGCGTTCGTCTCGGCGGTCGTCGGAACCGCCATCTCCGTGCTCCAGAGCCAGCGCGGCCTCGCCGGTCCGCTGATCGGCGCGCTCGGCGGAGCCGCCTGGGGCCTGATCACCTTCCTCGCGATCCCCGTCATCGCGATCGAGGGCACCGGCCCGATCGCGACGATCAAGCGCTCGGCGCATCTCTTCAAGGAGCGCTGGCGCGGCCAGGTCACGGGCAACATCGCGATCGGTGGTGGTGTCTTCCTCTTCGGAACGCTTCCCGCGATCGCGCTGATCGTCCTCGGCCTGATCCTCTGGAACAACGACGGCTCGGGCGACGCGGTCGCGGTCGGGGCGGTCGTCACCCTGATCGGCGCGACGGTGCTCGTCGTCACGTTGCTGATCGCGCAGGCGCTGCGCCAGATCTTCGGCATCGCGCTCTACCGCTGGACGGCGGACGGGACGGCCGTCGCGGGATTCACCGAGGCCGAGCTGAACTCGGCCGTCAAGACCCGCCACGGCTCCTGAAAGGCGCTACTCTTGTAGCTGGCCTATAGCCGTAGCCGTCCCTCGAGTTGCGCTTCGCCCACATATCGCGAAGCCTCGGGACGGGGTCCGTGATGGCCATGTCCGCGCCCCGGAAGGGGCGTGGCAACCGCCCCTTCCGGGGGCGGTCTTCAGTGTGCTATCTTGAACGGTCGCGCTTTTCGCGCCCGTCTCGCTCTCCCGCCGAATCTCGAAGGAGCCGCCGTCTTGGCACGTGTTGATGCCTCCCGCCTGCGCCGCAGTTTTTCACGCCTCGAGAACGTTCTCGAGCTACCAAACCTCATCGACATCCAGCGAAGCTCGTTCGACTGGCTGGTCGACACCGAGAGCGGCGGTCTACGCGAGACCATCGACGACGTCTCACCGATCGAGGACTACACCGGCAACCTCGCCGTCGTCTTCGAGGAGATTCACTTCGACGACCCCGTCGCCTCGATCTCCGAGTGCCGCGAGAAGGATCTCACCTACGCGCGCCCGCTGACCGTCAAGGTCGCGTTCCAGAACCGCGAGACCGGTGAGATCCGCGAGCAGTCCGTCTTCATGGGCGACTTCCCGTGGATGACGAACCAGGGCACCTTCATCATCAACGGCACCGAGCGCGTGGTCGTCACGCAGCTGGTCCGTTCGCCGGGCGCCTACGT
>CAZVRI010000110.1:0-3939 GCA_964629855.1 uncultured Thermoleophilaceae bacterium
CCTCGACGCTGAGGATGAAGCAGGCCGAGCACTGCGGGTTCTCCTCGAAGCCGACGTTGAACCAGACCGGCGAGTTGAACGCCGCCTGCTGGTGGAGCAGGATGTGGGTCAGCTCGGCCTCGAACGTGTCGGCGTCCTCGGCGGAGGCGAAGTAGTTGCCCGTGCGGCCCCAGCCGGCGATCGTGCCGGCGACGCGGCCGATCATCTGCTTGACCGAGGACTCACGCTCGGCGCTGCCGAGGCGGCCGCGGAAGTACTTCTGGGCGACGATGTTGGTCGCGTTCTGCGACCAGGACTTCGGAAACTCGACACCGCGCTGCTCGAAGGCGGGCTTCGCGGGATCGCCGATCACGGCGTCGCGAATCTCCCATTCGATGGCGTCGAAGGGATGCACGCCGGGCTCTGTGTTGCTCCGCTCGACCGTTACTCCGGCGGTGCTTGGTGTGGTTGCGGTGCGGTTGCTCGGCATGGGTCTCCTCGTCTTCTTTGCGTCCGGAATCCCGGTCGCGGGGAAGCTTGGAAACGCGCTTACCGCAAGCCGGGAAGCGATGGTGCCGCTCGCGCCGGACGGAAGACGCACGAAAGGCTTCCAACAGACTTCCAACACTCACTTTAGAGCGTCAAAACCCCTTTGTCTGTGCCAGCTAGCAGCGATTTTTCACGCTGTTTGCAGGCTCAGCGCAACGAGTCGAGCGTGACCGCGAGACCGTCGGCGAGACCGGTCTCGGCACTCCAGCCGAGCAGCTCGCCGGCACGCGTCGCGTCGAGCGCGATGTGGCGCACCTCGCCGGGCCGCTCCGGCGCCATGATCGCCGCGAACCGGCCGTCAGCCTGCGGCGCCAGCGCGTCGACCAGGTCGATCACGCTCGACTGCACGCCGGTGCCGATGTTGATCGCGCCGGTCGCGTCGGAGTCGGCCGCCGCGAGGTTCGCCCGCACGACGTCGCCGACGAACACGTAGTCGCGCGTCTGGAGGCCGTCGCCGAAGATCGTCGGCTGCTCGCCCTCGAGCAGCTTGCCGCAGAAGATCGCGATCACGCCGGCCTCGCCGAGCGGGTCCTGGCGCGGTCCGTAGACATTGCCGTAGCGCAGCGACACGGCCGACACCCCGTGCAGGCGGCGGAACAGCTCGCAGTAGCCCTCGGCGGCGAACTTCGACTGGCCGTAGGGCGCCTCCGGCTCGGCCGGGTGGTCCTCCGGCGCGGGGATGATCTTGCCCTCGCCGTAGATCGCGCCGCCGGTCGACGAGTTGACGACGCGCGCGCCGACGGCCTGGGCGGCGGTCAGCACGTTGATCGTCCCCACGACGTTGATCTGCGCGTCGAGCGCCGGGTCGGCGGCCGACTTGCGCACGTCGATCTGGGCGGCGAGGTGGAAGATCGTCTCCGGCCGCACGCGCTCGGCCAGCTCGACCAGCGCGGCCTGGTCGCGGATGTCGCCTTCGACCAGCTCCGCCCCCTTGGCGATCGCGCCGTCGAGGTTCTCGCGGCGGCCGGTCGACAGGTCGTCGAGCACGGTCACCTCGTCGCCGCGAGCCAGCAGCCCGTCGACGATGTTCGAGCCAATGAATCCAGATCCGCCTGTAACGATTGCGCGCATAGGGGGCGGCATCCTAGCCGCGAGCAGGCTCGGCGAGGACCGCCGTGAGCGCGGCCAGCGCGTGCTCGCGGTGACGGTCCTGGGCGGCGACCGCCGCGTCGGCGTCGCCGGAGGCGATCGCCGCAAGGATCGCGCGGTGGTGCTCGGAGGCCGCCGCGCGGTGGGCGCCGCGGTTCGCGTAGAGCGCGCGGTAGGCGTCGCTGGCGTCCCACAGCTGGCGGATCGTGCGCGCCAGCAACGGCCGTCCCGAGGCGGCGTAGAGCTCGAGGTGGAAGCGGCGGTTGGCCTCCGCGTAGGCGGCCAGGTCGCCGCGCGCGCTTGCGCTGTCGGCGTCTGCGACGTGCTCCGCCAGGCGCTCGAGCGTGCTGTCGTCGAGCGGCAGCGCCGCGCGGATCGCCTCCTCCTCGAGCAGCTCGCGCATCCGGTACAGCTCGCCGAGGTCGTCGAGCGAGAGGTCGGCGACGAACGAGCCGCGGTGTGGCTCGTAGACGACCTGGCCCTCGCCCTCGAGAATCCGCAGCGCCTCGCGCACCGGCACGCGCGACACGCCCAGCTCGGCGCCGACCTGCTCGGCGCGGATCGGCTCGCCGGGGCGCAGCTCGCCGGCCCCGATCCGCCGCCGCAGCTCCGCGAGCACGGCCTCCTGGGTCGACTGGGGGCGGACGAAGTCGCTCACGAGGCCAGCCACGCGCGGAGGTCGTCGCCGTGCTCGTCGAGGCCCGGCGGCCGGCGCCGCGTCGCCGCAGGGGTGCGTGAGAGGGCGGCCGGGTAGCGGACGGTGCGCACGCCGTCATGGTCGTCGATCGCGTCGATGCCCAGCTCGCCGGCGAGCTCGAAGGCCCGGCCGATGTCGTTGACGGGACCCGCCGGGACGCCCGCCGCACCCAGCAGCGACGTCCACTCGGAGCGGTCGCGGGCGGCGAGCCGCTGCTCGATTAGCGGCCGCAGGGCGGCGCGGTTGGCGACCCGCTCGGCGTTGGTCGCGAAGCGCTCGTCGCTGGCCAGCTCCGGCGCGCCGAGCGCTTCGGCGAGTGCCGCGAACTGACGGTCGTTGCCGGCGCAGATCATTAGCTCGCCGTCGGCGGCACGGAAGGGGGCGAACGGCTCGATGCTCGGGTGGACGTTGCCGAGCCGCTCGGGGATCGCGCCGCTGCCGAGCCAGCCGGTCGCCTGGTTGGCGAGCGCAGCGAGCGCCGTGTGCAGCAGGTCGATCGTCACGCGCTGCCCGGCGCCGGAGCGGTCGCGCTCGCGCAGCGCGGCGAGCACCGCGGTCGTCGCGTAGAGGCCGGCGATCACGTCGATCAGCGCGACCCCGGCCTTGCTCGGCGCGTCCGGCGGCCCGGTGATGCTCATCAGCCCGCCGAGCGCTTGGACGAGCGGGTCGTAGCCGGGCAGGTCGCGACCCTCGCGCTCGCCGAAACCTGAGATCTCGCAGTAGACGACGCCGGCGTTGCGTTCCGCGGTCTGCTCGTAGCCGAGTCCGAAGCGCTCCAGGGTGCCGGGCTTGAAGTTCGCGACGACGACGTCGGCGCGCTCGCAGAGCCGGCGTGCCAGCTCGTTGTCGCTGGCGTCGCGCAGGTCGAGCGCCAGCGACCGCTTGTTGCGATTGGCGGCGTGGTGGTAGGTCGCGCGGCCGTCACTGTCGAACGGCGGGCCCCAGGCGCGCGTGTCGTCGCCGGCCGGCGACTCGACCTTGACGACGTCGGCGCCGAGGTCGCCGAGCGTCATCCCGACCAGCGGGCCGGCGAGGACGCGCGACAGATCGGCGACGAGCAGGCCTTCGAGTGGGGCGACCGACGACATTGATCGTAGATCGTATACCTTCTACGATCCTATGATCGATCCCCTTGACCCCCTGGCCCTCGACTCGCTGCTCAGCGACGAGGAGCGGATGATTCGCGACAACGTCCGGCGCTACGTCCGCGAGCGCTTCCTCCCGACCGTCGCCGAGCACTACGAGGCCGGCACGTTCCCGGCCAACGTCCCGGCCGACCTCGGTCGCCTCGAGCTGCTCGGCATGCATCTGGAGGGCTACGGCTGCGCCGGCGCGTCGGCGACCGCCTATGGGCTGACCTGCCTCGAGCTGGAGGCGGGCGACTCCGGCCTGCGCTCGTTCTGCTCGGTGCAGGGCTCGCTCGCGATGTTCGCGATCCATCGCTGGGGCAGCGAGGAGCAGAAGCAGGCATGGCTGCCGCGGCTGGCCGCGGGCGAGGCGATCGGCTGCTTCGGCCTGACCGAGCCCGACGCCGGCTCGAACCCCGCGGCGATGCGCACGCGCGCCCGCCGCGACGGTGGCGACTGGGTGCTCGACGGGGCGAAGATGTGGATCACCAGCGGTTC
>CAZVRI010000111.1:0-3896 GCA_964629855.1 uncultured Thermoleophilaceae bacterium
GCGAGTACTGGTACCGCAACCTCCGTCAGACGGTCCTGCTCGAGCCGGTCGTCTCCACGCTGATCGGCGACGGTCTCGGGACGCTCATCGAGGTCAGCCCACACCCCGTCCTCACGGGATCGCTGACCGACACGGTCGAGGCCGCCGCGACGGCGGTCGTCGGGACGCTGCGCCGCGGCGACGGCGGCCCGGCTCGGTTCACGGCTTCGCTCGCTCAGGCATGGGTCGCCGGCGGCACGGTCGATTGGGCCGCGCTCTACGACGCCACCGACGCCGAGCGTGTCGGTTTGCCGACCTACGCCTTCCAGCGCGAGCGCTACTGGCTGGCGCCCAGCGCGGGCGGCGGCGATCCCGCCGCGGTCGGCCAGCAGAGCAGTGACCATCCGCTGCTTGGCGCGGCGGTTGCGGTCGCCGGCGGCGAGCAGTTGATCTTCACCGGGCGGCTGGCGCTCGACACCCATCCGTGGCTTGCCGACCACGTCGTCGCGGGGACGGTCCTGCTGCCCGGCGCGGCCTTCGTCGAGCTCGCGCTGCACGCGGGCGACCAAGTCGGCTGCGGGACGCTCGACGAGCTGATGCTGGAGGCGCCGCTGGTGCTCCCCGAGCACGGCGGCGTCCAGGTCCAGCTCGCGCTGGGCGCGGCGGACGAGAGCAGCGCCCGCGAGGTCGTGGTCTACGCCCGCGCCGAGGGCGACGACGCGGCCGAATGGACGCGCCACGCGAGCGGCCTGGTCCGCGCCGGTGAGCTTGACGAGGGCAGCGTGGTCGCGGAGCTCGGAGCGGTCTGGCCGCCGGAGGATGCCGAGGCGGCGGACGTCGAGTCCGTGTACGACGCGGTGGCCGCGATCGGGCTCGACTACGGCCCGGCGTTCCAGGGCTTGCGCGCCGCTTGGCGGCGCGACGGCGAGGTCTTCGCCGAGATCGAGCTCGACGAGGCGCAGGCGCGTGACGCGAGCGGCTACGGCGTCCACCCGGCGCTGCTCGACGCCGCGCTGCACGCCGGGTTCGTCGCCGCCGGCGAGGGCGGTCTCCAGCTTCCCTTCTCGTGGTCTGGCGTTCGCATCGGGCGGACCGGTGCGTCCGCGCTGCGGGTCCGCGTTGCGGTCGAAGACGAGCGGCTGAGCGTCGTCGCGGCCGATGCCGACGGCGTCCCGGCGCTCACGGTCGAGGGTCTGAACACGCGTCCGTTCGACGCCGGCGGTCTGGCCGCGGCTAGTGCGGACGGCGGCCTGTTCGCGCTCGAATGGGTCGCGACGCCGGCCGACGGCGTCCGCGCGCAATCGGTCGCGCTGCTCGGCGGGCTGGAGGTCGAGGGCCTCGAGGTCGCGCGCCACGCGGACCTGGCCGAACTGCTCGACGACCTGGGCGAGGACGGCACCGTCCCCGCGACGGTCCTGGTCGCGGCCGTCGGCGACGACGACACTGAGTCCGGGCCAGGTGCCGTGCACGCCGCGGCCGAGCGCGCGCTCGAGCTGGTCAAGGGCTGGCTGGCCGACGCACGCCTCGTCGACTCGCGCCTCGTCTTCGTCTCATCCGAGGCCGTCGCCGCCGGTGGCGTGGGAGCCGCCGACCTGCGCGTGGCCGCGGTCTGGGGCCTGCTGCGCTCGGCGCAGTCGGAGAACCCCGGCAGCTTCGGCATCGTCGACGGTGACGGCCCGCTTTCGTGGGAGCGGATCGCGCCCGCCGCTACCGGCGACGAGTCGCAGGTGGCGGTGCGTGGCGGTGAGCTGCTGGCGCCGCGCCTGACTCGGGCCAGCGTCGCCGATGATGTGGAGCAGGAGGTCGGGTTCGGCTCGGGGACGGTCCTGGTTACTGGCGGCACGGGCGGCCTCGGCGGCCTCGTCGCGCGTCATCTCGTCGCTGAGCACGGCATCGAGAGCCTGTTGCTGGTCAGCCGCTCCGGCCGCGATGCGGCGGGCGCCGCCGAGCTGGTCGCCGAGCTCGAGCAGGCCGGCTGCGCGGTCGTGGTCGAGTCCTGCGACGTCGCCGACCGCGTCGAGCTGGAGCGCGTGCTCGCCGCGGTGCCGGCCGACCGCCCGCTCAGCGCTGTTGTCCACACCGCCGGTGTCCTCGACGACGGCGTCGTCGGGTCGCTCGATGGTGAGCGGCTGCGGCGCGTGATGGAGCCGAAGGTCGACGCGGCCTGGCACCTGCATGAGCTGACGCGCGAGCTCGACCTGTCCGCCTTCGTCCTGTTCTCGTCGGCCACGTCGACGTTCGGTGCGCCGGGCCAGGCCAACTACGCCGCCGCGAACGCATTCGTCGACGCGCTCGCCCTCGAGCGGCGGGCCCAGGGCCTCCCGGCGTTGTCGCTGGCATGGGGCCTGTGGGAGCAGTCATCGGCGATGACCGACGATCTCAGCGCCGCCGAGCGGGCGCGCGTCAGCGTGCTCGGTGTGCCGCTCACCGACGAGCGCGGCCTCGAGCTGCTCGACCGCGCTCAGCACACCGGCGAGCCGCTGCTCGCCGCGCTGGAGCTCGACGTGGCCGGTCTGCGCCCACTCGCGCGCGAAGGCATGCTGCCGCCGGTGCTCGGAGCGCTGGTCCGCGTGCCGCGCCGGCGCGGTCCCGCGGCGTCGGGGTCGCTTGCGCGCAAGTTGGCGGCGGTTCCCGAGAGCGAGTGGGACGGTGTTCTGCTCGAGCTGGTGCGTAGCCACGTCGCGGCGGTGCTCGGGCACGAGTCGGCCGTCGCCGTCGATCCGCAGCAGACCTTCAAGGACCTCGGCTTCGACTCACTGGCGGCGGTCGAGCTGCGCAACCAGCTCAGCCAGGCCGGCGGCCTGCGCCTGCCCGCGACGCTGGTCTTCGACTACCCGACGCCGCTGGCCGTAGCCGGGATGCTGCGCGAGCGCGTCGCCGGGACGGCGAAGACGGCCGCGGTCGCGCGGCGCTCGCCGGCGCGCGATGGCGAGCCGATCGCGATCGTCGGCATGAGCTGCCGCTTCCCCGGCGGCGTCGATTCGCTTGACGAGCTCTGGGAGCTGCTGGCGTCGGGCCGCGACGGCATCACGTCCTTTCCCGAGGATCGCGGCTGGGATCTCGACGGCCTCTATGACCCGGACCCGGGCGCGTCCGGGACCAGCTACTCGCGCGAGGGCGGCTTCGTCCACGACGCCGACACCTTCGACGCCGGCCTGTTCGGGATCGGCCCGCGCGAGGCGCTGGCGATGGACCCGCAGCAGCGGCTGTTGCTCGAGGCGGCCTGGGAGGCGTTCGAGCACGCCGGGATCGATCCGCGCTCGCTGACCGGGAGCCAGACGGGCGTCTTCGCCGGGGTGATGTACCAGGACTACATGGCGAGGGCGGGCATCGAAGCGGCCCGGTCGGTCGAGGGCTACATCAGCACCGGCAACTCGGCGAGCGTGGCATCGGGCCGCCTTGCCTATGTGTTCGGCCTGGAGGGTCCGGCGGTGACGGTCGACACGGCGTGCTCGTCGTCGCTGGTGGCGTTGCATCAGGCGTGTCAGTCGCTGCGTCAGGGGGAGTGCGACATGGCGCTCGCCGGCGGCGCGACGGTGCTTTCGACCCCGGTGCCGTTCACCGAGTTCAGCCGCCAGCGCGGTCTCGCGCCGGACGGGCGTTCGAAGGCGTTCGCGGCCGCCGCCGACGGCGTCGGGCTGGCCGAGGGCGCCGGCCTGCTGGTGCTCGAACGGCTGTCCGACGCGCGCCGCGGCGGCCACGAGGTGCTCGCGGTCGTGAGCGGCAGCGCGGTCAACCAGGACGGTGCGAGCAACGGGTTGACGGCGCCGAACGGTCCGTCGCAGGAGCGGGTGATCCGTCAGGCGCTGGCCAACGCCGGGCTAACGCCGGCCGACGTCGACGCGGTCGAGGCGCACGGGACCGGCACCACGCTCGGCGATCCGATCGAGGCGCAGGCGTTGTTGGCGACCTACGGC
>CAZVRI010000112.1:0-3769 GCA_964629855.1 uncultured Thermoleophilaceae bacterium
AGGCGCAGGAACGAGCACTCAAACCAAAATCGGAGACAGGACCCGCGGGAAGCGCGCCCCCATCCCTCCCGCCCGGGCTTCCGAATACCCTGTCGCGCTTGGATCTGATTCGTCGCATCGAGGCCGGGCAGGGCGAGTTCCTGGTGTTCGCGCTTACGCCGCCGCGTCTCGCGACGGAGCGCGAGGAGGTGCAGGAGATCGCGAACGCGACGATCGCGCGCCTTCGGCCGCTCGATCTGGACGGTCTGATCCTCTACGACATCGACGACGAGACCGAGCGCAATCCGGCCGAGCGGCCGTTCCCGTTCATGCCGACGCTGGACCCGGCCCACTACCTCGCCGAGCATCTGGCGGACTGGCCGGCGCCGGTGGTCGTCTACCGCGCGGTCAGCAAATACGCGCCCGCTGAGCTTCGTTCGTGGCTGTCGGACCAAGACCCGACACGGGTCATGACCGTGCTGGTCGGCGCACCGTCGAGCGC
Organism: uncultured Thermoleophilaceae bacterium; assembly: GCA_964629855.1. Lineage (GTDB taxonomy): Bacteria > Actinomycetota > Thermoleophilia > Solirubrobacterales > Thermoleophilaceae > JAAYBF01. The sequence goes on from CAZVRI010000112.1 coordinate 482, forward strand.
CACCGCGGGTCGGACGTCGCTCGCCAACGCCCAAGCCCTGCGTCGCGATACCAACCCGGCCTTGCCGCTCGGCGGAGTCGCCATCCCGGAGCGCCACACCCGGCGCGAGGACGAGCACCTGCGCCTGCTCGCCAAACAGGAGGCGGGCTGCCGATTCTTCGTGACGCAGGTCGTCTACGACATCAACGCCGCGAAGAACCTGGTCTCCGACTACCACTACGAGTGCCAAGCGCGCGGCGTGCGACCGGTGCCGTTCGTCTTCACGTTCTCGGTCTGCGGGTCGATGAAGACCCTGGAGTTCCTGCGCTGGCTGGGCGTCGACGTGCCGCGCTGGATCGAGAACGACCTCGCCCACGCCACCGATCCGCTCGAAGCCTCGTACGAGCAGGCGCTCACCACAGCCACTGAGCTGATGGCCTACTGCCGCACGCTCGGTGTCCCGTTCGGGATCAACGTCGAGAGCGTGTCGATTCGGCGGGTCGAGATCGAAGCGTCGGTGCGCCTCGCCGAGCAGCTGCGAGCCCACCTGCGCCAGCGATAGCTAGAACAGGAACTGCTCGAGCCCGAAGGCGGGCGACTGCTGCAGGTCCCCCACGCGGCGAACGGCTAGGAGCACCCCCGGCATGAAGGACTCGCGGGAGATCGAGTCGTGGCGGATGCTCAGCGTTTGGCCGAGGCCGCCGAAGACGACCTCCTGGTGGGCTACGAGGCCTGGGAGGCGGATCGAGTGGATCGGCTGGTGGACGTTGCCGCCGGCGGCTGAGATGAGGTCGGCGGTGCGGGCCGCGGTGCCGGAGGGGGCGTCGAGCTTGCGGTCGTGGTGGAGCTCGACGATCTCGCACTCGGGCATGTGGGGCGCGATCAGCTTGGCGGCCTCCATCATCAGGACGGCTCCGATCGCGAAGTTCGGGGCGACGAAGAGGTTGGCGCTGCCGACGCCGGCGAGCTGGTTGAAGTCGGCGCCGGTGGTGCCCATGACGCAGTGGACGCCGGCCTCGAGGCACTGGCGGGCGTTGTCGAGCGCGGTGTCGGGCCGGGTGAAGTCGACTACTACGTCGGCGTTCGGCAGGACGTCGGCGAGCGTGGTGTCGAGCGTCGGGTCGGCCCGCCCGGTGAGCTCCATGTCGTCGGCGCCGTCGACGGCGCGGCAGACCTCCTCGCCCATCTTTCCGGCGGCGCCGGAGACGGCGACGCGGATCACGCGGCGAGGGCCTCGCTGACGGGCGCCAGGGCGGCGCGGAAGGTCTCCTCGCTGGCCCCCACTCCCGCGGCCGACAGCCGCTCGGGGGCGTACAGCTCGGCGGCGAGCTCGGCGACGTCGTCGAGCGTCACCGCATCGAGCGCGGCGAGGATCTCGTCGAGGCTGAGGACCGGCAGGCCCATCAGGACGGAGCTGCCGAGCCGGTTCATGCGGGCGAGCGTCGACTCCATCGACAGCGTCGTCCGGCCCTTGACGTTCTCGCGGGCGCGCTCGAGCTCTTCGGCGGTGATGCCCTCGGCCGTCACGCGGGTCAGCTCGCGACCGATGATCTCCATCGCTTCGCCGACGTTGTCCGGCCGGGTGCCGACGTAGATGCCGATCTGGCCGCTGTCGACGAACTGGCTCGCATACGAGTAGACGGAGTAGGCCAGGCCGCGCTTCTCGCGCACCTCCTGGAACAGCCGCGAGGAGGTCGATCCGCCGAGCACGGTGTCGAGGATCCGCAGCGCGAAGCGGCGGTCGTCGCCGCGGGCGATGCCGGGTCCGCCGACGCAGAGGTGGTACTGCTCGGTCTCCTTGGCGTGGAAGCAGCGGCGCGGGTTGATCTCGGTCGGAGCGGCCTCGGTGGGCCCGTCCGCGCCTGGCAGCGACGGGCAGTCGAGCTTCTCTTGGGCGAGCTCGACGAGCCGCTCGTGGTCGACGTTGCCGGCGGCGGCCAGCACGAGGTTGCCGCCGACGTAGCGCTCGTCGTGGAAGGTGGCGATCTCCGGGACCGGGACCGACGAGACGACGTCGGCGCGGCCGATGATCGGGCGGCCGAGCGGATGGTCGCCGAAGACGGCGGTCGACAGCACGTCGTGGACCTTGTCCTGCGGCTCGTCCTCGTACATCGCGATCTCCTCGATCACGACGTCGCGCTCGGAGTCGATGTCGGGGTAGCTCGGGTGGAGCACCATGTCCGCCAGGACGTCGAACGCCTGGTCGAGATGGCGGTCCAGGAAGCGCGAGTAGACCGACGTGGTCTCCTTGCCGGTGCCGGCGTTGACCTCGGCTCCGAGGGAGTCGAACGTCTCGTCGATCTCGCGCGAGCTGAAGCGGTCGGTCCCCTTGAACAGCAGGTGCTCGAGGAAGTGAGAGAGCCCCGCCTGCGCGGGGCTCTCATCACGCGACCCGGTGCGGATCCACAGCCCGACGGCTATGGAGCGCACCGAACCAACGCCCTCCGTCACGACGCGAACGCCGGACGGGAGCGTGGTCAGCTGGGCGTCTTCGACGCTCAGCGCGAATCCCTTCGGTGGTCGCCACCGCCGTTGTCACGGCGACGTCCGCCACGGTCACCACCGCGGCCGCGGCCTCCGCCGCCTCCGCTCGGGCGTCCACCCTTGTCGCCGGTGCCGACGCCAGCCAGCTCCTCGGCGCTCTTGCCGGCGATGTCCGGATCGTCGGCGCGACGCAGACCGACGCGACCGCGCTCGCGGTCGACCTCGACCACGCGGACCTCGATCTCCTGACCGCGCTCGAGCACGTCCTCAACGGCGTCGACGCGCTCGCCGGGCTTGACGTTGCTGATGTGCAGCAGGCCGTCGTTGCCCTTCGTGAGCTCGATGAACGCACCGAACGTGGTCGTCTTGACGACCTTGCCGGTGAACTCGTCGCCGACCTCGACGTCCTTGGTCATCGAGCGGATCCGCTCGACCAGGGCGTCGCCCTGCTCACCGTTGGACGCGAAGACGCGGACGGTGCCGTCGTCGTCGATGTCGATCTGGGCGTCGAACTCCTCGGACAGCGAGCGAATCGTCTCGCCACCCTTGCCGATGACCATGCCGATCTTCTCGGTGTCGATCTGGATCTGGCCGATCGACGGAGCGTGCTTCGACAGCGACTCGCGCGGACCCTGGATCGCCTCGGCCATCTTGCCGAGGATGTGCTCGCGGCCGACCTTGGCCTGCGAGAGCGCGTCGCGCAGGATGTCGAACGTGACGCCCGTGATCTTGATGTCCATCTGCAGGGCGGTGATGCCCTCGGACGTTCCGGCGACCTTGAAGTCCATGTCACCGAGGTGGTCCTCGACGCCCGCGATGTCGGAG
>CAZVRI010000113.1:0-3708 GCA_964629855.1 uncultured Thermoleophilaceae bacterium
TCGAGGTAAGGAAGGATCAGCTGGTCCTTGATGAAGGCCCAGATGATGCGGGTCATCTCGTCGCCGTCGAGCTCGACGATCGGGTTCTTGACTTGGATCTTGGCCATCAGGGGTCCCTTCGCTCGTCTTCGCTGATCGGCGGGCGCAGGTTACTGCCACCATGTGTTGCGTGTTCGGCGGCGGATCGATCCAGTTCGCGCGCGTCTTCGGGATTCGCATCGGCGTCGACCCGAGCTGGTTCTTCGTCCTCTTCCTGATCATCTGGTCGCTGTCGGGCTACTACGGCGAGCCCGAGCTGTTCCCGGAGGGCAGCACCGCATTCGTGCTCGCGACGATCTCCGCGCTGTTGTTCTTCCTGTCGGTCCTGCTGCACGAGCTGGGCCACGCCTTCGAGGCGCGCCGCTCCGGGATCGGGATCACCGGCATCGACCTCTGGATGTTCGGCGGCGTCGCGAAGATGGAGCGCGACTCCAGGAGCGCCGGCGAGGAGTTCAGGGTCGCCGTCGCGGGGCCACTGGTCACGCTTGGCATCGCGGCCGCCTGCTGGGCGGTCGGGGCCTTGATGGGCGGCGCCGCCGACTCCTGGGACGCGCTGCGCTTCACGGTCGCGACCGACAACGAGGCGCTGGCGGTCATCGGCTACCTCGGCTCAGTCAACGTGCTGCTGCTGCTGTTCAACCTGATCCCGGGCTTCCCGCTCGACGGCGGCCGGATCGCGCGGGCGATCGCCTGGAAGGTGACCGGCAGCCGCACACGGGCGACCCGCTTTGCGGGCATGCTCGGCCGCGGCTTCGCCTACCTGATGATCGCCGCCGGAATCCTGCTGGCGATGACCGGCGCGCTGGTCAGCGGCATCTGGCTCGGGATCATCGGCGTCTTCCTCAACCAGGCGGCGCGCGGAGCGATCGCCCAGACCGAGCTGACCGACCGGATCGAGGGACTGTCGGTCGCTGATGTCATGGATAGCGAGCCGGTCGCGATCCCCGCCGAGCTCGACCTCGATCGCGCCTACGACGAGTTCTTCCTGCGCTACGGCTGGCCGTGGTTCCCGGTCGTCGAATCCGACGGCCGCCTGGCCGGACTGGTCACCGAGCACAGCATCTCCAGCCTGCCCGAGGCGGTCCGTCCCGGACGGACCGTCGCCTCGGTGATGGCCAGCGACGCCGCCAACGGCGACAGTTCGCTGCGCGTCGATGCCAGCGAGCCGCTCGAGGCGCTACTCGGCCGCGAGGGCCTCGTCCGGCTCGGCGCGCTGATGGCGGTCGACGGCGACGGACGCCTACGCGGCATCGTCACCGCCGACCGGGTCCGGCGGGCGCTCCAGACGCCCGCGACGCCCTAGCGGCGCGGCTTCGGCTTGGCGACCTTGAACTTCTTGTAGGCGCGCTCGACCGACCACTTGCCGCCGGTGTCACGGGCCCTGACCGCGACCTGGTAACCGCCAGGCCCTAGTCGCTTGACGGCCTTCTTGCCCAGCTTCAGGGTCACTTGCCCGGGCGCCTTGACCTTCACCGAGCGGCTGAGCGCCGACTTGTAGCGGTCGCACTTGGGCCGCGAGCGGTTCGCGCGCTTCGGCTTGACGCACCGTCCACCCACGCGGCGGCCGGCGGCCTTGCGCTCGATCCCGACACGCGCGGTTCCCGCCTCGGAGACCCGGAACTTGATCGTCAGACCGGCGAGCTTGCCCTGCTTGATCTTCTTCGCAACCGTCACGTTCGAGACGACCGGCGGAGCGTTGACCGTGACCGCGACCGTCGCGAGCGCGGTGGCGCCGCCGTTGCAGAGCGTCGCCTGGCCCGTGTAGATCCGCAGCGCCGAGCAGCCCTCGTCGTCGACCACGCGCAGCTTCGCCTCATAGGTCCCATCCTTGGCGTAGGCGTGCTCGACCTTCGGCGACGTCGAGCTGGCCGTCTTGCCGTCGCCGAACTCCCACTCGTAGGCCGCGACCGTGCCGTCGGGATCGGTCGAGCCGGCGCCGTCGAAGGCCGCGGTGCGACTGTCGCGGCTCTTCGCCTTGGCGGTGAAGGCGGCGCGCGGCCCCTGGTCGGGAGCGATCGCGAGCGCCTGGTCGGCGCCGGTGTTGGCGTTGTCGCCCCCGCTCGTGTACGGCGAGCCCGGCAGCGCCACAAGGCTCCCGTTGGCCCCGATCGAGTAGCCGAGGACGTTCGCGCCGCCAGTCGAAAGCGCTGCGTAGAGACGGCGTCCGTCCGGTGTCACCGCGATGCCGCGCGGCGCCGTGGCCAGGAGAAGCGGCGACCCGATCGGCGTCACCGTGCCGTCGGCCGCAACGGCGAACGACGAGATCGACCTACCGGACAGATCGTCGTTGGCCGAGTAGAGGCGCCGGCCGTCGGGCGTGAGCGCCAGGTTGGAGGGGCCCTCCGCGCCCGTTCCGAGTCCGACTGGGGTCCCGACCGGAGTCGGAACGCCGTCGGCGGAGATCGCCGCGGTGGCGATCGTATCCGCGCCGACATCGCCGACGAAGAGGAAACGGCCGTCCGGGCTCACGACGATCGAAGCGGCGCTGTTGACGCCGATGTTGAAAGGCGATCCGGGCAGCGCAGTGAGCTGCCCGCCGGCGCCGACCGAGTAGGCGAGCAGATTGTTGGAGCCCGCGTTGGTGCCCGCGTAGACGAAGCGACCGTCGACGCTCGAGGCGACCCCCGCCATGTTGATCCCGGCACCGTCGAACGGTGGGCCAAGCGACGTCGGCATGTTGGCTCCGGCCAGCGCGAAGCCGGAGATGTCGCGGTCGGCGATCGCGCCGGAGGTGTTCGACACGTACGCGAAGCGACCAGTCGGCTCGATCGTCGAGTAGCTCGGGAAGTTGCCCGACGGCGGGGCGACACCGGACTTCAGAGTCAGGGCTCCCGATCCGGCGGCGGTGAACGCGGTCAGCGCACCGGGGTTCTGGTTCCGCTGGGCGAGCACCGTCCCTCCGTCCGGCGAGATCGCGAGGCCAGCGGCCGCCGGCAGCGCCGCGAACGGAGACCCGGCAACAGGCGTGAGGCTGCCGTCGGCGGCGATCGAGAGCGCCGAGACGGTGCCGGAATCGTAGTTCGTCACGTAGACCGTGCGAGCGTTCGCGGTGGCCGCCGATGCGGCGAGAACGAGGATGAGGAGGGCGGTCGAGACAGCGCCCGCCAGCGCGCGAGGGGAGTCCATGGCACGCCACCGTACCCAGTCACCCGGGGGCCTCGGGGTTAGGGCTCCCTATCTCCGACCGGCACGCGACGCGCGGTTTTCTTGGGATAGGATCGCTCCCGCTTCGCCCCTCCCCTTATGCCTCAGCACGACGTCCTAGTCATCGGAGCCGGTCTCGCCGGCCAGCGCGCAGCCCTCGCGGCAGCTGAGGGTGGAGCGTCCGTCGGGATCATCTCCAAGGTCCATCCGGTCCGCTCGCACTCCAACGCGGCGCAGGGCGGGATCAACGCGGCGCTCAACCCGGAGGACTCCTGGGAGTCGCACGCCTTCGACACCGTCAAGGGCTCGGACTACCTCGGCGACCAGGACGCGATCGAGATCATGTGCCGCGAGGCGCCGGAGGAGATCCTCCACCTCGAGCACCTCGGCGTGACCTTCCACCGCAACGATCAGGGCAAGCTCGGAACGCGGGCCTTCGGTGGCGCCTCCGCTGCCCGCACCTACTACGTCGCGGACATCACCGGCCAGGCGATCCTGCACGTGCTCTACGAGCAGCTGATGAAG
>CAZVRI010000114.1:0-3672 GCA_964629855.1 uncultured Thermoleophilaceae bacterium
CATCGAGAGCCCGAACAGGACGACGAACAGGAACAGCGGTAGCCAGGCCGTGATCGCCCCGGTCGACTCGAAGCCGAGCAGGCTCTCGCCCCAGCCCTCCTGGAAGACCAGCACCAGCAGCCCGTAGGCGGCGCCGACCGACAGCAGGTTGAGCAGGATCGCCTTCAGCGGGATCACGATCGAGCGGAACGTCACCATCAGCAGCACGAACGCCGCCGACAGCACGAAGGCGAACACCCAGGGGATGTGCGAGCTCATGCTGGCGTTGAAGTCGGCGGTCTCGGCGGTCATTCCTGTCACGTCGGCCCTCGCCCCGCTGACGGTGCCGATCGTCGCTGGGATCAGCTCGCCGCGCAGCTCGTCGAGCGCGTCGTTGGACTTTGCGTCGGTGCCGTTGCCGGCGAGCGGGATCGACACGTTCGCGACCGTCTTGTCCGGGTTGACCTCGACGCTCGCTCCAGCCTCGAACAGCTCGCTCTGCTTGGCCGCGTCTGCCTGCAGGGCGTCGATCGCCGCCGCGGTCGCTCCGGTCGTGACGTCGTCGGCCTCGACGACGACGTTGGCCGGGATGCTCTCGCCGGGGAACGCCTCCTGGATCCGGTTGTAGGTCTGCACGACCGGCAGGTCCTGCGGCAGGCCGTCGACGCCGGGCACCGACGTCTGCATGGCGAACGTCGGCAGCGCGACCGCGACGAGCAGGCCGCCCGACACCAGCGCGGACAGCAGCGGGCGCCGCAGCACGCGGTCGACGGTGCGTGACCAGAGGCCGGCCTGCGCGGTCCGCGCCTTGATCCGGCCGATCAGCGGTACGCGCCCCTTGTCGACGCGGTCGCCGAGCTTCGACAGCACGGCGGGCAGCACGGTCACCGATCCGACCACCGATACGGCGACGACGAGAATCGTCCCGGTCGCGAACGAGTGGAACGTCGGCGCGCCGGCGAGGTACATGCCGGCCATGGCGATCATCACGGTGAAACCGGAGATCAGGACTGCCCGGCCTGAGGTGGCGGCGGCGGCCTCCAGTGATGCCTGCTCGCTGCGTCCCGCCGCTCGCTCCTCGCGCTCACGGCGCAGGTAGAACAGCGAGTAGTCGACGCCGACGGCGAGCCCGATCAGCAGGATCACCGAGTTGATGCTCTCGTCGACCGGCGCGATCAGGCTGATCGGCGCCAGCAGGCCGATCGTCGCCGCGACGCCGGAGAGCGCCAGCAGCAGCGGGACGCCGGCCGCCACGATCGCGCCGAAGGCGAGCACCAGGATGATCAGCGTGATCGGCAGCGAGGTCAGCTCGGCCTTCTTGAAGTCGTCGCCGAACTGCTTGCTGATCGCCTTGTCGGCGCTGGCGTCGCCGAACTGCTCGATCCGCAGCTCGGGGTTGGCCTTCGCCGCCGCGGCCGTGGCCGCCAGCGCCGGGTCGATGCGGTCGGTCGCCGTCTCGGGGTCGCCCGCGATCTCGAAGTCGATCAGCGCCGAGCGGCCGTCTTGCGAGATCTGGCCGTCAGCGGAGTAGGGGCTGACGACGTCGCGAACGTCCTTTGCCGCCTCCAGCCGTCTGATGGTGTCGTCGACGCCCGCGCGAAACGCTGGGTCGGTCGTCTCCAGCGCGCTGCTCTGGACGAGCACCGACTCGTTCGTCTTCTGGGGGAACGCCTCGTGCAGGGTCTTGTCGGCGCGGCCCGACTCGCCGACTCCGCTGTCCTCACTGCTCAGCGTGTTGACGCCGAGCGCGCCGCCGATCGCCAGCGAGGCGATCACGAACGCCATCCAGCCGAAGATCGCCTTTTTGCGGTGACGAGCGCTCCACCGTCCGGCCCGCGCCGCGATGTTGTGTCGCTGTTGCATGGTGTCTCCTTTCGGGCCGGTATTGGCCATGCAAGGAGGCTTCCAACGACGGGGAGCAGTTCAAATGCGGCTGCCCCGTGAATGGGGGTGCGGAAAACCGCACTCTTGGGGCGGCGGCTAGCCGACCAGCATCGTCGCCATCAGGCGCAGCGGTGCGTCGGCCTCGTCGGGCCAGTCGGCGATGTCCGGCGGCCACCAGGCGTGGGTGTCGTGCTCGGGGTCGATCGTCACCTCGGCTCCCGGCGGCAGATGGGCGAGGCCGACGAACAGCAGCAGGCCGGTCGGCAGCCGGATCAGCGCCTCGGCGCTGATCCGCTCTGGAGCGACCGACCACTCCTCCTCGAGCTCACGCGTCAGCGTCTCGGCGGGGTTCTCGCCGACCTCGACGGCTCCGCCGGCGCCCAGCGCCCAGCGGCCGGCCCAGCTCGCGACCCACGGCGCCCGCCGTCCGGCGAGCCAGCGGCCGTCGGCGTCGCGCACCACGCACAGCGACGAGATGCTGTCGACCGCGTCGCCGGCGAGCCGCAGCGCCCAGCGGACCGGCTGCATGTCGAGGACGAGGCCGTCGGGCCCGTGCTCGTAGCCGGCCACCCGGGCGCCGAGCCCGTCGTGGGTCGGCGATCCGCGCTCACCCAGCTCGGCGAGTGCGGCGTCGGCGGCCGCCGAGGTGATGTCGTCAGGCTCGAACGCCTGCTCGCTCCAGCGCACGGACACCTGGGTCGGCATCCAGGGTCCGCGAGCGAGCACGCCTGCCGGTCGGTCGGCGCCGTCTAACGCCATTGCATCGCCTTCGGCTCGTCGCGCATCCGGATCACCCGGGCCGGCACGCCGCCGACGACGGCGTTGTCCGGGACGTCGTCGGTGACGACGGCGTTGGTGCCGATCACCGCGTTGTCGCCGACGGTCACGCCGCGCAGGATGCAGGCGCCGTAGCCGATCCAGACGTTGTTGCCGACGCGCACGTCGCGCTTGTAGATCCCCTGCTGGCGGATCGGACGCTCGACCTCGACCATTCCGTGGTCGAAGTCGATCAGCATTACGCGGTCGGCGATCACGCACTCGCGGCCGATCGAGACGTGCTGATAGGCGGAGATCGTGCACTCCTGGCCCATCACCGTCTTGGCGCCGATCGAGACATGTCCCTCGTGGCAGCGGATCTTGCAGCCGTGGCCGATCCACGACCAGCGGCCGAGGTCGACGCGCCCGCGGGCGCCGATCTGGAAGACGACGTCGGAGGCGACAAACGCGATCCCGTCGCTATGCAGGCGGCGGCCGTAGCGGGTCAGCCAGCGGCGCCGGGCGAGTCCGGCCAGCAACCGGACGTACTTCGGTGTGAGCATGCGGTTGCGGCGCATGAAGCGCAGTAGCTCCAGGGGCCCGCCGTGAAGTGGGGGTGGCGAGAGACGGATGTCGGGCGCTACTGGAACGTCGGTTGTCGGGCTCTGCATGCGGTACCGGATGATAGGCGCGCGAGGAACCTGGCAAAGTGCCCACCTATGAACGTTTCGAGCATCGTGACTGCCACGGAACTGCGCCGCCGCTATGGCGAGGGGGAGGCGGCAGTTGACGCACTCGCCGGTGTCTCGACTCAGTTCGAGCGCGGGCAGTTCGCGGCGATCATGGGCCCGTCCGGCTCTGGGAAGTCGACGCTGATGCATATCCTCGCCGGCCTCGACAAGCCGACGAGTGGCTCCGTGCAGCTCGACGGCGTCGAGCTGGCCGACCTCGACGACGGCAAGCTGACGCAGCTGCGGCGCGACAAGCTCGGCTTCGTCTTCCAGTTCTTCAACCTGCTGCCCGTGCTGACCGCGGAGGAGAACATCCGCCTCC
>CAZVRI010000115.1:0-3566 GCA_964629855.1 uncultured Thermoleophilaceae bacterium
CGAGCTCAAGCCGGTGCTCGCACGCCAGATGGAGGTCTACGCCGGCTTCCTCGAGCACACCGACCATCACGTCGGCCGGGTGATCGATGCGCTCGCCGAGCTCGAGGTCCTCGACGACACGCTCGTCTACTACATCGTGGGCGACAACGGGGCGTCCGGAGAGGGCACGCCGCAGCGCACCTTCAACGAGATTATCTCGCTCAACGGCGCGGCCGGGATCGAGACGGCCGAGTTCATGGCCGAGCGGATCGACCAGTTCGGGACGATCGCGGGGAACAACCACTACGCCGTTGGCTGGGCGCACGCGATGGACGCGCCGTACCAGTGGACCAAGCAGGTCGCCTCGCACTGGGGCGGCACGCGCAACGGCACGGTCGTCCACTGGCCGAACGGGTTCGCGGCGCGCGGCGAGGTCCGCAGCCAGTTCGCGCACGTGATCGACATCGCCGCGACGGTGCTCGACGCGGCGGGGCTGCCCGAGCCGACGTTCGTCCACGGGGTGCAGCAGATGCCGCTGCACGGCGAGAGCATGCTGCCGACGTTCGACGACCCGGACGCGGCTGAGATCCGCGAGACGCAGTACTTCGAGATGTTCGTCAACCGCGGCATCTACCACAAGGGCTGGACCGCGGTGACCCGCCACAGCATCCCCTGGAAGCCGACCGAGATGCCCGCCTACGACGACGACGTCTGGGAGCTGTACGCGCCCGGCGACTGGACCCAGGCGCACGACCTCTCGGCCGAGGAGCCCGAGCGGCTGGCCGAGTTGCAGCGGCTCTTCCTGATCGAGGCGGCCCGCTACAACGTGCTGCCGCTCGACGACCGCCGCTTCGAGCGCTTCGACCCCGACATCGCCGGCCGCCCGCAGCTGATCCGCGGCAAGTCGCAGCTGATGTTCGAGGGCATGGGGCGCCTGTCGGAGAACTCGGTGGTCAACGTCAAGAACAGGTCGCACGCCGTCACGGCGCAGATCGAGGTGCCCGAGGGCGGCGGCGAGGGTGTGCTGATCGCCCAAGGCGGCGCCTATGCCGGCTGGAGCCTCTATCTGCTCGAGGGCCGTCCCGTCTACTGCTACAACTTCTTCGGCCTTCAGCGGTTCAAGATCGCCGGAGAGCAGGCCGTTGCTCCCGGCGAGCACCAAGTGCGGATCGAGTTCGCCTATGACGGCGGTGGCCTCGGCAAGGGCGGCGACGTAACGCTCTATGTCGATGGTGACAAGGTCGGTGCGGGGCGCGTGGAGAACACCGTGCCCGCCGTCTTCTCGGCCGACGAGACGACCGATCTCGGCCGCGACAGCGCCACGCCGGTCAGCGACGACCACGGCACCGACAACGCCTTCACCGGCCGCGTCCGCTGGGTCCAGATCGATCTCGACGAGGACGCCGAGGATCTCGACCACCTGATCACCCCGGAGGAGCGGATGCGGATCGCGATGGCGCGCCAGTAGGCATGGTGCTCCTCGACGGCGGTGAGTTCCTGATGGGCGAGGCCGGCGCCACCGCCTACCCGGCCGACGGCGAGGGGCCCGTGCGCCGGATGCGGGTCGACCCGTTCTGGATCGACCCGACCGCGGTGAGCAATGCCGACTTCGCGCGCTTCGTCGAGGAGACCGGGCACGTCACCGAGGCCGAGCGCTTCGGCTGGTCGTTCGTCTTCGCGGGCCTGCTGCCTGACGACTTCCCGCCGACGCGCGGCGTCAGCCGGGCGCCGTGGTGGCGCCAGGTCGAGGGCGCGTTCTGGCGTCGTCCCGAAGGCCCGCAGTCAGGGGTTGAGGACCGCGCCGACCACCCGGCGGTGCACGTCAGCTGGAACGACGCGAGCGCCTACTGCGACTGGGCCGGCAAGCGCCTGCCGACCGAGGCCGAGTGGGAGTACGCGGCGCGTGGCGGTCTCGCCGGGAAGGTGTTCCCGTGGGGCGACGAGCTCGAACCCGGCGGCGAGCACCGCATGAACGTCTGGCAGGGCACGTTCCCGCAGGACAACACCGAGGCCGACGGCTTCTACGGCACCTGCCCGGTCGACGCCTTCCCGCCGAACGGCTACGGCCTGCACAACATGACCGGCAACGTCTGGGAGTGGTGCGCCGACTGGTACGTCCCCGGCCAGAACCGCTCGACCCGCGGCGGCTCGTATCTCTGCCACGCCTCCTACTGCCGCCGCTACCGCGTCGCCGCGCGGAACTCGATGGAGCCCGAATCGACCACGGGCAACACCGGGTTTCGCTGTGTGCGGACGGCTTAGCGCGGGTCGGCGACGATGCGGACGTCGACGCCGGGCAGCTTGCGGATCAGCCTGTCGGTCAGCGGCTCGCGGAGGCGGCCAAGCGGGCCGCGAGGGTGCGGCTGGCCGATGAGGATGTAGGTGGTCGCGCGGTCGGCCGCGACGCGGGCGGCGGCCTCGGCCACGTCGTCGCTCTCCTCGACGATCAAGGTGGCGCCGAGGACGGAGGCGAGGCGACGCAGCTCCTCCAGTCGCTCGCGCTGCCCGTCGCGTGGGGGCTTGCTGGGCGGCATCACGTAGAGGAGGTCGAGGTCGGCGGCGAGCCGTTGGGCCGAGCGCCAGGCGCGGCGGACGAGGCGGCGGGAGCGCTCGTCGGGCTCGACCAGGGCGAGGATGCGCTCGGCGACCGGCGGCGGGGCGTCGCCGAAGATGTGCTCCTCGCGGGTGCCGAGCGCCTCGACCGGTGAGACGAGCCGGCGGTTCTCGACGTCCTCGGCGACCTGGCGCAGCGCGACCTCGCGCAGCGCGGCGAGGTTCTCGACGCGGAAGAAGCCGTTGAGCGCGGACGGGACGCGGTCGGGCGGGTAGACCTTGCCCTCGCGCAGCCGCTGGGTCAGCGCCTCGGGGGTGAGGTCGACGAGCACGATCTCGTCGGCCGAGGTGAGGACGGTGTCGGGGAACGTCTCGCGGACCCGGACGCCGGTCAGCTCCGCGACCTGGTCGTTGAGCGCCTCGAGGTGCTGGATGTTGACGGTCGAGTAGACGTCGATTCCGGCGTCGAGGACGTCGGCGATGTCCTCGTAGCGCTTGTGGTGCTCGAGCCCGGGCGGGTTGGTGTGGGCGAGCTCGTCGACCAGGCACAGCTCGGGGGCGCGGTTGAAGATCGCCGGCAGGTCCATCTCCTCGACCGTGTGGCCGCGGTGCTCGACCGTTCGGCGCGGCAGCTGCTCGAGGCCGGCTGCCTGCGCGGCGGTCTCCGGGCGGTCGTGCGGCTCCAGGTAGCCGACCACGACGTCGCGGCCGGCGGCCTTGGCGGCTTGGCCCTCCTGGAGCATCCGGTAGGTCTTGCCGACCCCGGCGGCCATGCCGAGGAAGATCTTGTAGTGGCCGCGGCCCTCGTGAGCCATGCCCCGATTGTCCTCCTGGTCAGGCGCCGAGCAAGTTGTGCACGACGAGGTCGACGAGCTTGATCCCGACGAACGGGACGATCAGCCCGCCGAGCCCGTAGAGCAGGAGGTTGCGCCGCAGCAGCGCCGTCGCCCCGACAGGCCGGTACTGGACGCCGCGCAGGGCGAGTGGGACGAGCGCCGGGATGATCAGCGCGTTGAAGACGATCGCGGAGATGA
>CAZVRI010000116.1:0-3507 GCA_964629855.1 uncultured Thermoleophilaceae bacterium
CCCACAACATGCAGCAGGCGCTGCGGGTCGCCGACCACGTCGGCTTCATGTACCTCGGCGAGCTCGTCGAGTACGGGCCGGCCGAGCAGGTCTTCGGCCAGCCGCGCGAGGTCCGGACGCGCGAGTACGTCGGCGGGGCGTTCGGATGACGAGGCTCGCCACCGTCGCCCTCGGCCTGGCTGGAGCGGCGGCGCTGCTCAGCGGCTGCCAGTCGACGCAGAGCAAGAGCGCCGAGCTCGCCGAGCAGAGCGGCGGCGTGTCGCAGGAGCAGGGGCTCGAGATCGACAAGCGCAGCCGCGACGTCAAGGTGACGGGCACCGCGGTCGTGAGCGACCCCAACGGCACGGCGGCAATCGTCGAGCTGAAGAACACCGGCAAGAAGACGGTCGTCAACGTCCCGATCGCGATCGACGTGCGCAAGGGCGGCAAGAGCGTCTTCGCCAACGACGCCCCCGGACTGGAGCCGTCGCTGGTCAGCGTCGCCGCGCTGAAGCCGGGCGAGTCGCTGACCTGGGTCAACGACCAGGTCTTTACAGCCGGCCCGAAGGTCGACGTCAAAGTCGGCGCTACTGACGAGCGGCCGCCCGCCAAGCTGCCCGAGATCGACGTGAGCGCGCCGCGCGTCGGCGGCGACCCGACCAGCGGCTTCGCGATCGAGGGCAAGGTGACCAACCGCTCCGACCTGCTCCAGCGCAAGCTCGTCCTCTACGCCGTCGCGCGCAAGGACGGCAAGGTCGTGGCCGCCGGGCGCGGGCAGGTCGAACGGCTGAAGCCGCACGCCGCGGCCGGCTACCAAATCTTCTTCATCGGCAATCCGGAGGGCGCGCGGGTCGAGCTCGCGGCGCCTCCGACGAGCTTCAAGTAGGAGGCGAAATGGCGATCGACGAGATGGACCAGATCGGGATCGGCGACACGATGCCGACCGAGCAGCTCGGACAGCCGGGCGACGGCTGCCCGTCGTGCGGCTCGCCGCTGGCCTCCGACCAGCGGTACTGCCTGGAGTGCGGCTACCGCCGCGCGGCTTCGCGCGTCCCATACGCCCAGCTGCTGACCGGGCGCGACGTCGACGACGTGCTGCCCGCGACCGAGTCCTCCGGCCCGCCGCCGCCGGAGAAGCCGCGCTACAGCCCGCAGCTGCTGGCCGGCGCCACGGGCGGAGCGGCGGCGCTGCTGCTCGGCCTGGGGATGCTCGTCGGCTTCCTGTTCGGCGGCGGTGGCGACGATCCGCTGCCGGCCCCCCAGCCGGTCGCCCAGAAGGCGCCGATCGTCAACATCACCAACACCGGCGGTGGCGGCGAGGCCGCGCCCGCCGAGTTCGCCGAGGACTGGCCCGCCGGCGAGAACGGCTGGACGGTGCAGCTCCAGGTGCTGCCGAAGGACAGCTCCGACGTCGCCGCGGTCGACACCGCGAAGAGCGACGCCCAGTCGAAGGGCGCGTCGGACGTCGGCGCGCTCGACTCCGACGGCTACACGTCGCTGAAATCCGGCAACTACGTCATCTACTCCGGGGTCTTCACCGGCAAGGGCGCCAAGGGCAAGGCCCAGGACGCACTGAAGAAGCTGAAGAAGGACTTCCCCGACGCCAAGGTCGTCGAGGTCGCCTCCGCCGACGCCGCGTTCGGCGTCGAGGGCGAGCTGCCCGAGGAGAAGGTCGAGACCGTCGACGACGGCGCGCTGAAGGACCTCGAGAACTCGACCGGACTGGAGCAGCAGAAGAAGTCCGCCCAGCTGCCCGACACGCTCGGGACCGGCGGCGACGCACCGGACGAGGACAACGTCAAGCCGGGCGGCGGATCCGGCGGGGAGGCAATCGAGTGAGCACCACGGTCTCGCACAGCGAGCTGTCGCGCCGTCACGAGGCGGCGGCCAAGCGGTTCGCCGAGGAGCAGTGGAACCTCGGCGGACTCGCCTACGAGATGGCGATCCGCGACCACTTCCGCCTCGACGTCCTACAGCGGGCGGCGGCGAAGGTCCAGGAGGCCGACGCCGAGCTGTCGAACCTGGCGCGGCTGTTGGAGCTCGAGCAGTCGGGGGCGGCGGGCGCGTGCTCGACGTGCGGTTCGCTGCACGCCCGTGGCGCGGCGTTCTGCTCGAACTGCGGGACTCCGCTCGTGGAGAGCGTTCGACCCGCATGAGCCGGGTTGCTCGACTGGAGTCCATCCTTGCGGGTGGGGTGTTGGTGGCTGCGCTGGCGGTTGTGGGGACGGTGCCGGTTGAGGCGCAGCAGGGGCCTGTGGCGCCTTTGGTGCGGTACGCCGGGGAAGCCGAACACCCATCTACGCTTGGGAATCGCTCCGCTGGGTATTCGGCTTCCCCGGCTGCTCAGGCGGCGCCGACATCTCCGCCCTCGGCCGAGGAGGGTGACGTCGAATGGGGGCCGGTGGTTGAGGAGGATCCGGCGCCAGCGGCGACGGTTCCTGTGCCGGTGCCGCCGGCTCCGCGGGTTGGGCGGGAGCAGGTTGCTGGTGGTGACGATCGGGAGCGGCTGCCGGCCCCTGACGCCGAGGAGCCGGCCCCCGACGGCGGCGTCGAGGCTCCGGACGATGGTGGGTCGCTGCGCAACCCGGATGGTTCGCCGACGGCTGCGAATCCTGGTTTCTTCGATGCGCTTCCGGGTCCGTCGGTTGCGCAGGGTGTTCCGAATTTCGTGATTCGGAAGTTCCGGGTGCCGTTGTTCTTGTTGCCGATTTATCAGGCGGCGGGGATTGAGTACGGCGTTCGTTGGGAGATCTTGGCGGCGATCAATGAGATCGAGACTGACTACGGCCGCAATCTGAATGTGTCGTCTGCGGGTGCGCTTGGCTGGATGCAGTTCATGCCGGCGTCGTGGAAGGCGTATGGCGTGGATGCGAACAAGGACGGCAGCAAGGATCCCTACAACCCGGTTGATGCGATCTTCGCCGCGGCCCGGTATTTGAAGGCTGCGAATTACGAGAACGATGTGCGTGGCGCGATCTTTGCCTACAACCACGCTGATTGGTACGTCGACTCGGTGATGCTCCGCGCCCGTCTGATCTCCGGTGTTCCGGCTGACCTCGTCGGGTCGCTGACCGGCCTGACCGAGGGTCGCTTCCCCGTCGCCGCCCGGGCTCGTTACGCGGACGACCTCGCTGAGCAGGAGGCCGTCAAGCGCGTCGAAGTCGGTGAGAACGCGGCAAATGTCGTCGAGTCTCAGGACGATCGCCGGTCGCTCGAGATCTACGCCCAGAAGGGCTCCCCCGTCGTCGCGACCAACGATGGTGTGATCAAGAAGATCGGCGAGTCCGACCAGCTCGGCAACTACATCGTCCTCCAGGACGTCTACGGAAACCGTTACACCTACGCAGGCTTGGGTGAGGTCGCCGATCACTACCCCGTCCTCAAGGAGGACGCGACCGACGTCAAGGCGATCCGCGCCCACGGCGACGACGCCGATCCGAAGCCGGTCAAGGCCGCTTCGGCTGGTAGCCAGGCAGCGACCGACAACGACGCCGAGGACAAGGCTTCCGACGCACCGGTCGAGCCGGC
>CAZVRI010000117.1:0-3418 GCA_964629855.1 uncultured Thermoleophilaceae bacterium
ATCGTCACCGCCGGTCCCTCCAGGCCGAGCGTGTAGGCGACGCGACCCGAGAGGACACTGCCGGCGCTGCCGGTCATCTTGAGGCCGTCGATCTCGCCGTCCTCGGAGAAGATCGACCCGTAGTCCTGCGCCGAGATGCCGGCGAAGATCCCCGTCGCGCTGTTGCGCAGCGACCGCGGGTCGATCCCGGCGTGCTCAAGCGCCTCCCAGGCCGCCTCGAGCAGCAGCCGCTGCTGCGGGTCCATCGCCAGCGCCTCGCGCGGGCCGATGCCGAAGAACCCGGCGTCGAAGCGGCCGACGCCGTCGACGAAGCCGCCCTCGCGGGCGTAGATCGTCCCCGACCGGTCCGGGTCCGGGTCGTAGAGCGCCTCGAGGTCCCAGCCGCGATCGTCCGGGAAGGCCGAGATCGCGTCGCGGCCGTCGGCGACCAGCTCCCACAGCGCGTCCGGCGAGGCGACGCCGCCTGGGTAGCGACACGCCATCCCGACGATCGCGATCGGCTCGTCGAGCGCCGCCGCACGCGCCGCTCGGGCGACCGGCTTCGCGGCCGTGTCCTCGACCGCGTTGCGCAGGAAGCCCGCGACGGCAGCCGGCGTCGGGTAGTCGAAGACCAGCGTCGCCGGCAGCCGCAGCCCGGTCGCCTGGCGCAGCCGGTTGCGCAGCTCGACGGCGCCCAGCGAGTCGAAGCCGAGCTCCTTGAACGAGCTGTCGACCGCGACCGACTCGGCGTCGGGGCGGGCGAGCACGGCCGCGACCTCGCCGCGCACCAGCGTCAGCACGGTCGCGTCCCAGTCGCCCTCCGGCCTGCCCGCCAGCAACGCTGCCAGCGACCCGGCGGTCGCGCGCGACCGCCGCCGCGCCGGCGCGCGCACGAGCCCGCGCATGATCGGCGGCAGCATCCCGATCGGCGCCAGCCTGGCGAGCGCCGCACGATCCAGCTCGAGCGCCGTCACCGCCGGCTGGTCGCCGGCCAGCGCACGATCGAGCAGCTCGAGGCCCCGCTCCGAGGAGAGCGCCGCGACACCGGAGCGCGCCAGCCGCGCGCGGTCGCGCTCGTCCATCCCACCGGTCATCGCGCTCGTCTGCTCCCACAAACCCCAGGCGATCGAGGTCGCTGGCAACCCCTCGGCGCGACGCCGCTCGGCGAGTGCGTCGAGGACGGCGTTCGCCGCCGCGTAGTTGGCCTGCCCCGCCGTGCCGATCGTCCCGGCCGCCGACGAGAACAGGACGAACGCCGACAGGTCGAGGTCGGCCGTCAGCTCGTGCAGATGCGTCGCCGCGTCGACCTTCGGCGCCATCGTCCGGTCGAGGCGCTCGGCGTCGAGCGACTCCAGCAGCCCGTCGTCGAGCACGCCCGCCGCATGCACGACCGCGGTCAGCGGACGCTCGGCGGGGATCGCCTCCAGCAGCTCGGCGATCCCGTCGCGATCCGACACGTCGCAGGCCGCCACCGTCGCCGCGCAGCCGAGCTCCGCCAGCTCGGCGACCAGCTCGCGCGCACCCGCGGCGTCGATCCCCTGACGACTCGTCAGCAGCAGGTGGCGCACCCCGTGGCGCTCGGCGAAGTCGCGCGCGACCACGGCGCCGAGGACGCCCGTGCCGCCGGTGATCAGGACCGTGCCCTCGGGGTCGATCGGCCGGCGGCCGTCTGCTCCGGAAGCGGCCGCGACCAGCCGTGGAGCCAGCGGCGAGCCGTCGCGCAGCGCGAGCTGCGGCTCCTCGCCACCGGCCGCGAGCGCCGCCGGAAGCAGCGCCAGCGAGGCGCCGGACCCGTCGGAGTCGACCAGCGCGATCCGGCCCGGCTGCTCAGCCTGGGCCGCGCGCGCCAAGCCCCAGACCGTGGCCAGCACCGGGTCGGGGGACTCGCCGTCGACCGCGGCGACGGCCCCGGAGGTCACCAGCGCCAGCCGCGTCTCGGTGAGCGCTTCGGCGCCGATCAAGCTCTGCAGCAGCCCGAGCGCCTCGGCCGCGACACGCCGCGCCGCGCCCGCGACGTCGCCGCCATCGCCACCGTCGAGCGCGGCTACGACGACGTCCGGCGCGGGCGCGCCCGCCGCCACGGCAGCCAGCAGTGCGTCGAGGTCGGCGTGGCGCTCGGCGCCCGGCAGGTCCGCGGCCGCGTCGCCGAGAACGGCGACCACTCCCGCGTCGCCAGTGCCGATCCCCGTCGCCGGCTGCCAATCCACGCACAGCAGGCCGTCATCGCGGGAGGCCGCCTGGATCGCCTCGGTCTCGCGCAGCGCGAGCGAGCCGACCGAGAGGACCGCCGCGCCGCTCGCGTCGGTCGCCTCGAAGGACAGGCTCCGGTCGCCGTCGACCGTCACCCGCGCGCGCAGCGATTCGGCACCGGTCGCGTGCAGCGCGACGTCGCTCCAGGCGAACGGCAGTCGCACCCCGTCCGCGCCTTCGGCCAGCGCGCTGTGCAGGACCGCGTCGATCAGAGCGGGATGGATCCCGAAGCCGTGCGTGTCGGCGGCCCCGTCGTCGAGCTCGATCTCGGCGAGCAGGTCGCCATCGAGGCGCCAGAGCCGCCGCAGGCCCTGGAACAGCGGCCCGTAGTCCAGGCCCAGGCCAGCGGCGCGCTCGTAGAGACCGTCGACGTCGACCGGCTCGGCGCCCGCCGGCGGCCACTCCCCGGCCCACGCGTCCGGCACGGTGGCCGCAGCGACGAGCGTCCCGGTCGCGTGACGGGTCCACTCCTCCTCGCCAGCGTCGGCGGCGGGCTCCGGTCGCGAGTGGATCGCAACCTCGCAGCCGCCGTTCTCGTCGGGCTCGCCGACCTCCAACCTGATCTGCACCGCGCCCTGCTCGGGCAGGACCAGCGGCGCCTCGATCGTCAGCTCCTCGACGGCGTCGCAGCCGATATCCGCACCGGCGTGCAGCGCCAGCTCGACCAGCGCCGCGCCGGGCATCACCACCGAGCCGAGCACGGTGTGATCGATCAACCAGGGATCGGTCGCGCATGAGATCCGGCCGGTGAGCACCCGGCCGCCGCCGGGCAGCACGACGACGGCGCTCAACAGCGGGTGTCCGGAGGCCCCCTGGCCCGCACCCGCGAGATCGCCCGCCGCCGCTGGAGTCTCGAGCCAGAACCGCTCGCGCTGGAAGGCGTAGGTCGGCAAACCGACGCGCTCGGCGCCAGTGCCGTCGTAGAGCGCGGGCCAGTCGACCGTGCCGCCGGCGACCCACGCCTCGGCGAGCGCCGCGGCGAATCGCGCCTGGCCGCCGTCGCCGCGACGCAGCGTCCCGACGACCGCCGTGGCAGCGTCCTCGACCGCGTCGACGGTGTCGGTCAGCGCACCGCCCAGAACCGGGTGCGGACTGACCTCGACCAGGGTTCCCAGGCCCCCGGCGGCGAGCGCTGAGACGACCGGCTCGAGCAGGACCGTCTGACGGAGGTTGCGGTACCAGTACTCGC
>CAZVRI010000118.1:0-3365 GCA_964629855.1 uncultured Thermoleophilaceae bacterium
CCTCGTCGTAGACGCCGCGCGGGCCGATCGGGTTGACGTTGCCCCAGTAGCTCTCCGGCTGCGGATGGACGAGCGGGTCGCCGTAGACCTCGGACGTCGAGGCGAGCAGGAAGCGGGCGCGCTTGGCCTTCGCCAGGCCGAGCGAGTTGTGGGTGCCATAGGCGCCGACCTTCAGCGTGTGCAGCGGTAGCCGGGCGTAGTCGATCGGGCTCGCCGGCGACGCCATGTGGAACACGAAGTCGATCGGCTCGTCGATCTCGTAGTGCTCGGTGATGTCGAGCATCTTGAACTCGAACTCGTCCCTGCGGATGTGCTTGATGTTGTGCAGGCTGCCGGTCTCGAGGTTGTCGACGCAGATAACCCGGTGCCCGCGCTCCAACAGGTGGTCGCAGAGATTCGAGCCCAGAAATCCGGCGCCGCCGGTGACGAGGGAGGTTGGCATGGCGCTGAGGCTACCTTGAGCGCGCTGATCGAGAGCACCAAAACACTTCACGCGGAGGCTCCCCCCGTGGTACGTTCGCGTCAAGGAGGAGGGCCAGGTGAGTCCACGGGAGGCCACGAAGGACGACATGACTCGACGCCGCATTCCGCGAGCGGATGTCCATACCTGGGCCGCCATGGACCTCGCGGACGTTCCGGAGCTCGCCTTCGAGACCTTCGACGTCCACGAGTTGATCGACGACGCGGCGACGCTCTTTGCCGCTCCAGCGCAAGCGAAGGGCCTGGCGCTCGAGGTCAAGACGGCGGCGTCGGTACCGCGGATGGCGCTCGGCGAAGCTGACTGGCTGCACGAAGTTCTTTGTGGCCTGGTGGACAACGCCGTGCGGTTCACCGCCAGCGGCGAGGTGGTCGCGTCGGTCACGGCCGACCGGACCAGCGGCAGTCGGGTGATGTTCCACGCCGAGGTGTCCGACACCGGCTGCGGGATGGACGCCAATGCCCTGGCCCGGCTGTTCGGCCCGCGCAGGGGCGCCCGCTTCACACCGACCGACGACGGCGCCGGTTCGCTGCGTCTCGCCCACCGGCTCGTCGAGCTGATGGACGGCCGGCTCGGCTGCAGCAGCGCGGTCGGGATGGGAACCACCACGTGGTTCAGCGTCCCGCTCGACCTGCCGGGCTAGCCGGTCCTCCGCTCAGCGGTTGTGGAACTCGGCGTGTCCCGGGCCACGCTCGAGGAAGGTCTTGACGGCGCCTTTCAGGTCCTCGCTCGCGAACAGCTCGCCGGCGTCGCGGCGAATCGCCTCGTCCGCGGCCGCGACGCCACCCTCCACGTAGCGCCGCACGACGTGCTTGGTCATCGCGTGGGCGCGCGTCGGACCGGCGGCCAACTTCAGCGCCAGCTCGCGTGACCGGGCATCGAACTCGTCGTCGTCGAACACGCGGTTGACGACGTCCCAGCGCTCGAGCTGCTCGGCGCCGAACAGCTCGCCGGTCATCACCAGCTCGCGGGCGCGACCGCTGCCGGCGCGTTCGGCCAGCCGCTGAGTCCCGCCCATCGACGGCGTCAGGCCGATGACCGTCTCGACCAGCCCGAAGCGTGCCGAGTGCGCCGCCACGATCAAGTCGCAGGCCAATGCGATCTCGAACGCGGCGGTCAGCGTCAGGCCGTGGGCGGCGAAGACGACCGGCGCGGGAAGCTGCTCGATCGGCTCGATGATCTCCGCGAGCAGCTCTGACCAGAGCGCGCCCGCCGCCGCGGGATCGAGCCCGTCGAACAGCGCGACGTCCACCCCACCCGAGACGACCTTGCCCTCGGCGCGGATCAGCAGGCCGCGTGGCGGATCAGCCGCGACTTCGCCGACCGCGCGGACCAGGCCGTCCATCAGCGCACGGTCGAAGAGGTTCAGCGGCGGGCTCGCGAGAACCAGCTCGGCGAGGCCGCCGTCGGCGCCGCGCTCTAGTCGAACCGGATCCGTGGACACGCCCGCAGGGTATAGCCCGCCGTTGTCCGGCAGCGGCCGTAGCTTCGCCTTGGATGGGACCCGTATCCGCCGAGAACATCCACTTCCCGTCGCGTTCCGGGTCGCCGGCGCGGGCGCTCGGGTGGCGCCTGCTGATGGCCGTCGGGTTGATCGGCCTCGTGACGGTCGTCGCCTACGCCGACCGCGGCGGCTACCGCGACCTCGACGGCTCCGTCTCCCTGCTCGACTGCCTCTACTACTCGACCGTCACGATCACCACGACCGGATACGGCGACATCGTTCCCGTCAGCGACTCGGCGCGGCTGCTGACTACCTTCGTCGTGACGCCGCTGCGCGTCCTGTTCCTGATCCTGCTCGTCGGGACGACGCTCGAGTTCCTGGCGTCCGCCACCCGCGCCAACCTGCGACGACGAATCTGGAGGAGGAAGTTGCACGACCACACAGTCATCTGCGGTTTCGGCACCAAGGGGCGCAGCGCGCTGCGGTCGCTGGTCGGCACAGGCACCAGCCTCGACCAGATCGTGGTGGTCGACGAGCGGCCGGAGGCGATCGAGATGGCGACCCACGAGGGCGTTACCGGGGTCCTCGGCAACGCGGCTAGGCGTGACGTGCTGACCGAGGCCGAGGTTGCGGACGCGGTCGCCGTGATCGTCGCCACCGACCGCGACGACACGTCGGTGCTGGTGACCCTGACCGCGCGCGAGCTGGCGCCGAACGCGACGATCACCGCGTCGGCGCGCGAGGAGGACAACGTGCCGCTGTTGCGCCACTCGGGGGCGGACACCGTGGTCACGTCGGCGAGCGCCGCCGGACGGCTGCTCGGCCTCGGCACCTCCTCCCCCGAGGTCGTGGAGACGCTCGAGGACCTGCTGTCGTCTGGGAGCGGGATCGACCTGGTCGCCGAGGTCGTCGGCGCGGACCAGGCCGGGCCGATCGAGCAGGCCGACCAGCGCTGCGGCGGGCCTGTGTTGATGGCCTATCGCGATGGCAAGCCGCTGCGACGCGGCCAGGAGGGGTTCGAGGAAGTCAAGCCGGGCGACACCGTCGTCCACGTCCTCTGCCAGGACGCCGAGCGGTAGCGAGACCGGCCGCTACCAGGCTGCCTTGCGGTAGTCCTTGAGGAAGCAGCCGTAGAGGTCCTCCCCGAGCTCGCCGCGGACGATCGGGTCGTAGACGCGAGCGGCGCCGTCGACCAGGTCGAGCGGCGCGTGGAAGCCCTCCTCGGCGAGCCGCATCTTCGTCGGGTGCGGCCGCTCGTCGGTGATCCAGCCGGTGTCGACGGCGGTCATCAGGATCCCGTCGCTCAGCATCTCCTGGGCGCTGGTGCGGGTCAGCATGTTCAGCGCAGCCTTCGCCATGTTGGTGTGCGGGTGCCCCGGCCCCTTGTAGCCGCGGCTGAACTGCCCCTCCATCGCCGACACGTTGACGATGTACTTGCGGTGG
>CAZVRI010000119.1:0-389 GCA_964629855.1 uncultured Thermoleophilaceae bacterium
GTCCAGCCCTCGAGCGTCGGAATCAGCATCGCGAGGTTCGTCTTGCCACAGGCCGACGGGAAGGCGGCGGCGATGTACTTGCTCTCCCCCGCCGGCGACGTCAGCTTGAGGATCAGCATGTGCTCGGCCATCCAGCCCTCGTCGCGCGCCATCACCGAGGCGATCCGCAGGGCGAAGCACTTCTTGCCGAGCAGCGCGTTACCGCCGTAGCCCGAACCATACGACCAGATCTCGCGCGTCTCCGGGTAGTGGACGATGTACTTGTTGTCCGCGTTGCACGGCCAGGTGACGTCCTCGACGCCGTCGGCCAGCGGCATGCCGACCGAGTGCACGCACGGGACGAACTCGCCGGTCTCCCCGAGCGCGTCGAGCGCGCCCTGGCCCATGCG
>CAZVRI010000119.1:399-3214 GCA_964629855.1 uncultured Thermoleophilaceae bacterium
ATGACCCGCATCGAGACGGCGACGTAGGGCGAGTCGGTCAGCTCGATGCCGATGTGGGCGATCGGCGAGCCGAGCGGGCCCATCGAGAAGGGCACGACGTACATCGTGCGCCCCTCCATGCAGCCGTCGAACAGCTCGTTGAGCTCCGCGCGCATCTCGGCGGGAGCGCGCCAGTTGTTGGTCGGGCCGGCGTCGGCCTCGTCCTCGGAGCAGATGAAGGTGCGGTCCTCGACGCGCGCCACGTCGCCCGGGTCGGAGAGGGCGAGATACGAGTTGGGACGCTTGGCGTCGGAGAGGCGCTCGAAGGTCCCCGCGTCGACGAGCGTCTGACAGAGCGAGTCGTACTCCTCGGCGGAGCCGTCACACCAGTGGATGGCGGCCGGCTTGGTGAGGGCGGCGATCTCCTCCACCCAGGCGACGAGCTTCTTGTTCTGAGTGGGGGGCGCGGTCATCTCGCTCATGGGGCTCACGACGGGGGTCTGCTCCTCGGTGGCTGGCATTCCAGGCGCTGCGGACGCTGCGGGGGACCGAAGACGGTACCGGACCGCCAGGCGGCTAGCCGGCCGGTATCCCGGCACTCGTGTGCGGTTTGTGGCAAACCACCTACAGTGATCGTGGGGGACGCCTCGACCGAGGAGGAGCCGTCGTGAAGTCGATCCGCGTGCTGGCCGTGTCGACGGGGGTGCTGATCGCGCTCGCCGCCCCCTCTCTGGCACAGGCGAAGCAGCCACCGAAGCCGTTCTATCTGTCGCTCGGCGACTCGCTCGCCGCGGGCGTCCAGCCAGGCAAGGACGGCGTGGCACGCAACACCCGCCAGGGGTTCGCCTACCAGCTCGCCCACAAGGCCGGCGGGGTCCGGCTGGTCAACTTCGGCTGCGGCTTCGCGACGACCGGGTCGATGATCGCCGGCAACCGCGCCTGCCTGCCGGCGCGCGATCCCGGCTACCGCAACGTGTCGCCGAAGACCTCGCAGCTGGCGGCGGCGGAGCGGTTCCTGAAGGCTCGTCGCGGCAAGCCGGGCTTCGTGACGATCGACATCGGCGCGAACGACGTCGCCTCGTGCGGCGCCGGCGGGCAGATCGACCTGCCGTGCGTGTCGAAGGGCGTCGCCGCGATCGGCCGCAACGCCCCGAAGATCGCCAAGCGCCTGCGCGCCGCCGCCGGCAAGGGCAGGCCGATGGCCGTCATGACCCTCTACGACCCATTCCTGGCGCTGTGGTTCACGGGCTCGGGCGGCAAGGTGCTGGCGAAGGCTTCGCAGACGCTCGCCAAGGACCAGGTCAACGCGGTGATCGCGAAGGCGTTCAAGGCGCACGGATTCAAGGTCGCCGACGTCGCGAAGGCGTTCCAGAGCTACAAGCCGTTTCCGACCGATGGCGACTCGACCGGGACGCCCCCGGTGGCGGTCGCCGAGATCTGCCGCCTGACC
The DNA here is from genome assembly GCA_964629855.1 of uncultured Thermoleophilaceae bacterium. Lineage (GTDB taxonomy): Bacteria > Actinomycetota > Thermoleophilia > Solirubrobacterales > Thermoleophilaceae > JAAYBF01. The sequence continues at coordinate 1,829 of CAZVRI010000119.1, forward strand.
TGGATGTGCACGCCCGCTCCCCGCGGTCCGGACATCCACGCCAACAAGACCGGCTACGGCCTGATCGCCACCACCTTCAAGAAGGCGCTCGGCAAGGCGGCGCGCTGACAGTCCCCTGGCTATACTCGCCGCTCGCGCGGCTGTAGCTCAGCTGGCTAGAGCGTCTGCTTGCCATGCAGAAGGTCGTCGGTTCGAATCCGATCAGCCGCTCCTCAGAAAACCCCGCTCCGGCGGGGTTTTCTCGTTCTGGGGGCACCGCGTTGACGCGCGGCGGCTCGTGATGCGGCGGCGGGGCCTATTGTCCGCCGTATGGCCTATACGACTGCCGAGGGGCGACAGGAGCTGCTGGAGTCGCTTGCGGACGCGATCGACGATCTCGGGTTCGCGCTGGCGGCGCTGGGAGCTGCCTACGAGCAGCTCGACGTGATGTCGGCCGACAAGCTCGAGGAGGAGCTGTTCGGGCCGGTGCAGCGGGCGTATGGGCGGGCGAAGCGGACCTATGCGGCGTTCGCGGAGCGGGCCGGGTTGGAGGCCGAGACATTCGCGGCGCAGGAGGCTGGGCGTCCGTCGACCGGAGCGATCGGGTTCACCGGCGAGGCGGTCAACGCGATCGCCGCGGCCGGCGGCAAGCTCGCGACGCTCCAGGACGCGCCTGAGCTGCTCGAGGTCGGCGACATCGAGCTGCGCAAGGGCGTGGCCGAGGTGCGCGAGCTGATCGACCCGCTCGCCCACGTCGCGCGCGACCTGTTGCGCCGCCTAGGTCGCTAACCGCGCCGGCGCGGTCTCGATCAGCGCCAGCTTCTCGGCCCGCGGCAGCCGCTTGATCCGCGCCTCCTCGCGCAACGCCGCCGAGCGGTCGGCGGCCTCGAAGACCGCCGCCAGCTCCACCGGGCGCCGGCTGCGCGTGTAGCGGCTCGCCGTACCGGCGCCGTGCTCCCCCACCCTGCGCTCGACATCAGTCGTCCAGCCGCAATAGAGGCTGCCGTCGGCACAGCGCAGGAGGTAGACGAATGCCATGCTGGGAGCTTCGATGCCACGCATCATCGACCTCTCCGCCCCGATCCGCCAGGACCCGGCCGAGCTGCCGGACCAGCTGCGGACCGACATCGCCTACACCGACCACGCCGGCGGCGCGCGCGACATCGAGACGCTGACCGGCGTCACGCCGGATCTGCTGCGCGACGGCGAGGGCTGGACGGTCGAGACGTTCACGAACTTCGGGACCCACAGCTCGACCCACGTCGATGCGCCGTGGCACTACAACTCGACGATCGACGGCAAGCGGGCGCAGTCGATCGACGAGCTGCCGCTCGACTGGTTCTACCGGCCGGGCGTGGTGCTCGACATGACCGCCAAGGCCGACGGCGACGCGGTCACCGCAACCGA
>CAZVRI010000120.1:0-3153 GCA_964629855.1 uncultured Thermoleophilaceae bacterium
CCTGAGCGCCAGCTGCGGCTCGCGCATGGCGAGCGCGGCGGGAAGTGCCGCCCACGACGCGTCCTCGCCGTCGCCGTCGAGCAGCACGATGCGATCCGGGCTCTCGGCCTGCGCCGAGCGGACGAGCCCGCAGGCCGCGGACACGGCGAGATCGCCTGGCGCGCCGCCGTCGGTCGCGACAACACCCGTAGTCATGAGCACCAGCCGGGCCGCCGCAAGGCGCTCGTTCGCGAGCCAACCCTGGAGCAGGGCCAGCGTCTGCTGGGCGAGCGCGGTCGCGGTCGCGGCGGCAGCGGGCTCGCCGTCCGACGACAACCCGGCCAGCACGACGTCTGGGGTCGGCTCGCCGGCGTCGAGTGCCGCGACGAGCGCGGCGAGATCGTCGTAGACCACCGCGCCGTCGAGTGGCGGCGCGGCGTCGCCGAGCACGGCCCAGCGGAGGTCGGGAACCCGCGCCTGGTGCTCCAGCGGTTGCCATGCGAGATCGAAGAGCGAGTCGCGCAGGGCTCCGTCGGCGGCCGCAACGCGGCTCCGGTCGAGCGGCTCGAGACGCACGGCGTCGATCGCGCAGACCGGGTTTCCCGAGTCGTCGGCGATCGCCACAGCGACGCCGTCTCCGGACGTGCCCAGCCGCACGCGCAGCGCGGTCGCACCCGCGGCGGCCAGCGTGACGCCCCGCCAGGTGACCGCCGTCACGACGGATCCTGGATCGCCGTCTTCCGCGGCGACGATCGCCGGCTGCAGCGCGGCGTCAAGCAGCGCCGGGTGGATGCCGAACGCGCGCGCGGCGGCGTCCGCTCCGTCCTGGTCGGTCCCGGTGGCGACCTCGGCGAAGACCTCGTCGCCGAGCCGCCAGGCGGCACGCAGCCCGCTGAAGGAGGGGCCGTGGTCGAACCCACGCCCGGTAAGGACGTCGTAGAGAGCCTCGACGTCGACCTCCTCGGCGGCCTCGGGCGGCCAGGTCACCGGAGCCCAGGCCGCGTCCGCCGCTGCGGGGGCGAGCGACCCGGTGGCGTGCTCGAGCCACTCCGAGCGCGGGTCTTCGAGGTCCTCTGGACGGGCATGCACGGAGATCGGTCGACGACCGTCATCGTCCTCCGCGCCGACCAGGATCTGGATCTGGAGCGCCCCGTCCGCCGGCAGCACGAGCGGCCGGGTGACGGTCAGCTCCTCGATGCGCGGGCAGCCGACCTCGGCTCCGGCGCGCAATGCCTGCTCGACCAGCACGGACCCGGGGATCGCCAGCCGCCCGTCGAGCACGTGATCCGCCAACCACGGCTGCGTGGCGACGGACAGGCGCCCGGTCAGCACCCAGTCGCCGTCCCCGCCTCCAACGGCGATCGCCGCTCCGATCAGCGGGTGCTCGACCGGGGCCTGGCCGGCAGCGGTGAGGCCAGCTCCTTCGGCACCGCGTTGCTCGAGCCAGTAGCGCTGGCGCTCGAATGGGTAGCTGGGCAACGGCACGCGCTTGGCGGCGGCGGCGCCGGCGTAGAGCCGGGTCCAGTCGACGTGGATGCCGTGGACGTGCAGCGTCGCGAGCGAGCTCAGGACCCTTCGGTGGGCGTCCTCGTCGCGCCGCAGCGTGTCGACGACGACGATCCGGTCGGGCTGGTCTGAGACGACCTCGACGGTCTCCTGCATCGCCATAGTCAGGAGGGGGTGGGGAGAGACCTCGACGAACGTGTTCCAGCCGTCCTGGAGCAGCTGGCCGATCGCCATCTCGAAGCGGACTGGCTCGCGCATGTTGCGGTACCAGTAGTCGCTGTCGAGCGTGGCCGTGTCGACCAGCCGTCCCTCGACGCACGACATGAACGCGACGCCGCTGCTGGAGGGCTCGACGCCATCCAGCTCGGCGAGCAGGCGCTCGCGGAGTTGCTCGACGTACACCGAGTGCCCCGCCTGGGCGGCCTGTACTCGACGGGCCCAGACGCCATCCGCCTCGCAGGTGGCGAGCATCTCGTCGAGGGCGGCCGACTCGCCCGACACGACCACCATCCGCGGACTGTTGACCGCGGCGATCGAGAGGCGATCGCCCCATCTTTCGATCCGCGCCGCGACCTCCTCGCCGGGGGCGGCCACCGAGGCCATTCCGCCGCAGCCCGTGAGCTCGTGCAGCGCCAGACTGCGCAGCGCGACGATCCGGGCACCGTCGTCCAACGAGAGGCCGCCGGCGACGCAGGCCGCGGCGATCTCGCCCTGGGAGTGACCGACCACCACCGACGGCTCGACGCCCCACGCCCGCCACAGGCCGGCGAGCGAGACCATCATCGCCCACAGTGCGGGCTGCACGACATCGACCCGTTCCAGCCAGCCGTCGTCGGAACCGGTCAGCACCTCGGTCAGCGACCAGTCGACGTGCGGCGCGAGCGCCGCCTCGCAGGCGGCGATCGACTCGGCGAAGAGCGGCTCGGACTCGATCAGGCCAGCGGCCATCCCCAGCCTCTGCGCGCCCTGCCCTGGGAACACGAACGCCACCCGGCTGCCGGACATCGCGGTGCTGGCGACCAGGCCGTCCACCGACCGACCCGACGCGAGCGCGTCGAGCCCGGCCAACAGCTCGTCGCGACTACTGCCGACCACCGCCGCGCGCTGCTCGAGCCGCGCGCGGCCGGCGAGCGAGTAGGCGACGTCGACGGCAGCGAGGTCGTCGGTCTCGACGCGCGCCGCGAGCTGGCCGGCCTGCACCGCCAGCGCCTCGGCGGTCTTGGCCGACAACAGCCACGGCACGGCCGGCGGCTCGGCAGGCATCGCCGCGGGCTCGTCCGCCGCGGCGGTGGCCGGCGCCTCCTCGAGTACGACATGCGCGTTGGTGCCGCTGATGCCGAACGACGACACGCCCGCACGGCGTGTCCGCTCGCCACGCTCCCACGGCAGCGCCTCGGTCAGCAGCTCGACCTCGCCCGCCGACCAGTCGACGTGCGGCGACGGCTCGTCGACGTGCAGCGTCGCCGGCAGCATGCCGTGTCGCATCGCCTGAACCATCTTGATGACCCCGGCCACCCCGGCCGCGGCCTGGGTGTGACCGAGGTTGGACTTGATCGACCCCAGCCGCAGCGGACCGTCCGTGCGGTCCTGGCCGTAGGTCTCCAGCAGCGCCTGGGCCTCGATCGGATCGCCCAGCGCGGTGCCGGTGCCGTGGGCGTCGACGGCGTC
>CAZVRI010000121.1:0-3109 GCA_964629855.1 uncultured Thermoleophilaceae bacterium
CTGCTCGACGCCGTCGAGCATCGACAGCACGCGCGAGGGGGCGCCGCCGTGCAGCGGGCCGGAGAGCGCGCCAACCGCTCCGGAGAGCGCCGCCGACACGTCGGCGCCGGTCGAGGTGATCACGCGCGCCGTGAAGGTCGAAGCGTTCATGCCGTGCTCGGCGGCGGAGATCCAGTAGGCGTCGATCGCAGCCACGTGGCGCGGATCGGCCTCGCCACGCCAGCGGGTCAGGAAGCGGGCAGGGATCGACTCGGACTTGTCGACTTCGGACTGCGGTACCGGCGGCTGGCCGGCGCCACGCGCCGACTGGGCCACGAAGGAGAGCGCCATCACCGACACGCGGGCGAGGTCCGCGCGCGCCTGCTCGTCGGAGATGTCGATGACCGGCTTCAGCCCCCACTCCGGGGCCAGCATCGCGACGGCGGCCTGGAGATCGGCGCGCGGGTCGCCGGTCCGGACGGTCAGCGGATGTGGGATCGCGGGCGGCAGACCGGGCTCGAACGAGCCGTCGACCAGCAGGCCCCAGACCTGCTCGAACGGAACGGACCCGACCAGGTCCTCGATGTCGACCCCGCGGTAGCGGAGCGCGCCACCCTCCTTGTCGGGCTCGGCGATCTCCGTCGCGAAGGCGACCACGCCCTCTAGACCCGACTGGACCTGCGCCACCTCCGACATTTCTGCTTCTCCTTGCTGATCTCGGACGAGCGCCCGAGACTACTCAGTTGAGCAGCGCCAGCACTGCCGGGACGAAGACCGTGGCGCCGAAGATCACCGCGATCCCGAACGCGACGAGGACACGGGACTGGATCACGTGACCGGCGATCGCGATCAGGAAGCCCGTGCCCAGGATGGCGGCGAAGGTGCCGACCGAGACGCGGCCAGACCCGCCTCCTGAGTCGAGGAAGGGGGCTTGCGCGAGCAACGTCGAGAGGGCGGACACCGCACGAAAGTATCCTTCCCCGGGTGACTGCGGAGTTCCAGTCGATCGACGAGACCCGTGCGGGCCTCGCGTCCGCCGGCTATCTGGCCGACGAGTCGACAGCGCTCGTGTCGTTCCTCGCCGGGCGGCTCGGCAAGCCGGTGCTGGTCGAGGGACCGGCGGGAGTCGGCAAGACCGAGCTCGCGAAGGCGCTGTCGCGTGCGACCGGCCGCAAGCTCGTACGGCTCCAGTGCTACGAGGGACTCGACGAGGCGAAGGCGCTCTACGAGTGGAACTACCGCAAGCAGCTGCTGCGAATCCAGGTCGAGGCGTCCGATGCCGGCTGGGAGGAGGTCAAGGACGACATCTTCAGCGAGGAGTTCATGCTCCCCCGCCCGCTGCTGACCGCGATCTCTGCTCCCGAGCCGGTCGTGCTGCTGATCGACGAGATCGACAAGACCGACCAGGAGTTCGAGGCGATGCTGCTGGAGGTCCTGTCCGACTTCCAGGTGTCGATCCCGGAGTTGGGCGTCGTCGAGGCCAAGACGCACCCGATCGTCCTGCTGACCTCGAACGACTCGCGTGAGCTGACCGAGGCGCTCAAGCGCCGCTGCCTCTACCTCTGGCTCGGCTACCCGACCGTCGAGCGCGAGCTGGAGATCGTCCGCCTGCACACCCCCGACCTCAAAGAGGACGTTGCGCGCAAGCTCGTCGAGGTTATGCACATGGTGCGCGACCTCGACCTCAAGAAGCCGCCGTCGATCGCCGAGTCGATCGACTGGGCGCGCGCGCTGATGCTGCTCGGCGCCGAGGACGTCGACCAGGAGACCTTCAAGCAGACGATGAGCGTGATCGTCAAGCACCGCACCGACCTCGACCTCGTCGCCGAGCGCGTCGGGGTCAAACTGACCGATGGCCTCGTCGGGTCCCGCCCGGCCGGGTAACCCGGGCCTCTACGGCGGCATGCCGCCTGCCGTCGGGCCGGCGGGGATGGCTCCGCGGCTGCTCGAGTTCGCCGACGAGCTGCGGCGCGAGGAGATGAAGGTCGGCACCTCGGAGCTGCTCGACGCCTTCGAGGCGCTGCGCCACGTCGAGTGGACCGACCGTCAGGACTTCTTCGAGGCGCTCGCGACGACGCTCGCCAAGTCCCAGGAGGACCGGCGCGTGCTCGAGGCCGTCTTCGACCGCTTCTTCTTCCGCGCGGCCGAGCGCGAGGCCGTCGACCGCGGCGTGAAGGAGGGCGCCGGTCGCGAGGGTGGCGCCAGCCCCGAGCCGGAGCTCGACTTCGACTCGCTGCGCGAGCGGATCCGCGACGCGCTGCGCGACGCCAACGCCCCCGAGGGCCAGCTGCGCGACCTCGCCCGGCTCGCGATCTCCGCGTTCGGCCGCCAGGGCGAGGGCTCCGGCGTGATCGGCGTCGACGTCCAGCGGATCCGCCGCACGCTCGGCCTACGCGGCGAGCAGGCCGGCGTCGAGCTGCCCGACCCAGACACCGTCCCGCGCGACCGGCTGCGCGAGTTCGAGGCCCAGGTCCGGCGCGAGCTCGAGCGTGCACTGATCGAGCGGACCGAGACGCTGCCGCCCAGCAAGCCGCTGCGCGAGCTCGACCGCGCGCTGCCGACCGGCGGCGCCCAGGACCTCGCCCAGGTTCACCGCGTCGTCGCCCAGATGCGCCGCCGCCTAGCCACCCAGGGCCGCGAGAACCGTGGCCGCAACCGCTCCTCGGCGATCGATGTGCGGCGGACGATGCGCACCTCGCTGCAGACCGGCGGCGTCCCGCTCGACCTCCGCTTCCGCCCCCGCCGGCCGCGCCGCCCCGAGCTGTTCGTGCTCTGCGACGTGTCGACGAGCGTCACCAGCGCCAGCGTCTTCTTCCTCTCGATGCTCCACGCCCTCCACGACTCGTTCCGCAAGCTGCGCTCATTTGTCTTCGTCGAGCGGATCTCCGAGGTCACCGAGGTCTTCGAGCGCGAGCGCTCCTTCGAGGCCGTCTCGCGCGCCATCTCCGGCGACGCCGGCGTCGCCGACGTATCCGGCTACACCGACTACGGCCGCGTCTGGATCGAGTTCCTCGACCGCGTCGTCGACGACCTCGACCCCCGCTCCACCGTGATCGTCCTCGGCGACGCCCGCACGAACGGCCGCGAGCCCCACGCCCCCGCCTTCGGCCACATCGCCGAGCGCGCCGGC
>CAZVRI010000122.1:0-3045 GCA_964629855.1 uncultured Thermoleophilaceae bacterium
GTTTGAGGCGCAGGAACGAGCACTCAAACCAAAATCGGAGACAGGACCCGCGGGACGCAAGCCCCGATCCCTAAGCCGAAAGACCTACTCCCACTCAATGGTCCCCGGCGGCTTCGACGTGATGTCGAGGACCACTCGGTTGACCTGGCGGATCTCGTTGATCATGCGGGAGGCGACGCGCTCGAGGAGGTCGTAGGGCAGGCGGGCCCAGTCGGCTGTCATGGCGTCGTCGCTGGTGACGGCTCGGATGACGACGACGTAGCCGTAGGTGCGCTCGTCGCCCTGGACGCCAACGGTGCGGAGGTCGCCGGGTAGTACGCAGAAGGACTGCCAGAGCTCGCGGTAGAGGCCGGCAGAGCGGATCTCCTCCTGGAGGACGAAGTCGGCGTCGCGGAGGATCTCGAGGCGCTCCTTGGTGACCTCGCCACCGACGATCCGGATGCCGAGGCCGGGGCCGGGGAACGGCTGGCGCCAGACGAGACGCTCGGGTAGGCCGAGCTCGATGCCGACCTTGCGGACCTCGTCTTTGAAGAGGGCGCGCAGCGGCTCGACGAGCTCGAACTCGAGGTCGTCTGGCAGGCCGCCGACGTTGTGGTGCGACTTGATCGTGGCGGCTCCGGTGCCGCCGCCTGACTCGATCACGTCGGAGTAGAGGGTGCCCTGGACGAGGTAGTCGGCGTCGCCGAGCTTGGCGGCCTCGTCCTCGAAGACGCGGATGAACTCGCCGCCGATCGCCTTGCGCTTGGCCTCAGGGTCGGTGACGCCTTCGAGCCGCTTGAGGAAGCGCTCCTCGGCGTCGACCGCGACGAGCGGGACCTTGAAGTGGTCGCGGAAGGCGCTGACGACCTGCTCGCCCTCGCCCTTACGCATCAGTCCGTGGTCGACGAAGACGCAGGTGAGCTGGTCGCCGATCGCGCGGTGGACGAGCAGCGCGGCGACCGAGGAGTCGACCCCGCCGGAGAGGCCGCAGATCACCTTGCCGTCGCCGACCTGCTCGCGGATGCGCCGGATCTGCTCCTCGGCGACCGAGGCGGCGTTCCAGGACATGTCGCAGCCGCAGATCTCCTCGAGGAAGCGGGTGAGGATCTGCGTGCCGTAGGGCGTGTGGACGACCTCCGGGTGGAACTGGATGCCGTAGAAGCCGCGCTCGACGTCCTCGAAGGCGGCGACGGGCGACTCTGTCGAAGAGGCCAGGGCGACGGCGCCCGGCGGCGGCTCGTAGACAGTGTCGCGGTGGCTCATCCAGCAGCTCTGCTCAGCGGGCAGCTCGGCGAGCAGGCGGCCGTGCTCGTGGACGGTCAGCTGTGAACGGCCGAACTCCCCCACCTCGGCCCCCTCGACGCGACCGCCGAGGTTGTGGACCATCGCCTGCATGCCGTAACAGATGCCGAGCACGGGAATTCCCAGCTCGAGCAGCGCCGGATCGAGGCTTGGCGCCCCCTCGGCGTAGACCGATGCCGGTCCGCCAGAGAGGATCAGTCCGCGCGGCTTGCGCTTGCGGATCTCCTCGACCCCGACGTGGTGCGGCAGCAGCTCGCTGTAGACGCCGCACTCACGGACGCGGCGGGCGATCAGCTGCGAGTACTGACCGCCGTAGTCGAGTACGACGACGGTGTCCGTCGCGGCGGCGACCCCTGCCGGCGGCTCAGGGGTAGTGGCAGGAGTCGCCTCCACCCCTCTACTCGACCAGCGCCGGGTCGGCGGCGATCGGGCCGGAGCCGTTGGTCACGCCGTCGGAGGCCGGTGCGGCCTTGGCGGCCGACTGGGCGCCCATCCCGATCGCCTGATCGCGCTGGAGCTGCTTGCCCTCGGTCTGCAGCGACGGAGCGACCATCACTTCGGCGCGGTGGAAGGACGGGATGTCCTCGTAGCCGCAGGTCGCCATCGACGTACGCAGGCTGCCCATCAGGTTGAACGTGCCGTCGTTCTCGTGCGCCGGGCCGAGCAGGATCTGCTCGAGCGAGCCGTTCTGCGTCGTCTCGACACGCGCGCCACGCGGCAGGTCCGGATGGAACGTCGCCATCCCCCAGTGGTAGCCGTGGCCCGGAGCCTCATAGGCACGGGCGAGCGGCGAGCCGATCATCACGGCGTCGGCACCACAGGCGAACGCCTTCGAGATGTCGCCGCCGTTGCGCATGCCGCCGTCGGCGATCACCTTCACGTACTCACCGGTCTCGAGCATGTGCTGCGAGCGGGCGGCCGCGACGTCGGCGATCGCCGTCGCCTGCGGCACGCCGATGCCGAGCACGCCACGCGTCGTGCCGGCGGCGCCGGGGCCGACGCCGACGAGCACGGCGGCCGCGCCGGTGCGCATCAGGTGCAGGCCGGTCGAGTAGGAGGCGCAGCCGCCGACGACGACCGGGACGTCCGGCGGGACTTCCTCGCGGATGAACTCCTTGAGGTTGAGCGGCGGGCGCTCCTCGTCGGTCGAGACGTGCTCGGCGGAGATCACGGTGCCCTGGATGATCAGGACGTCGATGCCGGCCTCGATCGTCGTCTCGTAGTACTCACGCACGCGCTGCGGAGTCAGGGACGCGGCGCAGACGACGCCCATATCCTTGATCTCGCGGATCCGCTTGGCGATCAGCTCCTTCTTGACCGGCTCCTGGTAGATCCGCTGCATCTCAGCGGTCGCCTGGTCCTTGTCGAAGCCGCTGATCCGCTCAAGCTGCTCCTCCGCGTCGTCGTAGCGACAGAAGACTCCCTCGAGGTTGAGCACCGCCAGGCCGCCGAGGCGACCGATTTCGCCCGCCGTGCGCGGCGACACGACACCGTCCATCGCCGAGGCCAGCAGCGGCAGCTCGAAGCGGTAGTTCCCGAGCGTCCACGTGATGTCGATGTCGTCGGGGTCCCGCGTGCGGCGCGAGGGGACGATGGCAATGTCATCGAAGCCGTAGGCCCTGCGGCCCTTCTTGCCTCGACCGATCTCGATCTCCATGGCGTGAATCCTAGGTTCGACGACGGACGAAACCCGAGGTTACCAACGCCGGTTTTCCGCTTCGTTGCGCTGAATTCCCGCACCTTGCGGGGAATACCTCTGGAGGC
>CAZVRI010000123.1:0-2950 GCA_964629855.1 uncultured Thermoleophilaceae bacterium
GGCGCTTCAGCGGCCGCAGCCGCCCGCGCGCCTCGCGCTCGACGTCGAGCGCCCGCGAAAGGTTCTCCTCGGTCCGCTCCAGCTTCAGCTGGGCGCGGCGGCGGCGCTGACGATGCTTGCCGAGACCGGCGGCCTCCTCGATCAGCATCCGCCGCTCGCGCGGGCGCGACAGCACAATCGACTCGACCCGGCCCTGCGAGACGACCGAGTGCATCTCCTTGCCGAGACCGGTCTCCGACAGCACCTCGGCGATATCGGCGAGCCGGCAGCGGGCGCCGTTGAGGCGGTACTCGCCGTCGCCGTCGCGGCCGAGCTTGCGGACGATCGAGATGTCGGAGAACTCGGTCTCCGAGCGGCCACCGGAGTTGTCGATCACGACCTCGACCTCGGCCGCGCTCGATCCCTTGACGCCGTGGCCGCCGGCGAAGATCACGTCCTTCATCGACTGGCCGCGGACCGCGAGCGGGCTCTGCTCGCCGAGCGCCCACAGGATCGCGTCGGTGATGTTCGACTTGCCGGATCCGTTCGGCCCGACGACGACCGACACACCGGTGTCGAACTCGAGCGTCGTGCGGTTCGGGAACGACTTGAAGCCCTTCATCGAGATCGAGCGCAGGTGCATCAGCGACCGTCCCCATCGAACTCGGCGAGCGCCTGCGCGGCGGCCTCCTGCTCGGCGATCTTCTTCGTGCGGCCTTCGCCGCGGCCGACCTCGCGGCCCTTGACGCGCGCGGCGATCACGAAGTGGCGGTCGTGCGGCGGACCGGTCTCCTCGACGACCTCGTAATCGACGACGGCACCGCGGCGCGCGACGCGCTCCTGCAGCACCGACTTGAAGTCGGCCGAGTGATTGAGCGCCTCGTCGATCTGCTCGGCGAACGCGTCGACCACCGGCGCGGCGACACGGTCGTAGCCACAGCCGAGATAGACCGCGCCGATCACCGCCTCGGTCACCGACGACAGCACGCGCTCGCTCGCGATCAGCATGTCGAAACCGCGCTCGTCGCCCTCCGGGGCCTGTTCGCGCAGCCGCTCGGGCACGTCGAGGTCAAGCGCCACCTGGGCGCAGGCAGCGCCGCTCACGGCCTGAGCCCGGACTTTCGTGAGCCGGCCGACGCCGTACTCGGAGAGCAGCGGGTAGAGGTGCGAGGAGATGGCGAGGGCGAGCACGGCGTCACCGAGGAACGCCAGCCCCTCGTAGGAGTCGCTGCGCGGACGGGTCCACGACGCGTGCGCGAAAGCCTGGCGCGCCAGATCCGACGGGATCTCGTCGAGCAAGTCAGCGAGGGTCTCCCTGGCCTCAGGCGTCGGCACGCTCGACATGGGCAAACACGAAGTCGGCGGCCTGGCCGACGGTCAGGATCTTCGCCGCCTGATCGTCGGGAATCCGGATCCCGTAGTGGTCCTCGAGCTCTACGGTGAGCTCCACGAGGTCGAGTGAATCGGCCTCGAGATCCTCCTTGAACCGCGTCTCCTCGCGGATTTGGGCAGGGTCGACCTCGAGCTCGGTCGCAAGATGCTCACGGATCCTGGTCAGTACCTCGGCGCGTTCCACTGGCGTCGTTGACGCTACCAGCGGGCGCGGACCTCAATACGCCGTCGGCCCGCAATGCGGCAGCCGTCCGCTCGACCATCTGCTCGTCGACCGCGCGCCGGGCCAACTGGATCGCCGATGCCAGGCCAGCTGGCCCGAAACTGCCATGGCCGATCACCACCGGCTTGCGCAACCCGAGCAGGATCGCGCCGCCCACCCGCTCCGGGTCGAGCTGCGACCGCAGCCCGTCAACCTGGCGCCGGATCAGCAGCCCGCCCAGCATCGACAGCGGATTCGACTTCACCGCCGCCCGGATCCCCTCGCGCGTCACCTTCGACGCCGACTCCATCGCCTTCAGGGCCACATTTCCCGTGAACCCGTCGGTCACGACGACGTCCACCGACGCGTTCGGGATGTCGAACCCCTCGACGTTCCCCGCGAAGTTCAACGACCCCTCCGCCAGCCGCTCATGCGCGGCCAGCACGTCTGGCGTCCCCTTCCCCGACTCAGTCCCAACCGACAACAGCCCCACGCGCGGCCGCTCGACGCCCTCGACATGCTCCATGAACGCCGCACCCATGTACGCGAACTGCACCAGCTGCTCCGGGCGCACCTCCACGTTCGCCCCCGCATCCAGCAACAGAACCCGCCCAGCCGGCAGCGGCAACAGCGCGGCGATCGCCGGGCGATGCACCCCCCGGATCCGCTTCACCGCCAGCGTCGCCGCGGCCAAGGTCGGACCCGTCGCACCCGCGCTCACCAAAGCCTCCGCACGCCCATCCGCCACAGCAGCCGCCGCCTGCACGATCGAAGCCTCCGGCCGCGACCGCACCGCCCGCACGGGCTCCTCGTCGCCCCCGATCCGCTCCGGAGCGTCTACGACCTCCACGCTCGGACCGGGCTCGCCGATCGCGCTCGCGGGCCCGAACAGCAGCACACGCTCGCCCGAAAGACGGGCACCCTCCGCGACAGCGCTCGGACCAGAGTCGGCGCCATTAGCGTCGACAGCGATCAAAGTCGCGAGCTACTCGTCGGAGTCGGGCGTCTGCACAACGACCTGGCGGCCGCTGTAGCTACCGCACTCGCCACACACACGGTGCGGAAGACGCGGAGCCCCACACTTCGGGCACGTCGAAAGGCTCGGCGGCACGATCTTGTGCTGCGAGCGGCGCTTGTTGGTGCGCGAGTGGGACTGTCGTTGCTTTGGGACGGCCATGAGGCGGAGCAGTGTAGCCGGTTCTTCGGGCTAGGGCTCTGGCGGGGGTGGCCGCGGGTCCTGTCTCCGATTTTGGTTTCCGTGCTCGGCTCCGGTCGCTCCGCTGGGACTGCGCCCCGTGCCTGGCGCGGGTTGCTTGAGGTGGGCGCTCCGTGTGGTTCGACGGCAGGGGCTCCGCCCGACGCTCCGCTCGCTACGCC
>CAZVRI010000124.1:0-2939 GCA_964629855.1 uncultured Thermoleophilaceae bacterium
GATGGTTCACGTGGCTCCAGGAAAGCTCGGAGATGTGGATCAGGCCGTCGATGCCGTCGAGGTCGACGAACGCGCCGAAGTCGACGATGTTCGAGATCGAGCCCTCGACCACCTGGCCGGGCTGCAGGCGGTCCAGGATCTGCTGCCGGACCTCCTTGCGCTCCTCCTCGAGCACCGCGCGGCGCGACAGCACCACGTTGTTGCGCGAGCGGTTGAGCTCGATGACCTTGCACTCGATCTTCTGGCTCATGAACTCGTCCAGGTCCTGGACCCGGCGGATGTCCACGAGCGATGCGGGCAGGAAGCCGCGCACGCCGAGATCGATGATCAGGCCGCCCTTGACGACCTCGATGACGTTGCCCTCGACCGGCTCGCCGGACTCGGCGGCAGCCTCGATGCGGCGCCACGCCTTCTCGAAGCGCGCACGCTTCTTGGAAAGCAGCAGGCGGCCGTCCTGGTCCTCCTTGGTGAGGACGAGCGCGTCGACCTCCTCACCCAGCTCCACTTCGTCGTGCGGGTCCACCGACTTGCGGATCGACAGCTCGTTCGAGGGAATGACTCCCTCGCTCTTGTAGCCGATGTCGACAAGCACCTCGTCCTGATCGATTCGGACGACCTTGCCGGTAACGACGTCGCCCTCCTCGAACGGCACGAGCGTGGCGTCGTAGTTGGGGACGATTTGTCCGTCGATCTCCAGTAGGAGTCCGTCGGAGCCCTCTACGGGGCGTGGTGGAGTTAGGGTCTGGGTATCGGTCATTGGCGACGGCGTAGGTTAGCGCCGTACCGCACGAGCCGCATCCTGCGTTCCTTCGCGCCGGATGGCTACCCTGCCCATCCGATGCCGGTCAGAGCAACCAAGCGCGGCGACGAGCGTACGCCGCTGTCCGGGGACTACGACGTCCTGATCTGCGGCGCCAGCTTCGCCGGCCTCGCGATCGCCCGCGAGCTCGCCGGAACGACGCGCGCCGACGGCACTCCCGCGCGGGTGCTGATGATCGACCGCTACGAGATCGGCGAGCGCCAAACGTCGGCGTGTGGCGTCCCCACGGGCTGGCTGGAGGCGCTCGACCTGATGGGAGCGCACCGCCAGACGTTCTCCGAGCTGGTCATCGAGACCCCCCACGGGAACACCCGCTGGCCGATCCCATGGACCTTCTCGACCTTCGACTACCCCGAGCTCTGCTCACTGCTCGCCGCCCAGGGCGACGCCGAGTTCGAGACGGCGAAGGTCAACGGCCGCACCGGCAACACGGTCCACACCGACCGCGGCGACCTCACGGCACCGCTGATCGTCGACTGCCTCGGCTGGCGCCGCGTGCTGGCCCCCGGCGACGACCCGGCCTACCAGCCGCCGGACGCGCCGCTGTCACGTGGCCTCGAGGTCCATCCCGGCGGTCAGAGCCCCGATCTCAAGGTCTGGATCGACCGTTCGATCGTCCCGGAGGGCTACGGCTGGATCTTCCCCGCCGGCGACGAGCTGCGGATCGGCGTCGGATCGTTCGACCCGAAGTTCCACGTCAAGGACAACACCGTCAAGCTCGCCGAGGACCTCGGCGCCGACGCCGTCGGATTCCAGGGCAACTGGATCCCGCACAAGCTGCGCGACGCCGTCGAGGACGGCATCTTCTTCGCCGGGGACTCCGCCGGCCACTGCCTCCCCCTCACCGCCGAGGGCATCCGCACGGCGCTCTACTTCGGCGTCGCCTGCGGCCGCGAGCTGCGCTCCGTCCTCGAGGGCGACAAGACCCGCGAGCAGGCGCTCGGCAGCTACTTCAGCTTCAGCGCCTCCCACGAGTGGAAGTACACCTGGCTGCTCCGCGGCCAGAAGCTGCTCCCCCGCATCCACCCGCCGCTCGCCCAGCGCATCATCGCCGCCGGCAATCGGCCCAGCTTCCTCGAGTGGTCCTTCGGCCACTACTGGAACATCGCCACGCCGGACATCGTCACCGCCGCGCCCACTCTCACACGCCGCACCTCGGTCCCCGCTGCGGCGTAGCGGCCTCCAGAACGCCAACGACCCGCCAGTGACGGGTCGAAGACTGTTGAAGCGGGTCGCTATCCCGCAGGCGGCTGATACCCATTGGTCACTCTAGCTCGGCTAAGGCGAAACGCTTTCGATAAGGACGAGTAGTCGTTCCCTGGTAGCCGGCAGCTCCTTGGCCACCACATCCCAGACGAGATCCAGGTCGACGCCGAAGTAGTCGTGAGCCAGCTTGTCACGCGTCCCGGCCATTTGACGCCAAGGAATCTCTGGCGCGCGGGCACGAATATCGTCCGGGACTCGCTTAGCGGCTTCGCCTGCGGTCTCGAGGTTGCGAATGATGGCGTCCTGACGCATTGGGTCAGCCATGAATGCGTCGCGACCCGGCTCTGCGTAGGCGAGAACCCGGTCGATCGCGTCCCGCATGTGCAGCAGGTACGCGCTGACGTCCTTCAGAGCGCGACCGCCTCGCTCAGGATGCGATCCCGTAGGTACGGCGAAAGGCCGCCCTCGCTGAGCACGTCGACATCGACGCCGAGAGCGTCCTCGAGTTCCTGCGACAACCCGACGAGATCGAAGAGACTCGTCCCCTCCTCCATGCGAACGAGCAAGTCGAGGTCGCTCCCCTCCTTCATCTCGCCACGCGCAGCGGAACCGAACACGCGAACGTTCGTCGCTCCGAACCTCGCAGCGACGCTGACGATCTCGTTTCTCCTGTCAAGGACGTCGGGCATTCCTCGACAAAGGTACCCGTTGGCCTGACCGTCAACGCTGCCTTGCTGTTCATGCGACCTCGTTCCGCGGGTGGCGACGGTGGCGGGATTGCGCGCGCAGGCGTAGCGAGTGGAGCGTTCGGGCGGAGCCTCTGCCGTCGACCAGCGTGAGAACCCTCCTCCGTCGTATCGCGCCAGGCACGGGGCGTAGTCCCAGCGGAACGAGCGGAGCCGAGCACGGAAAC
>CAZVRI010000125.1:0-2871 GCA_964629855.1 uncultured Thermoleophilaceae bacterium
ACGGCCGCAGGCTCGCCGACGAGCTCGATGCCCCGACGACCTATGCGATCGACTCGCCCGCCGACTACCACGCCCGCGACATCGAGTTCGACACCACCGGCGCCCGCTTCACCGCCGACACCCCTGACGGCCCGCTCGACCTGACCACGCCGCTACCCGGCCTCTTCAACGTCTCCAACGCGCTCGCCGCGCTGGCGATCGCGCGGACGCTCGGTGTCGACGCCGAGACCTGCCGCGCCGCGCTCGCGACCGCAGGCCGCGTCCCCGGCCGGCTCGAGCCGATCGAGGAGGGCCAGCGGTTTGGGGTGTTCGTCGACTTCGCCCACACGCCCGACTCGCTCGACAACGTCCTGCGCGCCGCGCGCGATTTGACCGAGAACCGGCTGCACGTCGTCTTCGGCGCCGGTGGCGACCGCGACCGCGCCAAGCGTCCGCTGATGGGCGAAGCCGCCGCCACGCGCGCCGACCGGGTGATCGTGACCTCCGACAACCCGCGCTCCGAGGATCCCGAGGCGATCATCGCCGAGGTACTGGAGGGCACGGGTCCGGACGTCGAGCGCGAGCCCGACCGGCGCGCCGCGATCGCACTGGCAGTCGGCACCGCGGAGCCCGGCGACGTCGTCGTGATCGCCGGCAAGGGGCACGAGCAGGGGCAGGAGTTCGAGGGCGGCCGCAAGGAGCCGTTCGACGACCGTGAGGTTGCGCGCGCCGCGCTGCACGCGCTCAGGGAGAGCAAGGCATGAACGAGTGGGGAGGTGGCGCGTGGACGGTGTGACCGCCGGCTGGGTGGCCGAGGCTGCTGGCGCTGAGCTGGTGGCCGGTGACCCCGCCGCGCCCGGGCCCAGCCAGGCCGCCTTCGACACGCGTGAGTGCGGTCCCGGCGACCTGTTCATCGGCATGCGCGGCGAGCGCGTCGACGGGGGCGCGGTCGCTCCCGACGCCTTCGAGCGCGGCGCCTGGGGGGTTCTCGTCGAGCCCGCCCACGCCGAGCGGGCGGTCCACCGCGCGCCGGAGGGATCCGCTGTGCTGGTCGCGCCCGACGGGCTGGTCGCGCTCTGGGAGCTCGCCCGCGCTTGGCGCCGCGAGCTGGGCTGCAAGGTGATCGGCGTGACCGGGTCGACCGGCAAGACGTCGACCAAGGACATCCTCGCCGCGCTGCTGGCGCCGCACCGGACCACGCACGCCAGTCCGCAGAACCGCAACACCGGGGTCGGCCTGCCGGTGACGATCCTCGAGGCCGACCGCGGCACCGAGGTGCTCGTCCTGGAGATGGGGATGCGCGGCGAGGGCCAGATCGCCGAGCTGACCGCGATCGCCGAACCGGACGTCGGCGTGATCGTCAACGTCGGACCGGTCCACCTGGAGCTGCTCGGAACCGTCGAGCGGGTTGCCGCCGCGAAGGCCGAGCTGATCCGCGACCTGCGCGACGGCGGAGCCTGCGTCGTACCCGCGGCGGCGCCGCTGCTCGACCGCCACCTACGCGACGACCTCGACACCGTCACCTTCGGCCCGGGCGGCGACGTGATGCTGCTGTCGTTCGAGGCCCACGGCGACCGGCACGGCGGGATCGCGGAGATCGAGGCGCGCGAGGAGCGGATCCTGCTCGACCTTCCCTACTCCGAGCCCTACAACCTGCTCAACACGCTCGCCGCGGTCGGCGCGGCGCGGGCGATCGGGGTCAAGCCGAACGGCCCGGTCGAGGTCGCGTTCAGCTCGCTGCGCGGCGAGATCGTCGAGCTCGCCGGCGGGGTCACGGTCGTCAACGACTGCTACAACGCCAACCCGATGTCGATGCGGGCGGCCCTTAAGCACCTTGCCGAGACGCCCGCCGAACGGCGCGTCGCGGTGCTCGGGGCGATGGCCGAGCTGGGCGGGACCTCGCACGTCTTCCACCGCGAGATCGGCGGCGAGCTCTCGGCGCTGGGCATCGATGTGCTGATCACCGTCGGTCGTCAGGCGCTCGACTACGGCGTCGGCTACGACGGCGAGTCCTACTCGGTGCCGACGCCCGAGGAGGCCGGAGCGCTGCTGGAGGAGATCGCGCTGCCGGGCGATCGCGTGCTGGTCAAGGGCTCGCGCTCGGCCGGCCTGGAGCGGGTGCTCGCGTAGATGGGCGAGATCCTGATCGGAGGGATGGCGTCCCTCCTCATCTGCATCTTCCTCGGCCCGAAGTTCATCGAGTGGCTGCGCGGCAAGGAGTTCGGCCAGCACATCCGCGAGGACGGCCCGGCCGGCCACCACGAGAAGGCCGGCACGCCGACGATGGGCGGGATCGTGATCTTCATCGGGGTGCTCGTGCCGTTCCTGCTGCTCAGCGAGTACCGCGCGATCAGCCTCGTCGTGCTGGCCGTCGCGCTCGCCTCGGCGGCGCTCGGCTTCGCTGACGACTGGGCGAAGATCCAGAAGCGCCGCTCGCTTGGGATCAACGGCCGCACCAAGCTGATCGTCCAGGCGCTGATCGCCGTCGGGCTGTGGCTCGCCGCGACCCGCTACGTCGAGCTGAACGACACGCTGCGCCTGCGCGTCGTCGACGCCTCGGTCGACCTCGGCTACCTCTATCCGGCGCTGATCCTGCTCGTCCTGATGGGGACCACCAACGGCGTCAACCTGACCGACGGCCTCGACGGGCTAGCCGCGGGCTGCAGTGCGATCGTGCTGCTCGCGTTCACCGCGATGGCGTTCATCACCGGCGGCGCCGCCCAGAACGACCTGGCGCTGCTCAGCGCCTGCCTGGTTGGCGCCTGCGTCGGCTTCCTCTGGTTCAACTCGTTCCCAGCGTCGATCTTCATGGGCGATACCGGCTCGCTCGGACTGGGCGGCGCGATCGCCGCGCTGGCCGTGATGACCCAGACCGAGGTGCTGCTGCTGATC
>CAZVRI010000126.1:0-2747 GCA_964629855.1 uncultured Thermoleophilaceae bacterium
GACCGATGTCACGCCGCTTCGGGCCGCGCATGAAGCCGGCCTCCCCGACCGAGAACGGCGGGAAGTTGTAGTGGTGGAAGTAGCGCTTGGTCGTCTCGAGACCGAGCGTGTCGAGACGCATCTCGTCACGCGTCGTGCCGAGAGCCGCGACCGAGAACGCCTGCGTCTGGCCACGCGTGAACACGGCCGAGCCGTGGGTGCGCGGGGCGACGCTGACGTCGATCGAGATGTCGCGGATCTGATCCGCGGCACGACCGTCGGGGCGCTTCTTGTCGACGGCGATCCGCTTGCGGATCGTCTCCTTCTCGAGCTTGTCGAACGCCATCTGCGCCGCCGCGAGGCGGGCGCTGTACTCGGGGTCCGACGGCTCGCCGGCGAGCTCCTCGAGTGCCTCGGTCTCGACAGCCTTGGTCGCGTCCTGGCGATCGAGCTTGTCGATCACCGACGTCGCCTCGGACAGCTTCGCGCCGAAACGCTCGGTCAGCTTGGCGAACAGCGACTCGTCGACCTTCGGGACCTCGACCTCGGCCTTCGGCTTACCAGCCTTCTCGGCCAGCTCACGCTGCGCGGCACAGATCTTCTTGATCTCGCCGTGGGCGATGTCGAGCGCGTCGAGGATCGCCGCCTCGGAGATCTCGTTGGCACCGGCCTCGACCATCAGGATCGCGTCCTCGGTACCCGAGACCACGAGGTCGAGCGGCGTCTCGAGCAGCCACTCCTCGTCGGGGTTGACGACGAAGTTGCCGTCCTCGTCCTGACCGATCCGCACCGCGCCGACGGGCTGCGGGAACGGGATGTCGGACACCATCAGAGCGGCGCTGGCGCCGTTCATCGCGAGGATGTCGTACGGGTGGACGTGGTCGATCGACATCGGGATCGAGACGAGCTGCGTCTCACGCCGCCACCCCTTGGGGAAGAGCGGGCGGATCGGACGGTCGATCATCCGCGCCGTCAGGGTGCCCTTCTCGCCGGAGCGACCCTCGCGCTTGAAGAAGCTGCCGGGGATCTTGCCCGCGGCGTACATCCGCTCCTCGACGTCCACCGTCAGCGGGAGGAAGTCGACATCACGGAGGTTGCCCGCCGTAGCCGTGCCGAGGACCATCGTGTCCCCACTGCGCACTACGACAGAACCGCTTGCCTGCTTGGCAAGCTTTCCGGTCTCGAAGCTGATCTCGGCACCGCCGACCTCAACTGAGACCCGGGTTACATCACTCATATGTTCCTTTCAATGCCGCCTCCGGTTGGCGGCTCGCTTCAATGACTTCTCGATAGGAGTCCCGCGCAGCGTAGCAGCGGCCTCCTGTTTTCATCCGCTGAGCTGGGAAATCAGCTCGGCCCCCGGGACACCCGGGTGCGCGACCCCTTCGACGAACAGCGTCGGCGTCGTCATCACGCCGGCCCGGACGCCCGAGCGGAAGTCACGCTCGACGCGCTCGGCCACGGCATCGGAGCGCCGATCGGCGTCGAAGCGGGCCACGTCGAGCCCCAGCTGCTCGCAGCGGCGCCAGAGGTGGGGATCGTCGAGATGGCCCTGGTCCGCGAGCAGCGAGCCGTGCATCTCCCAGAAGCTCCCCTGCAGGCCCGCCGCCTCGAGCGCATGCGCGAGCACGCGGGCCCGCGGATGCTTGGAGACGATCGGGAAGTGGCGGAAGACGCGCCGCACCGGGAGCCCGGTCAGCAGCAGGTTCGCCTTCGCGCAGTAGGGGCACTCGAGATCGGCGTAGTCGAAGACCAGCGGCCCAGTGTCGCCGAGAACGTGGTCGTCCTCCCCCAGCGGGGGAATCGGACTGGACGAAAGGCCCCCGCCGTCAGGCGACGGCGTCAAGCGCGTCGAAGATCAGGTTGGCGCCCGGGATCTCGAGCGGCGTCGGCGACTGGTGCGCCCACAGCACCGTCAGATCGGGGCCGATCAGCACGAGCGCGCGCTGGTTATGGCCACGCTCGTCGATGTACACGTCGTACGCCTTGGCGACTTCGCCCTTCGGCTCGAAGTCGGCCAGCAGCGGGATCGACACGCCCAGCTCGTTCTGGAACGCCTTGTGCGCGAACGCCGAGTCGACCGAGATGCCGTAGAGCTTGGCGCCCTTGGCCTCCAGCTCCGGCAGTACCTCCTGGTACACGCTGAGCTGATCGGTGCAGATCGGGCTGAAGTCGAGCGGGTAGAAGACGAGGACGCTGTACTGGCCCTCGAGGTCCTTCAGCGCGACGGTGTCGCCGTCCTGGTTGGACAGCGCGAAGTCGGGGGCAGCAGCCCCGGCCTCGATCATCGGCGGAGGCCGAGTTCCTTGATCAGCGCGCGGTAGCGGTCAAGGTCCGTGCGCTGCAGGTAGTTGAGCAGGCGACGGCGCTTGCCGACCAGCATCAGCAGCCCACGGCGGCTGTGGTGGTCCTTCTTGTGCGTGCGCAGATGCTCGGTGAGCTCGTTGACACGCGCGGTCAGCAACGCGACCTGGACCTCGGCGGAGCCGGTGTCGGCCGCGTCCTTGCCGTGCTTGGAGACGATCTCTTGTTTCTGCTCAACGGTGAGAGTCATGCGGCCGGGGAAGATAGCAGTCGGGGTGGTTCTTCGGGCTAGGGCTCTGGCGGGGGTGGCCGCGGGTCCTGTCTCCGATTTTGGTTTCCGTGCTCGGCTCCGTTCGCTCCGCTGGGACTGCGCCCCGTCCCTGGGGCGACTTGTCGGCTGAGGGTTCTTACGTAATCGACGGGAGGGGCTCCGCCCGGACGCTCCGCTCGCTACGCCTGCGCGC
>CAZVRI010000127.1:0-2580 GCA_964629855.1 uncultured Thermoleophilaceae bacterium
CCACCCCGAGTTCAAGTCGCGTCCGCTGCGTCCGCAGCCGCTGTTCCGCGAGTTCGTCGGCGCGGCGCTGGAGCGCGTCCGTGCCGGGGCGGGCGACCCGGGGGAGAGCGAGATCCGCGCCTCCGCCACCGAGCACGCAGACTCCGAGTCCCACGTCTAGCGGCGCCGTGTCCGGCGACGCGGAGGGCCAGCCGGGTCTCGCCGGCGCGGGATCCGGTCCGCCGCGCGCCTCGGCCGAGGAGCGCGAGCGGCTGGCCGCCGACTTCGTCGGCCTCTGCGAGACCGCGAGCCCGTCGCGGGGCGAGCGCGCAGTCGCCGAGCTCGTCGCGGCCGAGCTGCGCGCCGCGGGCTTCGAAGTCGAGGAGGACGCCAGCGCCGAGCGGACCGGTTCCGACAGCGGCAATCTGCTCGCGCGCATCGCGGGCCCGTCTGACGCGCCGACGGTCCTACTCTGTGCCCATCTCGACACCGTCCCGCTGGCGGCGCCTGTCGAGGTGCTGCGCGAGCATGGCCGGCTCACCAACCGCAATGAGGGGATCCTCGGCGCCGACAACAAGGCCGCCGTCGCGGTGCTGCTCGGCGTCGCCCGTCGTTTCGCGGCCTCCGGGGCGCCGGTGGGCATCGAGCTGCTGTTCACCACCTGCGAGGAGATCGCGCTGCTCGGCGCCAAGGAGCTGACCCACGAGCTGCAGGCCGACTTCGGCTTCGTCTTCGACCACGCGACGCCGCTCGGCGAGCTGATCGTCGCCGCCCCGAGCTACTACCGCGTCGAGGCCCACGTCCACGGTGCCGCCGCGCACGCCGGCATCCGGCCCGAGGCCGGGCACAACGCGATCGCCGCCGCCGCCGAGGCGATCGCCTCGATGTCGCTCGGCCGCCTCGACGACGAGACGACTGCCAACGTCGGCACGATCGAGGGCGGAACCGCCGCCAACGTCGTCGCCGAGCGCTGCACCGTCACGCTCGAGGCACGCAGCCTCGACGACGCCAAGGCCGGAGAGGCCGTCAGCGGCATCGTCGACGCCTTCACCGAGGCCTGCGCCGACATGGAGTGCGACGTCGAGACGACGGTCGAACGACTCTTCCGCGCCTACCGCCTGCCGCCGTCGAGCCCGCCGGTGGTGGCCGCCACTGCCGCGCTCGAGACGCTCGGCATCGAGCCGAGCCCGATCGTGACGGGAGGAGGCAGCGACGCCAACGTCTTCGTCGCGAACGGCCTCCCGGTCGTCAACGTCGCCGACGGAACGGTGGGCAACCACCAGCCCGACGAGTCGATGGCCGTCGCGACGCTCGAGAGCGTGCTCGACGTCGCGTTCGGCATCGTCGAGCAGTCCGCCCGGCAGGCCATCTAGGCTCGAATGAGATGACCAACTCGTTCAACGCCTACGAGGTCGACCTGCACGGCCATCGCGCCGTCTACCGCGCCGCCGGCAGCGGTCCGACGGTCGTCCTGATCCACGGGATGGTCAACTCGTCACGCCACTGGGAGCGCGTAGCGCTGAAGCTCGCCGAGACCCATCACGTCGTGGCGCCCGACCTGATCGGCCACGGCGACGCCGCCACTCCGCGCGGTGACTACTCGCTCGGCGCCCACGCGGCCAGCATCCGCGACCTGCTGGCAGCGATCGGCGTCGACCGCGCCACGATCGTCGGCCACTCGCTTGGCGGCGGCGTCGCGATGCAGTTCTTCTACCAATTCCCCCAGCGCACCGAGCGCCTTGTCCTGATCTCCAGCGGCGGTCTCGGACAGGAGGTCAGCCCACTGCTGCGCGGCGCCGCCCTGCCCGGCGCTGGCGTCGCCCTGAAGCTCGCCACCCGCCGCTCCATAGTCACCGGGATCCAAGCCGCCGGCAGCCGCCTACGCGCCGCCGGCCGCTCCGAGGATGCCGCCTTCCAGGCTGTCGCCCGCGCTCTGCGCCCGCTCGAGAGTCAGGGCTCCCGCCGCGCCTTCATGGAGACGCTGCGCGCTGTCATCGACGTCGAGGGCCAGCGGGTGAGCGCCCGCGACCGCCTCTACCTGCTCGGCGACATGCAGACGCTGATCGTCTGGGGCGAGCGCGACCGCACGATCCCAATCGAGCACGGCATTCGCGCCGCCGCCGACATCCCGCACTGCCGCTTCGAGACGCTCCCCAAGGCCGCCCACTTCCCCAACCTCGAGGACCCGGACGGCCTCTCCGAGATCCTGGCCGACTTCCTGGCGTCAACTTCGCCCGTCCTGATCGAAGACTCCGACTGGGGCGCCGTCCTCGCCCAGCGCGGCCGTCACCGCCTGCGCCGCGTCGCCTGACCCTCCGGCCGATACCCTTTCTCCCGTGCCCTCCAAGCGCCAGATAGACGTCGGCGGCGTGAAGATCGGTGGCGGAGCGCCCGTCGCGATCCAGTCGATGACCAAGACCGAGACCGCCGACTACGACGCGACGATGCGTCAGATCCGCGCGATCGCGGACGCTGGCGGCGACGTCGTGCGCTGTGCCGTGCCGCGCGAGAAGGACGTCGACGCGCTGAAGAAGATCGTCGTCGAGTCGCCGATCCCGGTGATCGCCGACATCCACTTCAACCACACGCTGGCGCTGAAAG
>CAZVRI010000128.1:0-2434 GCA_964629855.1 uncultured Thermoleophilaceae bacterium
GGTGGGCGGGCGCCTCGTCGGTCATCCCCTCCCACCTGATCGACTGGCACGGCAACGACTGGACGCCGGACTCCGACACCCCGTCGGCCCATCCGAACGCCCGCTTCGCTGCCCCGGCCGCGCAGGACCCGGCGATCGCGCCCGAGTGGGAGGACCCCGCCGGCGTGCCGATCGACGCGATCCTGTTCGGCGGTCGCCGCGCCAGCGTCGTGCCGCTCGTCACCGAGGCGCGCGACTGGGAGCACGGTGTCTTCCTCGGCGCGACGATGTCGTCGGAGACGACGGCCGCCGCCGCCGGCCAGGTTGGCCAGCTGCGCTTCGACCCGTTCGCGATGCTGCCGTTCTGCGGCTACAACATGGCCGACTACTTCGCCCACTGGCTGAAGATCGGCGAGCGCGACGGTGCCGTCCTGCCGAAGGTCTTCTACGTCAACTGGTTTCGCAAGGACGATGACGGCCGCTTCCTGTGGCCGGGCTTCGGCGAGAACAGCCGCGTCCTCGAGTGGGTCTTCCGCCGCACCAACGGCGAGGGCTCCGCGGAGGAGACGCCGTTCGGTCTCGTCCCGCCGGCCTCGGACCTCGACACCGCTGGCCTCGACATCGACGCGTCCGACCTCGACGAGCTGCTGCACGTCGACGCCGACGCGCTGAAGGCCCAGCTGCCCCAGGTCAAGGAGCACCTCGCCAAGTTCGGCGACCAGCTCCCCGCGCCGATCCGCGCTCAGCTCGAGGACCTCGAGCAGCGCCTCAGCGCCTAGCCTCAAAGGGCAAGTACGAATTCGGCCACCGGCGCGCCTTGCGCGCGCCGGTAGGCTTCAGCCCGCATCACCTGGCGACGTGGCGGAGTGGCTACGCAGCGGCCTGCAAAGCCGTTTACACCGGTTCGATTCCGGTCGTCGCCTTACTGGCGTAGTAGTTGGCGGGGAGGGGACGCATGATCGATTGGCTGCTTGCCGTTGCCGAGACGGGAGGGGGTAGTCCTGCAGGCTGGGTAACAGGTGGCGCTGCGATCCTCGGCGCTGTTGTCGGCGGTGCTGCTACAGGATTTGCCACCTATCGGATCGAGAAGAGCCGACAGCAGTTCAGCATCTCCGCCGAGGAGCGAGTGCGAACATACGAGTACCGGAGGGAGCTGAGGGCGGCCCAGGCGGTCGCGAGACTGCTGTATATCGAGCTTGCTCGCTTCGGAGGAATGGTTACGCCCTCCTTGGAGAAGAGGACCAAATGGTGGGATCAGGAGAACCATCTAGTGCGAAGCGAGTTGAGTGGCGATGATCAGAAACTGCTTGTTCAGTACCTGACCGCTCAGGAGTTCGTTGCTGTCATGCATGCCCACGTCTCCATGGACGGCATCCGTGCATTACGCGATGTGCTCGTGGAGCAAGGGGTGGAGGAGCCGCTCGAGGATCGTGCCATTGAGTTCTTGCGGAAGGCCATTGGGCAACTGAATGGGGGCATGGAAGCCCTAGGTCGGTTCGCGAACTCGGACGACGGGCATCTCGGGAGCAGGACAGATGGTCTATAGCGCTTGGTCTTCCCCGCGCTGTTGTTGTCGCTGACATGGCGGCGGTTCGACGCGGCCGGCGCGGGTGGCCGGCATCCTGGTCGGCACGATCAGCTCGATCTTCCTGGCCATCGTCAGATCCGGTGTCTGGCCGGGCTTGGACGCGAGGGGTGCTGATCGGCTGAGACTTCGCCAACTCCGGCATCGCCTCGATCCCGCTCGGCCTTATCGGCCGCGGGCTCGGAACGGTGCTCAGTAAGGATGAGACCAGGGCTGAGCACGACTTCGACGAGTTGTACGTTCGGTCCAGGCTGGGCTCGGCGCGGAGATTGGCACCGGACGGGGGCTTCTGGATCGCGGCGGCGACAAGCGCGAGCCACGGCCCACGCCCCGCAGGCGGTCGAGAGGCGGTAGAAACAAGAGGACCAGGCAGAGGAGAGAGAGTGATGGAGACCAGCGCCGCGTCCAACGCCGAGCAGCGAATCGCCGAGCTGCTCGACCAGGAGACCTTCGACCCGCCGGCGGCTTTTGCGGAGCATGCGCTGTTGAGCGATTCCGCCGTCTACGAGGAGGCGGAGCGCGACCCGGAGGGCTGGTGGGCGAAGCAGGCTGAGGACCTGCACTGGTTCGAGCGTTGGGACACGGTGCTCGACGACTCCGAGGCGCCGTTCTACAAGTGGTTCACCGGCGGCAAGCTGAACGTCTCGTACAACTGCCTCGACCGCCACGTCGAGGCGGGCAACGGCGACCGCGTTGCGTTCCACTGGCGTGGGGAGGAGGGCGAGGAGCGCGACCTCACCTACGCCGACCTGCTGCGCGACGTCCAGCGGCTCGCCAACGCGCTCAAGGACCATGGCGTGAGGCCCGGCGACGTCGTCGGGATCTACCTGCCGATGATCCCCGAGGTCGTCGTCGCGATGCTCGCCTGCG
>CAZVRI010000129.1:0-2238 GCA_964629855.1 uncultured Thermoleophilaceae bacterium
GAGCGCCGGCTTCATCACCACGTAGCGGAAGATCTGCAGGCGCGAGAGCCCGAGGGCGGTGCCCGCCTCGAGCTGGCCCTTGTGGATCGACTCGATGCCGGCCCGGATGATCTCCGTCCCGTAGGCGCCGAAGTTCACCACGAGGGCGAGCAGCGCCGCCGAGTTCGGGTCGAGCCGCAGGCCGATCGTCGGCAGGCCGAAGTAGAGGAAGAAGATCTGCACGAGGAACGGCGTGTTGCGGATCACCTCGATGTAGGTCTCGACCACGAAGCGGACCGGCCGGGGACCGGAGGTCTTGGCGACGGCGCAGACGATCGAGACGACGAGGCCGATCGCCATCGCCGCGGCCGAGAGCTTCACCGTGACCCAGGCCCCGGCCAGCAGCTGGTCCATTCCGGCGAAGACCGGCGCGAAGTTGAAGTCGTACATCGGGATGGTTCCTCCGCTCCGACGTGCGTCGTGGGCTTTTTGTTGGATCGATCTAACAACGAATCGCAGAGCGTGTCAATGCTGTCGCGGCGCCCCGGTGGACTGGCACAGGATCAGGCGCGTCAGATTGACGACGCGGCGGTCACCGCGCTCCGGCGCGGCAAGGCGCTCGAGCAGCAGGCGCGCGGCGGCGTCCCCGATCTCTGCCGGGAAGGTGGCGACCGAGGTCAGCCGCGGGCGGACCAGCTCGGCCTCGGCCAGGTCGTCGAATCCGACGACGGAGACGTCGCGGCCGACCTCGACCCCGAGGTCGGTGAGACCGTTGGCGATCCCCCCTGCCATGATGTCGTTGAAGCCGATGACGGCCGTCGGCCGCAGTGGATGCGCGAGCAGCGCCCCGGCCGACGCGGCGGAGGCCGCAGGTCCGAGCGGCACGTCGAGAACTGCGCTCGGGTCGAGATCATGGTCGACCATCGCCGCCCTGAAGCCGGCGAGCCGCTCGCGGTAGGCCGAATGCACCGGACCGCCGGCGGCGAAGGCGATGCTGCGGTGCCCGAGCCCGGTGAGGTGGTCGACCGCCTGACGCATGCCGCCGGCATAGTCCGCCCCGGCATAGTCTCCTTTTGCGTCAGAGACATAGCGGAGCGCCTGCACGATCGGCAGCCGCCAGTCCGCGGCCTTGGCGAGCAGCGACGGCCGGGTCTCGGCGACCGGACAGAGGATCAGCCCGTCGACGCCGCGCTCGCGCATCCGCTGCAGGATCGTCTCCTGCTTCGCGGCCGATTCCCGGCTGTTCGCGAGAACGACGATCAGCCCGGCATCCTCCAGCGTCCGCTCGATGCCGGCGAGCATCGCGGCGAAGAACGGGTTGCCGAGGTTCGGGATGATGACGCCGACGGTGTTGCTGCGCGTCGCGCGCATGCTGGCGGCGCCCATGTTGTAGACGTAGCCGAGCGTGGCGATCGCCTGCTCGACGCGCCGCCGCGTCTCGTCGGCGACGAGCGGGCTCTTTCTGATGACGAGCGAAGCCGTCGCCCGCGACACGCCGGCGGCCTCCGCGACGTCGAGCAGCGTCACCCGCCCCGCCTTCCGCTTGTCCGTCGCCATGCGAGGCTCCCAGTCACCGCGATTAGATCGGTCTATACGGGATGCCGCGTTCGTTCAAGCTTGACGTGGCCTCGAGGGTCGCGGGGATAGCGCCTCACCGCCAAAGGTGGGCAGGGGCTGAAACGCGTTGCAGCGCGACTTTCGCCTTCGCGCGCGAGCGCCGGCTGGCCTACGGCAGCGCCTCGCCGGCGTCGACGCCGGCCGTCCGGTCCTCGCCTTCGACGAGCCCGAAGCGACAGGTTCAACGAAACGAAGGTTGAACGGATCTTCGAAACTCGCGCATAACGCGGGCGCGCGGCCTGATCCCGGAGAGCGCACGCCAGATGACGCCACTCCTGCAGGATCGCCGCAAGGTCACGCTTCTGGGCATCGCGATCTTGGGGCTCGTGTCGGGCCTCGGGCTATGGGTGGCGGGCCGGCCGGAGTGGGCCCACATCGCCTGGGCGGCGGGGGTCGTTCCTGTGCTGGTGGCGCTCCTGGTCGAGATCGTCCGCAGCCTCGCGAAGGGCGAGGTCGGCCTCGACATCGTCGCCGCGCTGTCGATGTCGGCGGCACTCGTGTTCGGCGAGGCGCTGGCGGCCGCCGTGGTCGCGCTGATGTATTCCGGGGGGACCTTCCTCGAGAGCTTCGCCGAGGGCCGCGCCCGGCGCGAGATGAGCGACCTCCTGTCCCGCGTGCCGCGGACGGCGACCCGCCGCCGCG
>CAZVRI010000130.1:0-2208 GCA_964629855.1 uncultured Thermoleophilaceae bacterium
GGCCGAAGATCGCGGCGACGCCGAGCGACGTGCCCATGATCGCCATGCCGATGCCGGCGTCGCCCCAGAACAGCTCCTCGTTGACGATCGGCATCTGGAGGCCGGTCGGGTCCATGAAGAACTGGGCGAGCGACTCGAAGCCGTAGAGGCCGATCTTCGCCGCCTCCTGGATGACGGGCCAGGGCGTCTCCTCGCGCTCGTCCCACTCGGCGGCGGCGGGGCGGACGACGTTCTCGGCGAAGCCGTGGACCCAGTCGCGGATGTCCTTCTGGTCCTGGCTCAGCTCGAGCGAGAACGGGGTCTCGGTGGCCTCTGGGGCGGTGTCGTCGGTCATCTCGGCAACGAGTTCGGTGGCGCTCATGGGCGCAATGCTACCCGAAGTAGGAAATAGCTACCGCCGGTAGAAATGGGTGGATAGACTCCGCCCATGGCAACCGAGGTAGCCGCCGAGCGCCAGCGCGCTGCCCACCTCGGTCCCGAGCGCCGGCGCCCGCTCGTCCTCGACGCCGCGATGGAGGTCTTCCTCGAGCTCGGCTTCGAGGGTGCGTCGATGAACGCGATCGCCGAGCGCGCCGGCGTCTCGAAGCCCGTCGTCTACGACTGCTTCGCCAACAAGGGGGAGCTGTTCAAGGCGCTCTTCCGGCGCGAGGAGTCGCGCGTGCTGCGCGAGGTCGCCGCCGCGCTGCCGCTCGCGGCGCCGAACGGGCCCGAGGCGGCACTGCTCGAGGGGATGACCGCGTTCCTGCGCGCGGTCACGGAGCGGCCGCAGGCCTACCGAACGATCGTGCTCGGCGAGGGTGGGATGAGCGCCGCCGTCGCGCGGCGGATCCGGGCCGGCCGCGAGCGCCAGGTCGCCGACGCGATGATCGCGGCGCGCCGCTGGCTCGACCCCGACCAGAAGCTCGACGACGTCAGCGCACGGCTGTTCGGCGAGCTGCTGGTCGGCATCGGCGAGGCCGGCGCGAGGATGCTGCTCGGCGGCGAGGACGATTGGACGCCGGAGACGCTGGCGCCTCAGCTCGCCCGCGTGGCGGCCACCGCGCTGCCCCGTTAGGGTCTTGCCGCGATGAGCTCAGAGCAGACGCACCCGGTGTTGTGGGAGCCGAGCGAAGAGCTGAAGGCGGGATCGGCACTAGCCGGCTACATGGAGTGGTTGCGCGGCGAGCGCGACGTCGCCGTGGAGACCTACGACGAGCTGTGGAAGTGGTCGGTCGACGAGATCGAGGACTTCTGGGCGTCGATCTGGGATTACTTCGAGGTCCAGTCCTCCGAGCCGTACGACGCGGTGCTCGGCAGCCGCGCGATGCCGGGCACGGAGTGGTTCCCGGGCGCCCGTCTCTCCTACGCCGAGCACATCTTCCGCGACCGCGACGACGCCGAGGTGGCGATCCGGCATGCGTCGGAGCTGCGCCAGCTCTCGGAGCTGACCTGGGGCGAGCTGCGCACCCTCACCGCGCGGATTGCGGGTGGGTTGCGCGATCTCGGCGTCGGTCCCGGAGACCGGGTCGTCGCCTACCTGCCGAACATCCCCGAGGCGATGGCCGCCTTCTTCGCCTGCGCGTCGATCGGGGCGGTCTGGTCCAGCTGCTCACCAGACTTCGGCGTCTCGTCGGTCGTCGACCGCTTCGCCCAGATCGAGCCGAAGGTGCTGTTCACCGTCGACGGCTACCGCTACAACGGGCGCGACTTCGACCGCATGGACACCGCCGCGGCGCTCGAGCGTGAGATTCCCTCGCTCTCGCACACGGTGCTGTTGCCGTACCTCGACAGCGACGCCGACGCCGGCCGGCTCGACAAGGGGATCGCGTTCGCCGACCTGATCGCGCGCGGCGACGGCGTGCCGCTCGAGTTCGAGCAGCTGCCGTTCGACCACCCGCTCTGGGTCCTCTACTCGTCGGGCACGACCGGTCTGCCGAAGGCGATCGTCCACAGCCAGGGCGGGATCCTGCTCGAGCACCTCAAGAAGCTGAACCTGCACCTCGACGCCCGGCCCGGCGACCGTGTCTTCTGGTTCTCGACGACCGGCTGGATGATGTGGAACTTCCTCGCCGGCGTGCTGCTGACGCCGGCCTCGATCGTCCTCTACGACGGCAGCCCCGGCCACCCTGACCTCGGCGTCCTTTGGGACCTCGCCGCGGACGCGAAGGTCACCTGCTTCGGCACCTCGGCCGCCTACATCGCCTCCTGCATGAAGGACGGCGTCGAGCC
>CAZVRI010000131.1:0-1364 GCA_964629855.1 uncultured Thermoleophilaceae bacterium
GGGGTGCCGCCGCGCGCGTGTTCGTCATTGCGACAACCTACTAAGGTACCGCATCGGCGGCATCGATCTTCGCCACCTCGACCCCGGAGTGCTGTACCGGTACGTCGGATTCGTCCTGCAGGAGGTCACGCTGATCCGGGGTTCGGTCCGCGACAACATCGCGATCGCGCGTCCTGAAGCCACCGACTCCGAGGTCGAGCGGGCGGCGCGCGCCGCGCAGATCCACGACCGGATCCTCGAGCTCCCGCGTGGCTACGACTCCGTCATCGGCGGCGACGCGCGTCTGTCAGGCGGTGAGGCGCAGCGCGTCGCGATCGCTCGCGCGCTGCTGAGCGACACTCCGATCGTCGTCCTGGATGAGGCGACCTCGTTCGCCGATCCGGAGTCCGAGGCGGCCATCCAAGACGCGCTCGCGCGGCTCATCGCCGGGCGCACCGTCCTCGTCATCTCCCACCGTCTGCACACCATCACCGGCGTCGACACGATCGTCGTCCTCGACCGCGGCCGCGTGGTCGAACAGGGCACGCATGAGGATCTCGCGAGCGCAGGAGGCCTCTACTCCAGGGTCTGGGCCGCCAACGAACGCGCGCGAGATCGTGTCGACCCCGACCGATCGGAGGCCGTCCGATGATCCGCGCCGTACTCGATCTCCTGCCGGCGGCCTCGCGTCGCGTGCTCCCGCGCTATCTGCTCCAGCTCGTGCTGCTCGCGGTGGCGACCGCGACTGCGTATCTGCTGCTCGCCCCCGCCCTCGACGCGCTCCTCTCGGAGAGGTTCGGCGAGGCGTGGGGGTGGACGGCAGGCATCGCCGGGGCCGTTCTCGTCGTCGTCGTCGCGAACTACCTGCAGGCCATGAGCGGCTTCGCGATCGGCGTCGGAATGATGCACGATCTCGAGACCGAACTCGGCGATCACGTCAGTTCACTGCCGTTGGGGTGGTTCGATCGCGCCGACCCCGCGCGCGTGTCGAAGACGATCGTGTCCGACGTCAAGGACGTGATGGGGGTCTTCGCCCACCTGTTCGCCCCTCTCTCGCAGGCGGTCTTGGTGCCCGTGCTCGTCGCACTCGGCATGCTCCTCGTCGATTGGCGCGTCTCGTTCGCGATGCTCGTTGCCGCGCCGCTTCTGTACGTGATCAATCGGTGGGGCTCGACGATCTATTCGCGGGCCGACCACCGCTCGCATGCCGCAGCGGCCGAGGCCAACAGCCGCGTCATCGAGTTCGGTCAGGCGCAACCCACCCTGCGTGCCTTCGGCGCGGTCGGAGACCGCAACGCCGCTCTCCGAGACGCCCTCGCCGAGCAGGGCCGCGCTCAGCGCGGCACCGTCCTGGCACTCATCCCCGGGATGACGGTGTTCTCGTT
>CAZVRI010000131.1:1374-2172 GCA_964629855.1 uncultured Thermoleophilaceae bacterium
CAGATCGCCTTCGTCGCACTCGTCTGGCTGATCGTCGCGCTTGCTTCCGGTGGGGATCTCGCGCCCGCATCCGCCATCGCTCTCGTCGCCGTGAGTTCGCGCTTCATCGAGCCGCTGGCTCAGGCGGGCGAGCTTGGCGCGGTCATCCGCGCCGCGGGGAACGCGACCAAGCGCATCACGGCGCTCCGCGACGAACCGGTCATGCGGTCACGCAGCGGTCGCTCCCCGATCGGACACGACATCCGGTTCTCCGACGTGCGGTCCGGCTACGACGGCGAGACCGACGTGCTCGACGCGATCGACCTCGAGATCGGCGAGGGGACGACGACGGCGATCGTCGGTCTGTCGGGGGCAGGCAAGACGACGCTGCTGCGCCTTGCCGGACGCTTCTACGACGTCGCGTCCGGTTCGGTGCAGATCGGCGGCGTCGACGTGCGGGACGTGGATACGGCGGCCCTGCTCGACCGCGTCGCGCCGGTCTTCCAGCACGCGTATCTCTTCGACGACACGATCGAGGCGTCGACGGCATCCGCGCGTTGACCGCGGGCAAGACCGTCCTGGTCGTCGCTCACCGGCTCTCCACCGTCACGCACGCCGACCAGATCATCGTTCTCGAAGGCGGACGGATCGTCGAGCGGGGCACCCGCGCCGACCTGCTCGGCGCGAACGGGCGATATGCGCGGTTCTGGGATCAGCGCACGAGGGCCGCCGGATGGCGCCTCGAGAAGGCCGACTCTAGCGGTAGTTGACGAACTGCACGTCGAAGTCGAGGTCGGCGGCCTTGAGCAGGCGCTGCAC
>CAZVRI010000132.1:0-2169 GCA_964629855.1 uncultured Thermoleophilaceae bacterium
CCCGCCCCCGGCGCCGGCTCCGACCCCTCGATGCTGCGCAGCCGTGCCAAGCGCGTCGACGGCGGCTGGGCGATCGACGGCCACAAGTGGTTCATCACCGGCGCCGAGGGCGCCGCGTTCGCGATCTGCATGGCGCTCGCCGACGAGGGCGCGACGATGTTCCTGGTCGACGCCGACAACCCCGGCTGGCGGATCGAGCGGCTGATCGACGCGACCGACCGCGTCTTCGCCGGCGGCCACGCCGAGGTGACGCTGACCGACTGCCGGGTCCCGGACGAGGCCGTTCTCGGCAGCGTCGGCGAGGGCTTCCGCTACGCCCAGGTCCGGCTCGCCCCTGCACGGCTGACCCATTGCATGCGCTGGCTCGGCGCCGCCCGCCGCGCGCTCGACACGGCGCTCGACTACGCCAACGAGCGCGAGGCGTTCGGCCAGAAGCTCGGCGAGCTGGGCATGGTCCAGGAGCGGATCGCCGAGTCGGTCGCCGACATCGAGGCCAGCCGGCTGCTGATCTGGAACTGCGCCTGGACACTCGACCGCGGCCGGTCGGCGCGGCACGAGTCGTCGCTGACCAAGGCGTACGTCGCCGAGGCCGTCGGCCGCGTCGTCGACCGCTCGATCCAGATCTGCGGCAGCCTCGGCGTCTCCGGCGACCGCGTCCTCGCGCGGCTGATGAACGAGACCCGCCCCTTCCGCATCTACGACGGCCCGACCGAGGTCCACCACTGGGCCACCGCCCGCCGGGCGCTGCGCCAGCGCGCGGCCGCGACCGGCGCCACGGACGCGTGAGCGGCGACGTCGCCGCCGACGCCGGACAGGCGGCCGCGATGGAGCGGCCGCCGCTGATCGTGCTGGAGCCGGTCGAGCGGCTGCTCGACGAGCTCGGCGTCGGCGCCGGGCCGCTGACCGCCGCGCCGCTCGGCGAGGGCCACTCGAACGTCACCTACCTACTGACCCGCGGCGACGACCGCCTGGTGCTGCGCCGCCCGCCGCGTCCGCCGTACCCGGAGTCGGCGCACGACATGATCCGCGAGGCACGGATCGTCGCGGCGCTCGGACGCGCGGGGGCGCGCGTGCCCGAGGTCGTGGCGATCCACGAGAGCGCCGAGACGATCGGCGCGCCCTTCTACCTGATGCGTCACGTGCCCGGCCACGTGCTGACGAGCCGGCTGCCAGCCGAGCTCGACAGCCCGGCGGTGCGCAGCGCGATCGGGCCCGCGCTGGTCGACGCGCTCGTCGACCTCGACGCGATCGACGCGACCGCCCCGGAGATCGCCGCCTTCGGCCGGCCCAGCGGCTACCTCGAGCGCCAGCTGCGCCGCTTCGCCGGCATCTGGGAACAGGTCGCGACGCGGCCCGTGCCCGACGTCGACGCCGCCCACCGCTGGCTGAGCGAGCGGCTGCCGGAGTCGCCGCCGCCGACCGTCGTCCACGGCGACTACCGGCTCGGCAACGTCCTGCTCGCGCCCGGCGACCCGGTCGAGCTGGCAGCGATCCTCGACTGGGAGATGACGACGGTCGGCGACCCGCTCGCCGACGTCGGCTACCTGCTCGCGGCGTGGGCCGATCCCGGCGACCCGCCGACGCCGATCCTCGCCCTCTCCGAGGTGACGCGCGGCGACGGCTTCGCGCGCCGCGCCGACCTGCGCGCTCGCTACGCCGAGCGCAGCGGACGCGACCTCGCCAGCATCGGCTGGTACGAGGTCCTGGCGCTCTGGAAGTCGGCGATCTTCCTCGAGGCCAGCTACGGCCGCTACCTCAGCGGCTCGACCGACGACCCCTTCTTCGCCAGTCTCGGCGAGGGGGTCCCGCTACTCGGGCGAGCCGCGGCCCTCAGGGCCGCGGCTCTCGAGTAGACGTCCCGGATCAGGCGACGTCGAAGCGGTCCAGGTCCATCACCTTCGCCCAGGCCGCCGCAAACTCGTCGACGAACTGCTGCTGGGCGTCGTCGCTGGCGTAGACCTCCACCAGCGCGCGCAGGATCGAATTCGATCCGAACACCAGGTCGGCGCGGGTGCCGGTCCACTTGACCTCGCCGGTCGAGCTGTCGCGGCCCTCGAACACCTCCGCGTCGTCCGAAGTCGCCTTCCACTCCGTGCTCGGGTCGAGCACGTTGACGAAGAAGTCGTTCGTCAACTGGCCCGGCCGCGCGGTGAAGACGCCGTGCTCGGA
>CAZVRI010000133.1:0-273 GCA_964629855.1 uncultured Thermoleophilaceae bacterium
GACGCCGGCGCCGCCGAACAGGCCGACCTTGCCGCCCTTGGCGTACGGCGCGAGCAGGTCGACGACCTTGATGCCGGTCTCGAAGATCTCGCGCGTCGGAGTCAGGTTCTCGACGTTCGGCGCCTTGCGGTGGATCGGCCAGCGGTCGTCGTACTCGACGTCGCCGGCGCCGTCGATCGGCTCGCCGAGCAGGTTGAAGATGCGGCCGAGCGTGCCCTTGCCGACCGGCACCGTGATCGGAGCGCCGGTGTCGCGGACCTCGGTCCCGCGGGA
>CAZVRI010000133.1:283-2160 GCA_964629855.1 uncultured Thermoleophilaceae bacterium
CGGTCGCGTCCATCGCCACCGCGCGGACGCGGTCGTCGCCCAGGTGCTGCTGAACCTCGCAGACGAGCGTCGTCGGCTCGCCACCAGCCTCGGCCGGCGGCATCGTGATCTCGATCGCGTTGTAGATCTCAGGCAGGTCCTCGGGGAAGACCGCCTCGATGACGACGCCGGTGATCTCCTCGACCTTGCCGGCCTTGACGCCACTCTGCGTTGCTGTTGCTGCCTCCACTGGGTTCTCCTTGCCTATCTAAGTCTTAAATCTCGAAAATCATGTAGTAACCACCGAAGTGGTTTCGGTCGGCGCTACGTCAGGCCCTCGGCCCCGGCGACGACCTCCATGATCTCCTGCGTGATCTCCGCCTGGCGCTGGCGGTTCATCTCGAGGGTCAGGTCGTCGATCATGTCGCTGGCGTTCTCCTGCGCGTTGCGCATCGCCGTCATGCGGGCACCGTGCTCGGATGCGGTCGACTCGAGCAGCGCCCGGAAGATGCTGATCTCGATGTAGTCCGGCACCAACCGCTGGAGGATCTCCTCCGGCTCCGGCTCGTACAGCCACGAGGTGCTGGCGCTCTTCTCCTCGGCGGCGGCCTCCTCGGCGGTCTCGCCCTCGTCGGAGGTCAGGTCCTCGATCGCCTGCAGCGGCAGCAGCACGTCGTTGGTGACCGTCTGGGTCAGCGGCGACAC
Organism: uncultured Thermoleophilaceae bacterium; assembly: GCA_964629855.1. GTDB lineage: Bacteria > Actinomycetota > Thermoleophilia > Solirubrobacterales > Thermoleophilaceae > JAAYBF01. The sequence goes on from CAZVRI010000133.1 coordinate 968, forward strand.
GTAGCCGTTGTAGATGACCTCGACGCGGTCGACCTTGCCGTCGACGTAGGCGGCGGCCAGATCGCCCGCGATGTCGCGCGCGTCGGCGAACGCCGGACGGTCGGTGAAGCCCTCGTAGGAGCCGGTGACCTCGCGGCCACGGAAGCGCAGCGAACCGACGCCACGGCGGCCGGAGGCGTACCAAACGGCCTCCTTGCCCTCGTCGGCCAGCTCCTGCGCGCGGCGGTTGCCGGCACGCACGATCTGCGAGTTGAACGCGCCGGCGAGGCCGCGATCGCCGGTGACGAGCAGCAGCCCGACGCGCTCGACGGAGTCGTGCTCCTCGAGCAGCGGCATGTTCGGGATGTTCTCGACGGCCTCGGCGGTCCGTCGCGTCATCCGCCGGATCGCCCCCGCGTACGGACGCAGCGCCTCGATGCGCTGCTCGGCGCGGCGCAGGCGCGCGGCCGCGACCATCTCCATGGCGCGAGTGATCTTCTGGATGTTCCGCACCGACGAGATGCGGTTCTTGACGTCCTTCTGAGAGGCCATGGGCTATGCGGCGGCGGGCGCCTCAGCCTCCTCGGCGGTACGGCCCGGGGCCTGACGCTCCTCCTCGGACAGGATGCGGTCGGACTCGCCCTCCTCGAGCGGGTTGCCCTCGGAGTCGAAGTCGGGACCGAAGTCGTCGATCGCCTCGGCGATCGCGTCGCCGAGCTTCTTCTCGATCTCGTCCGACCAGTCGCCCTCGTTGAGGGTGCTCATCAGATCGGAGTTCTCGGAGTGCAACCGCTGCAGCAGCGTGTCGTGGAACTCCGAGACGCGCTCGACCTTGATCCGGTCGAGGAAGCCGCCGGTGCCGGAGTAGATCGCGGCAACCTGGTCGGCCGGCTTCCACGGCTTCAGCTCGCCCTGGTTGAGCGTCTCGACGAGCCGCTCGCCACGGGCCAGCGTTGCCTGCGTCGAGGCGTCGAGCTCCGAGCCGAACTGGGCGAACGCCTCGAGCTCGCGGTACTGCGAGAGCTCGATGCGCAGCTTGCCAGCAACCTTCTTCATCGCCTTCGGCTGGGCGTTTCCGCCGACGCGCGAGACCGAGATGCCGACGTTGATCGCCGGGCGGACGCCGGAGCGGAACAGATCGCCCTCGAGGAAGATCTGGCCGTCGGTGATCGAGATCACGTTGGTCGGGATGTAGGCCGAGACGTCGCCGGCCT
>CAZVRI010000134.1:0-2080 GCA_964629855.1 uncultured Thermoleophilaceae bacterium
CCTCGCCCGTGACATCGCCACCACCGCACTCGCACCACTGGACGACGAGACCGCCGCCTCGCGCGAGCGCCTGATCGACACACTCACGGCCTGGCTGCGCGAGCGTGGCCGCACCGAGGCCGTCGCCGCCGCACTGCACGTCCATCCGCAGACCGTTCGCTACCGGATGGGCCGGTTGCGCGAGCTCTACGGCGATCGTCTCGACGATCCCGACGCCCGCTTCGAGCTGGAGCTGGCGCTTCGCTCGCGGGCCCCTGGTCCCGGCTAGGATCGAACGATGGGGAAGCCACTGGAGGGCAAGGTCGCGGCAATCACCGGCGCCTCGTCGGGAATCGGTGAGGCGACGGCACTCGCGCTGGCTGACGCCGGCGCGTCGGTGGCGCTCGGCGCGCGCCGCATCGACCGCGTCGAGGCGCTGGCCGAGCGGATCGGGGCGGCTGGCGGTCGCGCGATTGCCTTCGAGGTCGACGTGGCGGACGAGCAGGCTGCGAATGCGTTCGTGGCCGGCGCGAACGAGCGGCTCGGCGGGCTCGACGTCCTGGTCAACAACGCCGGCGTGATGCTGCTCGGCCCGGTCGACGGCGCCGACACCGGGCAGTGGCGGCAGATGCTCGACGTCAACCTGCTCGGTCTCCTCTACTGCACCCATGCGGCGCTGCCGCTGATGGCTGCGAGCGGGGGAGGGCACATCGTCAACCTGTCGTCGGTGGCCGGTCGCCGGGCGGCTGCTGGGGCTGCGGTCTACAACATGACCAAGTTCGGTGTGACCGCCTTCTCGGAGGCGCTGCGCCAGGAGGCCCTGCACGCGAACATCCGCGTGACCTGCGTCGAGCCGGGGTTCGTCGAGACGGAGTTGCAGGGCCACAACACGAGTCCGCTGATCCAGCAGGGCGTCAAGAAGATGCGTGAGGAAATCGGCGACGTGCTCCAGGCGGGCGACATCGCCGACGCCATTCGCTACGCCGTCTGCCAGCCGCCACATGTCGGCATCAACGAGGTCCTGGTCCGCCCGACCGGCCAGCGAACCTGACCTCGCACCATTGCGCGGACGTTTGTCCGTGATAACGTACGGGCTGTGTCAGCGGTAGCCGCACCAGCCGTCGAGCCCCAGATCCAGATCGGGGCGCGAGTCCGCGCGCTGCGCGAGGGGATGGACCTCTCGCTGCGCGACCTCGCCGAGCGCAGCGGCGTCTCGGCGCAGATGCTCAGCCAGGTCGAGCGCGGCGAGACCAGCCCGACGCTGGCGGTCGCGTCCCGGATCGCCTCCGGCCTCGAGCTGACGCTCTCCCAGCTGCTGCGGCTCGACGAGGGCGGCGCCGTCTCGGTCGTGCGCGCCGACGAGCGCCTGCGCGGCGGCGCCACCGCGCGCGGCCACCACTACGACGTCCTGACCCCGGCGCTGCCCGGCCAGCGCGCCGAGGTCTCGCTGCACACGCTGGCGCCCGGCGCGTCGACAGGCGGTCCCGGCGACCCGCCGATGCACGAGCCCGGCGCGCGCGAGACTGCGGTCGTCGCCGACGGCGGCGTCACGCTCGTCTGTGACGGCGCGGCGCACGAGCTGGGGGAGGGCGACGCCGTCACCTTCGACGCAGACCTGCCACACCACTTCGAGAACAACACCGGCGCCGACGCGCGCTTCTATGCGGTAGTCGCCGCCGGACTGAGGAGGTCCTGATGCCCAAGACGCTGTTCGACAAGATCTGGGAAGCCCACGAGGTGTCCGAGGGGCTGATCTACATCGACCTCCACCTCGTCCACGAGGTCACCAGCCCGCAGGCGTTCGAGAGCCTGCGGCTGGCCGGTCGCCCGGTCCGCCGGCCCGACCGCACGCTGGCTACCGCCGACCACAACATCCCGACAGACGGCTCGACCAGCCTGCCGATGATCGGCGATCCGCTGTCGCGCAAGCAGATCCAGACCCTCGAGGACAACTGCCGCGAGTTCGGCGTCCCGGTCTACTCGATCGGCTCGGAGCGCCAGGGCATCGTCCACGTGATCGGCCCGGAGATGGGCGTCACCCAGCCCGGCATGACGATCGTCTGCGGCGACTCGCACACCTCCACGCACGGCGCGTTCGGCG
>CAZVRI010000135.1:0-1870 GCA_964629855.1 uncultured Thermoleophilaceae bacterium
CGCCGTGCTCGCCACCGCCCGCGCGCTCGGCGAGGCGATCATGCTCTCGATGGTCGCCGGCTCGGCGAGCTTCGCGCCGAACCCGATCGACGGCATCACCTTCCTGTTCGAGCCGACGCGGCCGCTCGCCTCGGCACTGGTCGAGAACGTCGAGGGCATCTCGGTCGTCCCATTCGGCCAGACGCTCTACGCCTTCGCCGCCGTCCTGCTGATCTCCAGCGTCTTTCTCTCGCTCGCCGGCTTCGCCGCGAAGCAGCCACTGCGCAAGTACGGGGTGCGGCCGTGAGCTCCGCCCCACACGTCGCGATGCCTCCGCGGGATACGCCCTCCAACTGGCCGCTGATCGACCGCGCCGGCTACTACGCCGCCTGGACCGCCGGCCTCGCGCTGATCGCGATCGCCGGCTCGATCCTGGTCTACATGGCGGTCAAGGGCGCCCAGTACTTCGACCTGTCGCTGTTCACGCAGAGCCCGACTGGGGACGTCGACCAGTCGAAGGCCGGCGGCTTCAAGGACCCCCTGGTTGGCACGCTGCTGCTGACCGTGATGGCGGTCGCGATCGCCGCGCCGCTCGGCGTCGCGATCGCGGTCTGGCTGACCGAGTACGGGCGCCCCTCTGGCCTCGCGCGCGCCGTCGAGTCCGGCATCGAGGTCGTCGCCGGCACGCCGAGCATCGTGCTCGCGATCTTCGGGCTGCTCGTCTTCCAGCAGCAGCTGCTGGCGCCGCTCTCGTTCCAAGCCGAGGGCGGCGCGGTGTTCGGCCGCTCGTTCATCGCGGCCGCCTGCATGATGTCCCTGATCGCGCTGCCCTTGATCGTCGGCGCGACGCGCGAGGCGCTCAACTCGATTCCCGGCCATGTCCGCGAGGCCTCCTACGCGCTCGGCAAGACGCGCGCCGCGACGATCCGGCGGGTGCTGCTGCCGGCGGTGCGACCAGGAATCGGCACCGGCACCGCACTCGGCATGGGGCGGGTCGCCGGAGACACGGCGATCGTCGTCGTCCTGCTCGGCAACACACTCAGCATCCAGTCCGGCGATGGTGTCTTCGGCCTCTTCAAGGGCACGGGCAGCACGCTCACCAGCTACGTCTACCTGGCCTCGCCGGCGGGCGAGGCGAACGCGCCCGAGAAGGCCTACTTCGCGGCGTTCGTCCTCCTGCTCGTCGTCGTCGCCCTGAACTTCGCGGTCACGCGGATCGCCCGTGGCAAGAAGGAGGTCGCATGGACTCGTTGAGCCCACCCGAGGAGCGTGACGAGCGCGACGTCATCCTCGCCCCGCCGCCCCCGGTGCGGCGGATCCTCGTCGACCGCGAGCCGCGCGCGGTCGACCCGCCGCCGAACGGCCAGCGCCCCCAGCCGGGCGGTGGCGTGGCGGTCGGCGCGTCCCCGGTCCGCCGTCCCGACCCGAGCCTCAGCCCGAAGGTCGAGCGGATGCGCGCCGACGACGTGCGGATCGCCTACGGCGCCAAGGAGGCCGTCCGCGGCGTCACGATCCCCGTCCGCCAGGGCGAGGTACTTGCGCTGATCGGCCCGTCCGGCTGCGGCAAGACGACGCTGCTGCGCTCGTTCAACCGGCTCGTCGAGATCACTCCGACCGCCAGCCGGACCGGCGTCATCTCGCTCGACGGCGAGGACATCGACACGCTCGAGGTCACCGCGCTGCGGCGGCGGGTGAGCATGGTCTTCCAGCAGCCCAACCCGTTCCCGATGAGCATCTTCGACAACGTCGCCTATGCGCTGCGCGAGCAGGGATCGGGCCGGCCCGGCAAGGCCGAGCTGCTGCCCGACGTCCGCGACGCGCTCCAGCGCGCGGGCCTCTGGGAGGAGGTCGGCGACACGCTCGACCATCCGGCGCTGCGGCTCTCCGGCGG
>CAZVRI010000136.1:0-1083 GCA_964629855.1 uncultured Thermoleophilaceae bacterium
CTCGACCCCGTGCTCGATCAGGTACTTGCCAGCCGGGCCGTCGCGCTTGATCGCGCCGGCCGGCGAGATGTGGTCGGTGGTGACGCTGTCGCCGAGCAGCGCCAGGATGCGCGCGCCGCGGATGTCCTCGAAGCCCTCCGGCGCGTCGGCCGGCATGCCCTCGAAGTACGGCGGGCGCTTGACGTAGGTCGAGCCGTCGTCCCAGGCGTAGCGGTCGCCCTCGGGCGTCTCGAGCGCGCGCCAGTGCTCGTCGCCCTCGTAGACCTCGCCGTAGCTCTTGCGGTACATGTCGGACTGCACCGCCTCCTCGACCGCCGCGTTGACCTCTGCCTGTGACGGCCAGATGTCGCGCAGGTAGACCGGCTCGCCGTCGCTGCCCTCACCGAGCGGCTCGGTCAGCAGGTCGAGGTCCATCCGCCCGGCGAGCGCGTAGGCGACGCAGAGCGGCGGCGACGCGAGGTAGTTCATCTTGACCTCGGGGTGGATCCGGCCCTCGAAGTTGCGGTTGCCCGACAGCACCGAGCAGACCGTCAGGTCCTCGGCCTCGATCGCCGCCGAGACCTCCTCCGGCAGCGGACCGGAGTTGCCGATGCAGGTCGTGCAGCCGTAGCCGACGAGGCTGAACCCGAGCTGCTCGAGCGGCTCGGTCAGACCGCCGCGGTCGAGGTAGTCGGTGACGACCTTCGATCCGGGCGCGAGGCTCGTCTTAACCCACGGCTTGCGCGTCAGGCCACGCTCGACCGCCTTCTGGGCGAGCAGGCCGGCGCCGACCATCACCGACGGGTTGGAGGTGTTGGTGCAGCTGGTGATCGCCGCGATCACGACCGCTCCGTCTTCGATCTCGAACTGCTCACCGTCGAGCGACACGGTCGCCGACCGCTTCGACGGCGCGACGGTCGCGGTGCCGTGCGCGTGAGCGGGCTCACCACCGGAGTCGTGGTCGCCGGGAGAGTTCGCCGGCGGGTCGCTGGCCGGGAACGACAGCCGCGAGCCGTTGCCGCCGTTGTCGAGCTGCTTGCCGTCCTCGGCGTCGCTCAGCTCGGCGAGGAAGTCGCTCGCCGCCTGCGACAGCGCGATCCGGTC
>CAZVRI010000136.1:1093-1557 GCA_964629855.1 uncultured Thermoleophilaceae bacterium
GGTCCTGCGGCCGCTTCGGGCCGGCGAGGCTCGGCTCGACCGTGCTGAGGTCCAGTCCGAGCGTGTCGGAGTAGACGGCGTCTTCGCTGCCCGGCTCGTGGAACATGCCCTGCTCGCGGGCGTAGGCCTCGACGAGCTCGATCTGCTCGGTCGGCCGACCGGTGAACTCGAGGTAGCGCAGCGTCTCGGCGTCGACCGGGAAGATCGCGCACGTCGAGCCGAACTCCGGCGACATGCTGCCGATCGTCGCGCGGTCGGCGAGCGGCAGGTTCGGCAGGCCCGGGCCGTAGAACTCGACGAAGCGGCCGACGACGCCGTGCTCGCGCAGCAGCTCGGTGACCGTCAGCACGAGGTCGGTCGCAGTCGCGCCCTCCGGCAGCTCGCCGTCAAGCCGGAAGCCGACGACCTGCGGCAGCAGCATCGACACCGGCTGGCCGAGCATCGAGGCCGAGGCCGCGATGCTC
>CAZVRI010000137.1:0-1318 GCA_964629855.1 uncultured Thermoleophilaceae bacterium
GCTTCGACATGTCGATCGACGGTGACGGCTTCACCTCGATCCAGTACCAGAACGCCAACAACTCGGTGCGCGTTACCGACGAGTTCATGTCGCGCGCCGAGCGCGGCGAGGACTGGGACCTGCTGTCGCGCGGCGACGGCACTCCGGTCGCGACCCACGACGCCGCCGACGTGCTGCGCCAGATCTCGGACGCGGCCTGGCGCTGCGCCGATCCGGGCGTCCAGTACGACACGACGATCAACGACTGGCACACCTGCCCGAACTCGGGCCGGATCAACGCGTCGAACCCGTGCTCGGAGTACATGCACGTCGACGACTCGGCCTGCAACCTGGCGTCGATCAACCTGATGAAGTTCCGCCGCGCCGACGGCACGTTCGACGTCGAGGCCTACGAGCACGTCGTCGACGTGCTGATCCTCGCGCAGGAGATCGTCGTCTCGCCGTCGAGCTACCCGACCGACGAGATCGCCCGCAACGCGGTCGCGTTCCGCCAGCTCGGCCTCGGCTACGCCAACCTCGGCGCGCTGCTGATGAGCAACGGCCTGCCCTACGACTCCGACGAGGGTCGCGCGGTCGCCGGTGCCCTGACCGCGCTGATGACCGGCCGCGCCTACCGCAAGTCGGCTGAGATCGCCGCGGCGGTCGGCCCCTACGAGAAGTTCGAGGAGAACCGCGACCCGCACCTCCACGTGATGCGCAAGCACCGCGCGGCGGCCGACGACATCGACGCCGGCCTGGTCGAGGAGCCGCTGCTCGAGGCGGCGAAGCGCTCGTGGGACGAGGCGATCGAGCTCGGCGAGGAGTTCGGCTACCGCAACGCGCAGGCGACGGTGCTCGCGCCGACCGGGACGATCTCCTTCCTGATGGACTGCGACACGACTGGCATCGAGCCGGACTTCTCGCTGGTCAAGTTCAAGGAGCTCGTCGGCGGCGGCAACATGACGATCGTCAACCGCACCGTGCCCGAGGCGCTGCGGACGCTCGGCTACTCCGACCACGAGGTCGAGCAGATCGAGGCGCACATCGCCGAGAACAGCACGATCGTCGGGGCGCCGGGGCTCAAGGACGCGGCCCAGCCGTTCCTCTCGGGCGCGATCTCGAAGACGGTCAACCTGCCCGCCGAGGCGACGATCGAGGACATCTCCGAGACCTACATGGAGGGCTGGAAGCTCGGCCTGAAGGCGCTCGCGATCTACCGCGACGGCTCGAAGACCGCGCAGGCGCTGCGCACCGACGCGCAGAAGGACGAGCCGGCGGACACGCAGGCGAAGATCGACGCCGCGGTCAAGGCCGCGATCGCCGAGGTCGGCCCGCGCCG
>CAZVRI010000137.1:1328-1538 GCA_964629855.1 uncultured Thermoleophilaceae bacterium
CGCACAAGTTCTCGATCGCCGGACACGAGGGCTACATCACCGCCGGCGTCTACGAGGACGGCAAGGTCGGCGAGATCTTCCTGACCGACATCGGCAAGGAGGGCTCGACGCTGCGCGGCATGATGAACGCGTTCGCGACGTCGATCTCGATCGCGCTGCAGTACGGGGTGCCGCTCGAGACGCTCGTGCGCAAGTTCTCCTACATGCGCT